>RPRK01000114.1 GCA_003818495.1 Burkholderiales bacterium
CAGGGGCAGGGGCAGGGGCAGGGGCCGGCCCTGGGGCCGGAGCCGGAGCTGGAGCCGGTCCCGATGTGGAGCCGAATTCGGGCGCCGTGGCCATGACGGGCCGCGACGAAGCCTCGGGCGCTGGGGTGGGAGGCGCCGGCAAGGCGGGTGCGGGTGCGGGTGCGGGTGCCACGATCGGCCCGGACGCTCCGCCGGTCGGAGGGGCCTCCAGGCTGACCCCGCCGACGGCAGTCGGCACGGAGATGGGGTCGACCGACCCGCCGCCGCATCCGGCGACGGCGAGCGGCAGCATCATCAGAAGAAGCGGTCGCCGATGTCGCGGCGATCTCCCTCCGGGCGACGCCCCAGGGGGGCACGCATCGTCATGACCGAGTGCATGACGGGTCGGGCGAAGACCGCGGAATCCAGACATGTCGAAGGGGGCGACAGCAACGTGAGCGACCGGCCGGCGACCGCTTCGGAAGCAGTCGAAGCGGTGGCGCGTCTGCCTCAAATTCTAGGCGTTCGTGACCGAATGTGAAGCCCCGCAACTCCGGAATGCGCCGAGTTCCTACGCCACGCGCTCGAACGGGTGAGACCGTCCGGACTTAGGGGTCGCGATCCGACCCGCGACACCGGATACGGCGGCGCGGTCGACGCAGGAGGAGGCACAGGGAAGTGTCCGAGGCCTCTGCCAGCGATGTCGGAACGGACTCGCCGTGGCCGCATGGCCGGCCCGACTCCGCCCCGGCGGCGAGCTCGCCGCGCTGGTACGCTCGCGGCTCCTCCGAACGATCCCGCACCATGACCGCCACCCCGACCGCCCCCCCGTCCTCCTCCACCCCCGACGACATGCTGTACGAGACCGTCGACTGCGCGACGCCGGGCCGGCGGATCGGCATCGCGCGACTGAATCGCCCGGGGCAGTTGAATGCGCTGAACCTGTCGATGTGCCAGTCGATGCTCGATCGGTTCCGTGAGTGGGCGTCCGACGAGTCGATCGCCTGCGTCATGCTGGCCGGCAACGGGCCGAAGGGGTTCTGCGCGGGCGGCGACGTCGCCGAGGTGATCCGCCAGGTGCGGGCCGGCGGGCCGCGCCGGTTCGTCTACGGCGACGCGTTCTTCGACGTCGAGTACCAGCTCGACGCGCTGATCCATCGCTACCCGAAGCCCTTCGTCACCTGGGCGCACGGCGTCGACATGGGGGGCGGCGTGGGGCTGTCGGTGGCCGGCAGCGAGCGGATCGTCACCGAGGGCCTGAAGCTCGCGATGCCCGAGATCCACATCGGGCTCTTCCCCGACGTCGGTGGCGGCTGGTTCCTGAACCGGGTGCCGGGCGAGGCGGGCCTGCTGCTGGCGATGACGGGGGCGATCGTCAACGAGGCGGATGCCCTGTACGCGAGACTCGCCGACCATGCGATCGCGCATGCGCGGCAGCCGGCCTTCGTCGAGCGTCTTGCGGCACTCGACTGGACCGGCGGCGTCGCCGCGCACCGCGCGCGGCTGCGTGCGTTCTGCCTGGGCTTCGCGGCCGAGGCGCCGCTCGCGCTGCCGGACAGCGCGCTGCGACGCCACCACGACACGATCCGCGGCATCGGCCTGCAGGGCGGCGCCGAGGCGGTGCTCGCCGCGCTGCGGGCCGCGGCGGCGACCGAGCCCTGGTTCGCCCGCCCGCTGGAGAACCTGGCCCAGGGCTCACCGACCGCAGCGCGGGTCACCTTCGAGTACATGCGCCGCTGTCGGCTGCTCGGGCTGGAGCAGGTGCTCGACCTCGATCTGGTAATCGCGAAGCAGTGCCAGCGGCACGCCGATTTCCCGGAGGGCGTGCGCGCGCTGCTGATCGACAAGTCGCGCGATGCGGCGTGGTCGCCGGCTTCCTTCGACGCGGTGGACGACGCGCTGGTCGACGGCTTCTTCGCGCCGCTCGAGTCGGCCTGATCGGCTCGGATCGATTCGGCTCGGTCCGACGCCGATCGGATCGGCCCGGATCGGCCCGGACTCACGCCGTCCGCAGGCGTCCCTCGACGCAGACCACGGTCGCGCCGCCGACCTCGATCGCCTCGTTCCGGAAGGCCACCGCGATCCGGCCAGCCCGGCCGATCGCCTCGCCCTGCGCCGCGACATAGTCGTCGCGTTGCCCGGACGCGCGCCGCTGCAGCGCGACGCAGGCATTGCCGCTGCCGCAGACCGGGTCCTCGGGCACGCCCGCTGCCGGTGCGAACGACCGTACCGCGATGTCCGGCGAATCGCTCCAGGGGCCGTCGGTACGTGTCCCCCTCGGCGCGTGGACGGTGACGCCGGTGACCCGCAGTCGGCGGCTGATCGTCGCGAGCGCGGCCATGTCGGGCTGCAGCGACAGCACCTGCTCGGCGTCGTGCAGCGCCGCGGTCAGCCAGATCGGGCCGACGTCGATCGCCTCGAGGCGCGGCGGCGGACCGTCGAGCCCGAGTGCCCGCGCGACCGCGGCGGCGTCCGCCTCGGCGACCGGGCCGACGCGCGAGGCGGGCACCTCGAAGTACAGCCGACCGCCGACGTCGTCGACGCGCAGGGCGACCTGGCCTGCGGCGCACTGCTGGACCAGCCGTCCCGCCCGCGGCCGCGCGCGGCCCGTGTCGATCACCGCGCGGGCGCTGCCCAGCGTCGGATGTCCGGCGAACGGCAGTTCGCGGTCGGGCGTGAAGATGCGCAGCGCGTAGTCGGCGCCCGCTGCGGTCGGCTGCAGCACGAAGGTCGTCTCGGACAGGTTCGTCCAGCGCGCGATGCGCTGCATCGCCGCGCCGTCGAGGCCATCGGCGTCGAGCACGACGGCCACCGGGTTGCCGAGGAACGGCCGGTCGGTGAAGACGTCGACCTGCAGGAACGGGAGCGTGTCGGTCATGGTTTCGGGCTCACGGAGGGGGCGGCGGGAACGGTACGGACAGCGGGGGAGGGAGCGGCGATGCCGGTGGCGCGCTGCGCGGCCACCACGGCCACCACCGCGGCGGCGAAGCCCCAGGTCGCGAGCGTCGGCCGCTCGCCGGCGACCGCCGCCGCGAAGGCGAGGGTCATGAACGTCTGGAGCAGCTGCACCTGCGAGACGCGGGCGATACCGCCGATCGCCAGCGCCTTGTACCAGGCGAAGAACCCGAGGAGCTGGCTGAAGAGGGTCACGTAGGCGAAGCCGAGCCACGCCGACGGCCGGGCCTGCACGCCGTGGACCCAGCTCAGCCATGCGACGACCGGCGCGAGGAAGGGGGCGGCGTAGACCAGGGTCCAGCAGATGGTCTGCGGTCCGCCGAGGCGCTGCGCGACGCGCGCGCCTTCGGCGTAGCCGATCGCCGCCGCAGCCACCGCGAGCACCAGCAGCGCGTCGGCGGCCTGTGGGCGTCCGCCACCGGCGCGCAGCGCGAACGCGCAGACCAGCCCCGCGCCGATCAGCGCGAAGACCCAGTAGCTGCGCGACGGCCGTTCGCCCGCCAGCCAGGCCCCCGCGAGCGCGGTCGCCAGCGGCAGCACGCCGAGCACCACCGCACCGTGCGACGCATCGACGTGCCGCATGGCCACCGAGCTCAGCGTCGGGAAGCCGACGATGACGCCGCCCGCGACGATCGCCAGCCGCGGCAGCAGCTCGCGCGGCGGGCGCGGGGCGCCGATCCAGGCCAGCCATGCGGCCGCCGGCAGGGCGGCGAGCAGGGCCCGCGCCAGTCCGATCCAGACGGGGTCGAGGTCGACGACGGCGAGCCGCGTCATCGGCAGCGTCAGCGAGAAGACGGCGACGCCGACGACCCCGAGCAGCAGGCCCCGGGTTTCCGGGCGCAGGGCGGTGGCGCTCATCGCGAAGTTCCGCGCGCACCGGTCGCGCCGGGCGAGCGGGGGGCGGCGATGTGTCGAGGGGGCGGCGGTTGCATGGGCTGGATGCTAACGCGCGGGCGCGGTACAGTGCCGGTACGGTTTCGTGATCCGATCGACCAGCCGGCCCGGTCCGTTTCCCGACACAGCGATCGTCCCCCATGCCCGAGCCCGCCCCGACAGACCGTGCGCCGCCCGCGCGCCCCGACTCCTTCCTGACCGCGGGCAGCGACCGCACGCTGGTCGAGCAGATCGTCGCCTGGTTCGCCCAGCGCATCGACGAGCGGATGCTGCGGCCCGGCACGCGCATGCCGTCGATCCGGGGCTTCTCGTCGGATCACCGCGTCTCGCGCTTCACCGTCGTCGAGGCCTACGACCGGCTGATCGCCCGCGGCTACATCGAGTCCCGGCGCGGTTCGGGCTTCTTCGTGCGCGAGCGCAACCTCGGTGCCGGCCTGGCCGCCGCGCGCGCGTGGGCCGAGACACCGAACCCGTCGATGGACGTGGTCTGGCTGCTGCGCAACATGTTCCGGCAGCTGCCGACCCGCGACATGCCGGGCGGCGGCGTGCTGCCCGGAGACTGGCTGGACGCCGAGCTGGTCGGTTCCAGCCTGCGCGCGCTCGGCCGCTCGAACGGCGCGGCGATGCTCGGCTACGGGCAGGCCCAGGGCTACCTGCCGCTGCGCCAGCAGCTCCAGATGCGACTCTCGGAGCACGAGATCGTCGCGCTGCCCGAGCAGATCGTCACCACGATCGGCGTCACCCAGGGCCTGGACCTGATCGCGCAGGCCTTTGCCAAGGCCGGCGACACCATCCTCGTCGACGACCCGGGATGGTTCCTGATGTACGGCCGCTTCTCGCTGCTGGGGCTGAGGGTGATCGGCGTGCCGCGGCTCGCCGACGGCCCGGATCTCGAGCAGCTGCGCGCGCTGTGCGCGATGCACCGCCCGAAGCTCTACGTGCTGAGTTCGGTGCTCCACAACCCCACCGGCACCTCGATCAGCGCGGCGAAGGCCTTCCAGGTCCTGCGGCTCGCCGAGGAGTTCGACTTCCGCGTCGTCGAGGACGACGTCTACGGTGACCTGCACCCCGGTGCGTCGGTGCAGCCGTGCACCCGGCTGGCGGCGCTCGACCGCCTGGAGCGCGTGCTGCACGTCGGCGGCTTCTCGAAGACGCTGGCGGCGAACCTGCGGGTCGGCTTCATCGCCTGCGCCGCGCCGCTGGCGCGCCAGCTCACCGACCTGAAGATGCTGGTCGGGCTCACCACGCCGGAGCTGGGCGAGCGGGTCGTCTACCGGGTGCTGTCCGAAGGCCACTACCGTCGCCATCTCGAGCGGCTGCGGGGACGCCTCGCGGCGGCCCGCGAGCCGGTCACGCGCACGCTCGAACGCCTCGGCCTGCGGCCCTTCGCCGGAAACCCCGCCGGCATGTTCGTCTGGGCGGACACCGGGCTGGACACCGTGCCGCTGGCCGAGACCATGCTCGAGCAGGGCTTCCTGATGGCGCCGGGCAGTCTGTTCTCGCCCGACCAGCGACCGAGCACCTGGATGCGCTTCAACGTCGCGACCTCGTCGGAGCCGAGGATGCTGCGCGCGCTCCAGGAGACGCTCGAGCGGGGCCGGCAGCGCTTGAAATCCGGCGCACCGCCCCGATAATCCCGCCACCCGCCCGGGCGGAGGCCGCGCACGCCGCGGCCCGACCCGGCTCCCGAACTCCCCGAGACCACACCAAGACATGGGCGCGATGAAGGAAACCCTGGGCTTCCAGACCGAGGTCAAGCAGCTGCTCCAGCTGATGATCCATTCGCTGTACAGCAACCGCGAGATCTTCCTGCGCGAGCTGGTGTCCAACGCCTCCGACGCCTGCGACAAGCTGCGCTTCGAGGCGATCGACCGGCCCGAGCTGCTCGAGGGCGGCGCCGAGCTCGAGATCCGCATCGAGTTCGACGCGGCGGCCCGCACGATCACCGTCACCGACACCGGCATCGGCCTGTCGCGCCAGGAGGCGATCGACAACCTGGGCACGATCGCCCGCTCCGGCACCCGCGAGTTCTTCGCGAGCCTGACCGGCGACAAGGCCCGCGACTCGAACCTGATCGGCCAGTTCGGCGTCGGCTTCTACTCGTCGTTCATCGTCGCCGACCGCGTGGTCGTCGAGTCGCGCCGCGCCGGTCTGCCGGCGGCCGAGGGGGTGCGCTGGGAGTCCGACGGCAGCGGCGAGTTCAGCATCGAGGCGATCGAGCGTGCCGAGCGGGGCACCCGGATCGTCCTTCACCTGCGCGAGAAGCGGGCCGACGACGAGGACGGCGCCGACCACGGCGAGCTGCTCTCCGGCTGGCGCCTGCGCTCGATCGTGCGGCGCTACTCGGACCACATCTCGCTGCCGATCCGCATGAAGGCCGAAGCGACGAAGGAAGGCGAGACGCCGGACTGGGAGACGGTCAACCAGGCGAGCGCGCTCTGGACGCGCTCGAAGTCCGAACTCGACGACGAGCAGTACCGCGAGTTCTACAAGCACCTGACCAGCGACGCCGACGCACCGCTGGCCTGGACGCACAACCGGGTCGAGGGCCGCAGCGAGTACACCCAGCTGCTGTACGTGCCGGCGCGCGCGCCGTTCGACCTGTGGGATCGGCAGCACCGCCGCGGCATCCGCCTGTACGTGCGCCGCGTGTTCATCATGGACGACGCCGAGCAGCTGATGCCGGTGTACCTGCGCTTCGTCAAGGGCGTGGTCGATTCGGCGGACCTGCCGCTCAACGTCTCGCGCGAGATCCTGCAGGAGAGCCGCGACGTCCGCGCGATCCGCGAGGGCTGCACGAAGCGCGTGCTGTCGATGATCGAGGACGTCGCGGCCAACCGCCCCGACGACTACGCGAACTTCTGGAAGGAGTTCGGCCAGGTGCTCAAGGAGGGCCTGGGCGAGGACTTCGGCAACCAGGAGCGGCTGGCGAAGCTGCTGCGCTTCGCCTCGACCTCGACCGGCACCGGCGAGCAGACCGTCTCGCTCGAGCAGTACGTCGCGCGGATGAAGCCCGGCCAGGACAAGGTCTACTACGTCACCGCCGAGTCCGAGGCCGCCGCCCGCAGCAGCCCGCACCTCGAGGTCTTCCGTCGCAAGGAGATCGAGGTGCTGGTGCTGGCCGATCGCGTCGACGAATGGATGCTGTCGTTCCTGCAGGAGTTCGACGGCAAGCCGCTGGTGTCGGTGTCGCGCGGCGGGCTGGACCTGGGCTCGCTGCAGGACGCCGAGGAGAAGCAGAAGGTCGAGGAGACCGCGAAGGCGTACGCCGGGCTCGTCGCCCGCATCCGCGACGCGCTCGGCGACCGGGTCAAGGACGTCCGCGTGACCGATCGGCTCACCGACTCGCCGTCCTGCCTGGTCTCCGACGAGAACGAGATCAGCGGCACGCTCGAGCGGCTGCTCAAGCAGGCTGGTCAGAAGGCGCCGGACCGCACGCCGATCCTCGAGATCAACCCCGAGCATCCGCTGGTCGCGCGGATGAAGGCCGACGATGCCGATGCCGACCGCTGGGCACGGCTGCTCTTCGACCAGGCGCTGCTCGCCGAGGGCGGGCAGCTCGAGGACGCGGCCGGCTTCGTCAGGCGGCTCAACGAGATGCTGCTGGCGATGTCGTCGCGGTGATCGTCGGCGGGTCGGGGAGGGCGGCGGCCGGCCCGGGGCTGCTGCGCGGGCTGGCGCCGGTGCTCGGCGCCGCCCCGCGGCTGCTGATCCTCGGCAGCTTCCCCGGCGAGGTCTCGCTCTCGCAGGCCCGCTACTACGCGCATCCGCGCAACCAGTTCTGGCCGATCCTCGGCGGGCTGCTCGGCGAGCCGCTGCCCGAGCTCGACTACGAGGCGCGGCTCGAGCGGCTGCGCGTGCGGCGCGTCGCGCTGTGGGACGTCCTCGGCGCCTGCCGCCGCACCGGCAGCCTCGATGCCGCGATCCGCGATGCGCACGGCAACGACTTCGACGCCCTGCTGGCCGGGCTGCCGGGTCTCGGCGCGGTCGCCTTCAACGGCGCCACCGCCGCCCGCAGCGAGCCGGCCTTCGCGGCTCGGGGGCTGGTCACGTACCGGATGCCGTCGACCAGCCCGGCGCACGCGGCCCTGTCGTTCGAGGCGAAGCTCGAGCGCTGGATGGCGTTGCGCACGGACGGCTGGATCGCAGCATGAGCCGGCCCAAGGAGGCGACGCGGCGCCGGCCGCGGGCGACGGGCGCCGACCCGTCCCGCACCGATCCGCCGATCGACCTGTCCGAATCGGACGGCGTGCGCTACCTGCACTTCGGATCGCGCTGGATCCAGGGGGCGATGCGCCTGCGCAAGCCGTTCGATCTCGAGCTCGACTACATCCGGCACATGATGGCGTGGCTGCTGTTCATGGAGCCGCCGCCTCGTGTGCTGCAGCTCGGGCTCGGTGCGGCCGCGCTCACCAAGTGGTGCTGGGAGCGGCTGCCCGACACCGACGTCACGGCGGTGGAGCAGGGCGAGTCGGTGATCTCGGCATGCCGCCGCTTCTTCGCGCTGCCCGAGGACGACGACCGGCTGGAGGTCGTCCTCGGCGACGCCGGCGAGTTCGTGGCCGCGCCGCGTGCGCGCGGCCGCTATGGTGTCGTGCAGGTCGATCTCTACGATCGCGACGCGCGCGGTCCGGTGCTCGAGTCGGTCGAGTTCTATGCCGCCGTGCGCCGCGCGATCGCCGAGCCCGGGATGATGGTCGTCAACCTCTTCGGCAGCGACCACGCCTCCTTCGAGCGCAATCGCCGCAGGATCGCCGAGGTCTTCGACGGGCGGATGCTGGTGCTGCCGCCGGTCGAGGCGGGCAACCTGGTGGTGCTCGCCTTCGCCGGACCGCCCCTGGCGGTCGACGCCGCGATGCTCTTCGAACGGGCCGCCGAGGTCGAGCGCCGCTGGCGACTGCCGGCCCGCGGCTGGGCCAAGGCACTGCGCCAGCAGGTCGTGGACGGCTGAGACGCGGTCCGGGCCGGGGACCGCGGGGCGGCCCCGTCCCGCTCGGGGCGATCCTGGCCGCGTCGCCCGGTCCCGTCGACCGTCCGTCCGTCGGTGGCGGGTGCCCGGTCGGACCCGGTGCTACCGTCGCCCGCAATGAAGCGCGTCCTCTCCGATCCCGCGGCACCGGCCCAGACCGGCGCGTCCACCGTGGCCGAGTCCGCCGCCGAGCGGCGGGCATCGCCGCGCACGGACGTCGCCTCGCGCGGCGTCGGCGCACGCGGCCGCCGCCTCGGTGTCGAGGACGTGCTGGCCGCCCTGCACGAGGACGGCCTGATCGACGCCGAGCAGCTCCAGACCCAGGTGGGCTATGCCCGGCTGACGCAGGCGCGCCGCCATGCGCTGGTCGCGGTCGCCGAGCGCCGGCTGCGCAGCGTGGCCGCGCCGCACCGGGAGCTCGACCTCGAGGCACTCACCGCATGGCTGGCCGGACGCTGCGGTCTCGAGCACGCGCACATCGATCCGCTCAAGGTCGATTTCGCCAAGGTCGCCGACGTGATGTCGAGCAGCTACGCGACCCGGTTCGACGTCCTGCCGCTCGAGGTCCGGACCGGCGAGGTCGTGATCGCGACCTGCGAACCGATGCTCGACGAGTGGGTCGACGAGCTGTCCGCGCTGCTGCGCAAGCGGATCGTGCGGGTCATCGCGAGCCCGGTCGACATCGCCCGCTACATCGTCGAGTTCTACAGTCTCGCGCGCTCGGTGCGCGGCGCCAGCAAGGGCGTCGGCAACGGCCACACCAGCAGCTTCGAGCAGCTGGTCGAGCTCGGGCGCAGCGGCCGCAACCTCGACGCCAACGACCAGCACGTGGTCACCATCGTCGACTGGCTGTGGCAGTACGCGTTCGACCAGCGCGCCAGCGACATCCACCTCGAGCCGCGCCGCGAGCTCGGCGTCGTGCGCTTCCGGATCGACGGCGTGCTCCACAACGTCTACCAGGTGCCGCCGGCGGTGCTGTCGGCGATGACCAGCCGCATCAAGCTGCTCGGCCGGATGGACGTGGTCGAGAAGCGCCGTCCGCAGGACGGCCGCATCAAGACCCGGACCGCCGAGGGCCGCGAGATCGAGCTGCGGCTCGCGACGCTGCCGACCGTCTTCGGCGAGAAGATGGTGATGCGGATCTTCGATCCGGAGGTGCTGGTCAAGGGCTTCTCCGACCTCGGCTTCTCGGACGAGGACCTGTCGCGCTGGGACGAGATGACCCGGCGTCCGAACGGCATCATCCTCGTCACCGGTCCGACCGGTTCGGGCAAGACGACGACGCTGTACTCGACGCTGCGCCAGCTCGCCAACGAGGAGGTCAACGTCTGCACGGTCGAGGACCCGATCGAGATGGTCGAGCCGGCGTTCAACCAGATGCAGGTCAACAACGGCATCGACCTGGGGTTCGCCGACGGCATCCGCGCGCTGATGCGCCAGGATCCGGACATCATCATGATCGGCGAGATCCGCGACCTGCAGACCGCCGAGATGGCGATCCAGGCGGCGCTGACCGGGCACCTGGTGCTGTCCACGCTGCACACCAACGATTCGGCGAGCGCCGTGACGCGGATGCTCGATCTCGGCGTGGCGCCCTTCCTGCTGAACGCGACGCTGATCGGCGTGATGGCCCAGCGGCTGGTGCGCACGCTCTGCCCCCACTGCAAGGCACCGCACGATGCGCTGCCCGAGGATGCCTGGGAGGGCATGATCCGGCCCTTCCGCGCCCGCCGCCCGTCCACCGCGTGGCGTGCGGTCGGCTGCCTCGAGTGCCGCAACACCGGGTATCGCGGCCGGGCCGGCCTCTACGAGATCCTGACGATGACCGACGGCATCCGCGCGCTCGTCGACGAGCGGCCGGACCTGGTCCGGATCCGCCAGAAGGCCATGCGCGACGGCATGAAGCCGTTGCGGCTGGCGGGTGCGATGAAGGTCGCCGCCGGGCAGACCACGATCGAGGAAGTGCTGAGGAACGCGCCCCCCGCGCACTGACGCGGCGCGGTCCCACGCCGGGCAAACCCCTACGCTGCGGCGGACGCTCGCGCGTCTTCTACCATCGGGGCATTCCAACCCGCCCCTGCGTCCTCCCCGATGGTCCACGACGTCACGCTGATCAGCACGGTCGCGGTCGGCTTCGGCCTCGCGCTGCTGCTCGGCGTGATCGCCGAACGCCTGCGGCTGCCGGCGCTCGTCGGCTATCTCGTCGCGGGGGTCATGATCGGCCCGGCCACGCCGGGCTTCGTCGCGGACGTCGGCATCGCGGCGCAACTCGCCGAGATCGGCGTGATGCTGCTGATGTTCGGCGTCGGTCTGCATTTCTCGCTCGGCGACCTGCTCGCCGTCCGGCGCATCGCGGTGCCCGGCGCCGTCGTGCAGATGGCGGTCGCCACGGCGCTCGGCGCCGGGCTGGCGGCCTGGTGGGGCTGGACCTGGGGCAGCGCGCTCGTCTTCGGGCTGTGCCTGTCGGTGGCCAGCACCGTGGTGCTGCTCAAGGCCCTCGAGGCGCAGGGCGCGCTCGAGTCGTCCAACGGCCGGATCGCGGTCGGCTGGCTCGTGGTCGAGGACCTGGCGATGGTCCTGGTGCTCGTGCTGCTGCCGCCGCTGGCCGGCCTGCTGGGCGGCACGGTCCCCGATGCGCAGGCGGCGGGCTCGCCCTGGGGGGCGATCGGTCGCACGCTGTTCGAGGTGGCGGCCTTCGTGGCGGTGATGCTGGTGGCCGGGCGTCGCGCGGTGCCCTGGCTGCTGTGGCAGGTCTCGCGAACCGGGTCGCGCGAGCTGTTCACGCTCGCGGTGGTGGCCTGCGCGATCGGCATCGCGTTCGCGTCGGCCAAGCTGTTCTCGGTCTCGTTCGCGCTCGGCGCGTTCTTCGCGGGCATGGTCATGCGCGAGTCCGAGTTCAGTGCGCGGGCGGCCGAGGAGTCGCTGCCGCTGCGCGACGCGTTCTCGGTCCTCTTCTTCGTCTCGGTCGGCATGCTGTTCGATCCCGCGGTGCTGCTCGATCGTCCGCTCCAGGTGATCGCCGTCGTCGGGATCGTGGTGGTGGGCAAGTCGGTGGCCGCGGCGGCCCTGGTGGTCGCGTTCCGGTACCCGTTGCGCACCGCGCTCACCGTGTCGGGGAGCCTGGCGCAGATCGGCGAGTTTTCCTTCATCCTCGCCGGGCTCGGGGCCGCGCTCGGCCTGATGCCGCCGGAGGGCATGAGCCTGGTGGTCGCGGGCGCGCTGATCTCGATCGCGATCAACCCCTTCGTGATGGCGTCGGCCGAGCCGCTCGCGCGCGCGCTCACCGCCCGCTCGGCGTGGGCGCGAGCGATGGACGCCCGCCGGGACCCGTCCGCCGCGCTGCCGGCGGACACCGGGCCGGACGTGCTGTCCGGCCAGGTGGTGATCGTCGGCTACGGGCGCGTCGGACGGCAGATCGCGAGGACCCTGCGCGACGACGGTCTGCCCGTGGTGGTGATCGACATCAGCCGCGAGCGGATCGAGGCGCTGCGTCAGGCCGGGATCGCTGCCGTAAGCGGCGATGCCGCCGACCCCGAGGTCCTGGTCCAGGCCCACATCGCGACTGCGGCGATGCTGGTCGTGGCCATTCCCGATACGGTCGGGCTCGAACGGATGGTCCGGACGGCGCGCACCCTGAACCCCGGGATCGAGGTCGTCGTCCGCAGCCATGGCGAGGCCGAGTCGCGCCTGATGCGCGATGCCGGACTGGGCACGGTCTTCAGCGGCGAGGAGGAGCTGGCGCACAGCATGGTGGCGCACGTGAAGGCGCGCTGCGCGAAGCCTGCGCCGGCGCACTAGGGCGGGGGCGCCCGCGACGCTCTGCTACGCTGACGGCGTGCGTCGTCCGGCGCATCGCAACCGCTCCCGTGCCCGATGGCCGACCGCCCCCCCGCCTCGCGTCCCCCCGCCTCCGGACTCTCCGGCCTGGGCGTGCTGCTGCCCTGGCTGCGCCCCTACCTCGGCCGGACCGCGCTCGCGACGCTGTTCCTGCTCGCCGCGGCGGCAGCGACCCTGACCGTTCCGGTCCTGCTGCGCGACGTGATCGACACCGGCTTCGGCGGCGATCCGGCGACGCGCGCCGCCCAGCTCGGACACAGCTTCCTCTGGCTGTTCGCGGCGTCCGCCGTGCTCGCGGGGTTCACCTCGCTGCGCTACTACATGGTCACCTGGCTCGGCGAACGGGTGATCGCCGACGTCCGCAGCGCGGTGTATTCGCGCGTGCTGCAGCAGAGCCCCGTGTTCTTCGAGACGACCCAGACCGGCGAGGTGCTGTCGCGGCTGTCGGCCGACACGACGCTGGTGCAGACCGTGGTCGGATCGAGCTTCTCGATGGGGCTGCGCAACGCCGTGCTGTTCGTCGGCGGCCTGGGGATGCTCGTCTGGACGGTGCCCAAGGTCGCGGTGACCATGATCGCCGTGCTGGCCTTCGTCGTGGTGCCGGCGGTGTTCATCGGCCGGCGGGTGCGCAAGCTGTCGCGGGCCAGCCAGGACCGGCTCGCCGATTCGAGCGCGATCGCCGCCGAGGTGCTGAACGCCATTCCGGTCGTGCAGAGCTACGATCAGCAGCGGCGCGAGGCGGGACGCTTCTCCGAGGCCACCGAGGCGACGTTCGTCACCTCGATCCGACGCACCCGCACCCGGGCCTGGCTGACCGCCTTCATCATCGTCTCGGCCTTCGGCTCGGCGATCTTCGGCCTGTACAACGGCTCGCTCGCGGTGCTGCGCGGCGAGATGACGGCCGGCCAGCTCGGCCAGACCCTGATCTACTTCGCGATGGTCGCCTCGAGCGCGGCGGTGCTCGCCGAGGTCTGGGGCGACCTGCTGCGTGCCGCCGGCGCCTCCGAGCGGCTCGACGAGCTGCTGCGCGCCGTGCCCGCGATCCGCAGCCCGAGCGCGCCGGCTCCGGTGCCCGAGGGCTCGCCGTTCGGGGCGTCGATCGCCTTCGAGGACCTGCGCTTCGCCTACCCGTCGCGGCGCGATCGGCCGGCCCTGCAGGGGCTCTCCCTCTCGATCCCGGCCGGCCGGACCGTCGCGCTGGTCGGCCCGAGCGGGGCGGGCAAGAGCACGGTCCTGCAGCTGCTGCTGCGCTTCTACGACCGCGACGCGGGCACGCTGCGCATCGACGGCGTCGAGATCGAGCGCTGGCCGCTCGAAGCCCTGCGCGCCCGCATCGCGCTGGTGCCCCAGGACGCGGTGATCTTCTCGGCCGACGCGATGGAGAACATCCGCTACGGGCGGCCCGACGCCACCGAGGAGGAGGTGATCGCCGCCGCCCGCGCCGCGCAGGCCGACGGCTTCCTGCGCCAGCTCCCGGACGGCTACCGGACCTTCCTCGGCGAGCGGGGCGTGCGGCTGTCGGGTGGCCAGCGCCAGCGCATCGCCATCGCACGGGCGATCCTCAAGGACGCGCCGCTGCTGCTGCTGGACGAGGCCACCAGCGCCCTCGACACCGAGAGCGAGCGCCTCGTGCAGGCGGCGCTGGAGACCGCCATGCGCGGACGCACGACCATCGTCGTCGCCCACCGCCTGTCGACGGTGCAGCGCGCCGACCTGATCGTCGTGCTCGAGCACGGTTCGATCGTGGAGCAGGGCACGCACGCCGAACTGATGGCGCGCGGGGCGCTGTACGCGCGGCTGGCCGGCCTGCAGTTCGGCTGAACCGGCGGACCTCCCCCCGCGACGCACGCCCGACCCTTGCGCCCGATCAAGCGTCGGGCCCTTGTCCCGGGGGGCGGGCGCCCGCAGGCCTATACTGGCTTCGCCGAGCTCGCCCCGATCCGCCCTCCTGGCTTGGCTGCATTCCGATCTGTCTGATGAGCGGTGCCCCTCGGCGCCGGCGCTGACGGTACGCGCCCTCACAGCGTACGCGCCGCACGGCGCGTGCCCCCACCACCGAGAGGACCTCCCGTTGAGCGAGCAAGAACACGCGGTGCCCCGAGGGGCATCCCCGGCCATGCTCGTCGGCCTGGGGGCCTCGGCCGGCGGCCTCGCCGCGCTGAAGGCGTTCTTCGCGGCCGCCACGCCCGATCCGCGCATCGCCTACCTGGTCGTCACCCACCTGCCGATCGGCAGCGTCAGTCATCTCGCCGAGCTGCTGTCCGCGGCCGGCACCGTGCCGGCGGTGCAGGTCGAGGGCCCGACGGCGATCGAAGGCGGTCGGGCCTATGTCGCGCCGCCGGGGCGGCTGCTGCTGTGCCGCGGCGATTCGCTCGAGCTCTCGGACCCGCCGGGGCGCCCGCCGGCGCCCAGACCGATCGACCTGATGATGCTGTCGCTGGCCGAGCAGGGGCTCGAGCGCGCGGTCGGCATCGTCCTCAGCGGCACGGATCACGACGGCACGATCGGACTGAAGGCGATCCG
>RPRK01000115.1 GCA_003818495.1 Burkholderiales bacterium
AGTTCACCGCCTCGATGTCGATGCCGATGACATCGGCCACGCTGGCGGCGTCGAGCCAGTCCTGGCGCGTCGAGCAGTACTCGGAGTCGTCGTCGTCCTCCCAGTTCTTCATGAAGAGGCCGATCACGTCCCAGCCCTGCTCCTTGAGCAGCCAGGCCGACACCGCCGAATCGACGCCGCCCGACAGGCCGACGACGACCCGGCGCGCGCCGGGCGCGGGACCGGCGGCCGGCATGGCGGGCATGGCGGACGCCGAGGGCGATGCGGGCAGGTCGCTCACGGCGCGGGCCGCGGAGCGACCACGTCCGGATGGGTCCAGATCAGGTCGAGCGGGAAGCGCCGCCCGGCCAGCCAGTCGAGCACGGTGCGCTCGACGGCGGGGCTGCGATGGCGGGCCCGGTCGGCGAGGATCTCGTCGGGCGTCATCCAGAAGGCCCGGACGATGCCGGTGTCCAGCGGGCGCGACGCGTCGTGCGACAGCGGCCTGCAGACGAAGGCATGCCGCAGGTAGGTCACGTCGACCCCTTCCTTGGCGCTCGTGTAGCGCGCCATGTAGAGCCCGAGCAGCGCCGTCGGCTCGACGTGCCAGCCGGTCTCCTCGAGCGCCTCGCGCACCGCCGCCTGCGCGAGCGACTCGCCCGGATCGAGGTGGCCGGCGGGCTGGTTCAGCCGCAGCCCCTCCGAGGTGTGCTCCTCGATCATCAGCAGGCGCCCGTCTCGCTCGACGACCGCGGCGACGGTGGCATTCGGTTTCCAATAGGCCATTCCACATTTTATCCGAGCGGCATACCCGACCGCGGCGAGGTCCCGGGCCGTCTCCGGAGGGCCCGCCGGGGTATGCTGGCGGGCTACGCTTCCGGAGATCCCCCATGAGAATCGGAGTGCCGGCCGAGACCCGCGCCGGCGAGGCGCGCGTCGCCGCCACCCCCGAGACGGTCAAGAAGCTGGTCGCCGCGAAGCACGAGGTCATCGTGCAGTCGGGCGCCGGCGTCGGCGCCAGCGTGCCCGATGCGGCCTACGAGGCCGTCGGTGCCGTCATCGCCGATGCGGCCGCCGCGTTCGGCGCCGAGCTGGTGCTGAAGGTCCGCCGCCCGTCGACCGAGGAGCTCATGCTGATGAAGCCGGGCACCGCGATCGTCGGCATGCTCGAGCCGTTCGACCGCGCCGGCCTCGAGCAGATGGCCGGCCTCGGCATGATCGCCTTCGCCCTCGAGGCCGCACCGCGCACCACGCGCGCCCAGAGCATGGACGTGCTGAGCTCGCAGGCCAACATCGCCGGCTACAAGGCGGTGATGGTCGCGGCCAACACCTACCAGCGCTTCATGCCGATGCTGATGACCGCCGCGGGCACCGTGAAGGCCGCCCGCGTCGTCATCCTGGGCGTCGGCGTCGCCGGCCTGCAGGCGATCGCGACGGCCAAGCGGCTCGGCGCGGTCATCGAGGCCTCCGACGTGCGCCCGCCGGTCAAGGAGCAGGTCGAGTCGCTGGGCGGCAAGTTCATCGACGTGCCCTACGAGACCGACGAGGAGCGCGAGATCGCCAAGGGCGTCGGCGGCTACGCGCGCCCGATGCCCGAGAGCTGGATGAAGCGCCAGGCGGCCGCGGTCGCCGAGCGCGTGAAGCAGGCCGACATCGTCATCACCACCGCGCTGATCCCGGGCCGCAAGGCGCCGGTGCTGATCAGCGAGGACATGGTCAAGTCGATGAAGCCGGGCTCGGTGATCGTCGACATGGCGGTCGAGCAGGGCGGCAACTGCCCGCTGTCGGAGCCGGGCCGCACCGTGACCCGGTACGGCGTGCACATCGTCGGCGAGACCAACCTGCCGGCGCTGGTCGCGGCGGACGCCTCGGCGCTCTACGCACGCAACGTCATCGACTTCCTCAAGCTCGTCGTCGACGCCGACGGCAAGCTGAAGATCGATCTCGAGGACGACATCGTCAAGGCCTGCCTCGTCGCGCGCGACGGCCAGGTGCTGAGGGCCTGAACATGGAAGCGATCAACCCCACCGTCGTCAACCTGATCATCTTCGTGCTGGCCATCTACGTCGGCTACCACGTGGTCTGGAACGTCACCCCCGCGCTGCACACGCCGCTGATGGCGGTCACCAACGCGATCTCGGCCATCGTCATCGTCGGCGCGATGCTGGCCGCGGCGCTCACGCAGACGCCGCTCGGCAAGTTCATGGGCGTGGCCGCGGTCGCGCTCGCCGCCGTCAACGTGTTCGGCGGCTTCCTGGTCACCCGGCGCATGCTCGAGATGTTCAAGAAGAAAGAGCCGAAGGCGAAGAAGGAGGCCGCGCAATGAGGCCGTTCGCGTTCTTCGTGCTGCTCCTCGTGACCGTCGTGGCCATCTGGTTCGGCGACTCGTTCGCCGAGGGCTTCGCGGCCCCCGGGATGGAGCGGACCTTCGCGGTGCTGGTGATCGCCGCCGTCGCCATCGCGCCCGCCGTCTGGGTGCTCGACCGCCTCGGCATGATCCGCAAGGGCAATGTGGAACTCCGGCGCAAGCCGGCCGCGCCGCAGCCCCCCGCCTCGCAGCGTGATGGAGGTGCGGCATGAGCCTGAACGTCGTCGTCCTGCTGTACCTGGTCGCCTCGATCTGCTTCATCCAGGCGCTCAAGGGCCTGTCCCATCCCACCACCTCGATCCGCGGCAACGTCTTCGGCATGACCGGGATGGCGATCGCGGTGCTGACCACGATCGCGCTGATCTTCATGATGCGCGCCGAGGCCGGCGGGGTCGGCCTGCTGTGGGTGGCGCTCGGCGTCGCCGTCGGCGGCACCGCCGGCGCGGTGATGGCCAAGCGCGTCGAGATGACCAAGATGCCCGAGCTGGTCGCCTTCATGCACAGCATGATCGGCCTGGCCGCGGTGTTCATCGCGATCGCGGCGGTCGCCGAGCCCTGGGCGTTCGGCATCACCAGCTTCCCGAAGGAGCTGCTGATCGGCGCGCAGACGCCGGCCGGCATGGTGGTGGCCGACATCGTCACGCGGCCGCCGATCCCGGCGGGCAACCGGCTCGAGCTGTTCCTGGGGGCGGCCATCGGCGCCATCACCTTCAGCGGCTCCGTGATCGCCTTCGGCAAGCTGTCGGGCAAGTACAAGTTCCGGCTGTTCCAGGGCGCGCCGGTGCAGTTCGCCGGCCAGCACAAGCTGAACCTGGTGCTCGGCCTCGCGACCCTCGCCCTCGGCCTGGTGTTCACCTTCACCGAGAGCTGGCCGGCGTTCTTCGCGATGCTGGCGCTGTCGTTCGTGCTCGGCGTGCTGATCATCATCCCGATCGGCGGTGCCGACATGCCGGTCGTGGTGTCGATGCTCAACAGCTACTCGGGCTGGGCGGCGGCCGGCATCGGCTTCTCGCTGAACAACAGCATGCTGATCATCGCAGGCTCCCTGGTGGGCAGCTCGGGCGCGATCCTGAGCTACATCATGTGCAAGGCGATGAACCGCTCGTTCTTCAACGTGATCCTCGGCGGCTTCGGCGGCGAGGCCGCGGCGGCGAGCACGGGCGGGCAGGCGCAGCGCAGCGTCAAGAGCGGCTCCTCCGACGATGCGGCCTTCCTGATGACCAACGCCGACACGGTCATCATCGTGCCCGGCTACGGCCTGGCGGTCGCCCGCGCGCAGCACGCGCTCAAGGAACTCGCGCAGAAGCTGACCGACCACGGGGTCACGGTGAAGTACGCGATCCACCCGGTCGCCGGCCGCATGCCCGGCCACATGAACGTGCTGCTCGCCGAGGCCGAGGTGCCGTACGACCAGGTCTTCGAGATGGAGGACATCAACTCCGAGTTCGGCCAGGCCGACGTGGTGCTGGTGCTCGGCGCCAACGACGTCGTGAACCCGGCGGCCAAGGATCCGAAGTCGTCCATCGCCGGGATGCCGATCCTCGAGGCCTACAAGGCCAAGACGATCATCGTCAACAAGCGCTCGATGGCCTCCGGCTACGCCGGTCTCGACAACGAGCTGTTCTACATGGACAAGACGATGATGGTGTTCGGCGACGCGAAGAAGGTCGTCGAGGACATGGTCAAGGCCGTCGAGTGAGGCCTGTCGGGGCGGGTGCGTCTTGAAGCCCGCCCGCCCCGCCCCCATCATCGGGTCCATCCCAACGAGGAGGCCCGCATGCCCGCCGAACCCGTGCTGACCATCGACGCCGACCGGCTCGACACGCTCAAGAAGGTCTGCCTCGTCGACTACGCGCTCCACATCGCGGGGCCGCTGCTGTCGATGGGCGTGCTGTCGGTGATCGCGCTCGTCGTCAACTACATCAAGCGCGACGACGCCCGGGGCACGATCTACGAGAGCCACATGAACTGGATGATCCGCACGTTCTGGTGGACGCTGTTCTGGGTCGTCGTGTCGTTCCTGCCGACGCTGCTCCTGGCGGTCATCACCTTCGGGCTGCTGTCGTTCCTGTTCCTGGTGCCGGTCATCTGGTACCTCTACCGGATGATCAAGGGGGTGCTGTGGCTCAACGACGGACGGCCGATGCCGGCCTGACCGATCCGGCGCGGCGCGCGCTGCTCGCGGCGGCGGCCGCGCTGCCGGCCTGCACGGTGGTGCCGCCAGCCGGCGGCCCGGGCGCGAAGCTGCCCACCGGACCCGCGCCGGCGCCGGTGGTACGGGTCGGCGACCGGTGGCGCTACGTGCTGATCGACCGGCTCGACGGGCGCTGGCTCGACGAGCCCACCTGGGAGGTGGTCGAGGTCGCGCCGGAACTGCGCCTGGGAATCCGGAGCCGACGACCCGGCGGCAACGCCGAGGAGCGCTACTCGGAGCCCTGGGTGGCGCTGACCGAGTCCCTGTACGGCGCGCCCTACGCCTACCGCGATCCGGTGCCCGTGGTACCCGGCCCGATCGAACCGGGACGCACGGCGGCCACGTCGACCTCCTACATCGACCCAACGACGCAGAAGCGCAAACTCTGGTCGCAGCAGTTGCGCATCGGCGGCTGGGAGACGGTCGAGGTGCCGGCCGGGCGCTACGACTGCCTCAAGGTGAGCCGCACCATCGCGTTCGAGTCGCCCGACAGCGATCGCACCGCGGCCAACCGGAGCGACACGCTCTGGTACGCGCCGGCGGTCAACCGGTGGGTGCAGCGCGAGATGCGCGGCGACTACACCGCGACCGGGATGGGGGCGAACAACCCGTCCACCGGGGTGCGGGGCCGCGAAGACTGGCTTCTTTGGCAGCTGACCGCCTACACGCGCTCGCCGGTCGCGGGCTGATGCCGGCCCCGGCGAGGGCGTCGAGGAGACCTGTGATGACACGCATCGACCTGCCCCGGCGCCGTGCGCTCGGCGGACTGCTGGGCCTGCCGGTGCTCGCCGGCGGCGTGCTCGGTTCCGGCTGCGCGAGCCGGGCGGCCGTCCCGGCGCCCCCGGGCGCCGAGCCGCTGCCGGTGCCGAGGCTGGGCGTCGGCGACCGCTGGCGGTATCGGCTGATCGACCGCTACAACGGCGCGGTCCTCGGCGAGACCACGGTCGAGGTGCTGGCCGTCAAGCCCGACATCTCGCTGCGCGTCGACCCGGGCGGCGGGCGCCCGGTGCTCGAGGAGCGCTGGGCCGACCCCTGGAGCGTGCTGGTCGACACCACCTACGATTTCCCGCTCGCCTTCGAAGCCGCGATGCCGGTGGTCCCTCCGGGCGCCCGGGCCGGTCAGGGGATCACGACCTCGTCGCGCTATCGGAGCGAGCGCTCGAGCAGCGTGCTCGGCTGGCAGCAGCGGCTGCGGGTGGTGGGCTGGGAGCGCGTGCAGGTCCCGGCGGGCACGTTCGACGCGCTGCGGATCGAGCGCTTCGTGACCTTCCAGCATCCCGACGTGTTCCGGTACGCGCCCGAGCGCACCGACACGCTGTGGTACTCGCCTCAGGTGCGGCGCTGGGTCGCCCGCGAGTGGACCGGGTCATTCCTGCCCGGCGCACCCGGCGGCCGCGCGTCCCGGGCGCTGGAGGACTCGGTGCGCTGGGAACTCATCGCCTGGCAGCCGGCGACCCGCTGAGCGCCGACCGGCCCGGTAGGCCGACGGTCCGGGCCGACGATCCGGGCCGATCCGCCCGGACCGGGTCAGACCGGCCGAGCGACCCGCGACGCCGCCGCGGTGCCCTGCCCATCCAGGCCGTCGAGCCGATCGAGCACCTGCTCGACCGACGGCCAGACGCCCGCGCCGCCGATCCATCCGGCATGCGGGCCCCAGGGGCGGGTCCGCGACGGATCGCTCGGCCCGAAGACCCCCACCACCGGCGCGTCCACCGCCGCCGCGAGATGCATCGGGCCGGAGTCGTTGGCGACGGTCGCGCGCGCGCCTTCGCAGACCGCCGCATAGGCGCCCAGCTTCAGGCCGGGGAGGACGCGGGCGCCCGGTGCGGCGGCACGCGCGGCCGCCTCCTCGCCAGGCCCCGGGCACACCACGGTCTCCCAGCCGCGCGCGCGCAGCGCGGCATCGAGCTCGGCGAAACGGGGCCAGAGCTTCGGGACGCCGCCCGCGGTGCCGGCCGCCAGCGGCGCCAGCACGACGTAGGGTCGGTCCGGGGCCAGCGACGCGGCGGCGAGCGCCGCGCCCGCCGCCTGCCGATGCGCGCCGGTCAGCACGAGTCCGAGCGAGGGCGGCGGCGCGGCGGGCCAGCCGGGCAGCGACAGCCAGTGCGCCGCGGCGCCGGCCAGGCGCCAGAACACCTCGACCTCGTGCAGCCCGTCGGGCTTGCCGATGCCGCGGCCGAGCAGCAGGGAGCGGCCGTCGGTACGGTGGCCGAGTGCGGCGATGCCGGCGAGGCGAAAGGCGGCCGCGCTCGACAGCGAGTTGGTCAGCAGCAGTCCCCGGCGCGGGCCATCGGCCTGGCGCGGGCCATCGGCCTGGCGCAGGGCCGCGGCGCCGGCCCGCAGGCCGGCCGGCAGCGCGAGCACCGGCCAGCCGTGACCGGCCAGCAGGTCGGTCGCCCAGCCCCGCGCGGCCAGCGCGAGCACCGCACCGCGCGCCTCGAGCTCGCGCAGCGCCGGCAGCGCCATGCAGGCATCGCCGACCCAGTTGGGCAGGCGGACCGTCAGGGGGACGCCGCCGCTCGGCAGGGGTGAGGCGGCCGGCATCGGGGCCCCGCGCGCGTCAGGTGACCGCGGTGCCGATCGCCCGGTCGACCCACTCGATCCAATGGCGGACCGGCGTGCCGGTGCCCGACTGCAGGTGCGTCAGGCAGCCGATGTTGGCCGACAGGATGGTCTCGGGCGTGCCAGCCTCGAGATTCTCCAGCTTGCGGTCGCGCAGCTGCTTCGACAGCGTCGGCTGCATCACCGAATAGGTGCCGGCCGACCCGCAGCACAGGTGCGACTCGGCGAACGGCTGGAGCTCCGCGCCACAGGCGGTGAGCAGCGCCTCGACGGCGCCACGCACCTGCTGGCCGTGCTGCAGCGTGCAGGGCGGGTGGAAGGCGACGCGCGCCGGCAGCGGCACGGCGCGGGCGTCGGCCCGCTCGCGGGCGCGGGCCGCGAGCGCCTCGCGCTCGGACGCGAGGAACACCGACAGGTCGCGCACCAGTGACGACACCCGGGCGGCCTTCTGCGCGTAGGCCGGATCGTCGCGCAGCAGGTGGCCGTAGTCGGCGAGCATCGCGCCGCAGCCCGAGGCGTTGACGACGATCGCCTCCACGCCCTGCCCCTCGATGTGCGGCCACCAGACGTCGATGTTGCGGCGGACGTCGCCGAGCGCGCCGCCGTGATCGTTCAGGTGGTGACGGATCGCGCCGCAGCAGCCCGAGCCGGCGGCCACGATCGGCTCGATCCCGAGCGCATCCAGGACGCGCGCGGTCGCGGCGTCGATCGCAGGGATCATCGCGGGCTGCACGCAGCCGTCGAGCATCAGGACCCGACGGGCGTGGGTCCGCGCCGGCCACGGTCCGGGATCGCGGCGCTCGGGCACCTTCGCCTTCATCGACTCCGGCAGCATCGGGCGCAGTGCCTGCCCGACGCGCATCGCGGGATCGAACAGCCAGCGCCGGGTCAGCCCCTCGCGCAGCGCGCCGCGCATCAGGCGCTCGCCCAGCGGACGCTCGACGCGCTCGTCGACCAGCTTGCGGCCGATGTCGACGAGGTGGCCGTACTTCACGCCGGACGGGCACGTGCTCTCGCAGTTGCGGCAGGTCAGGCAGCGGTCGAGGTGCAGCTGCGTCTCGCGCGTCGGGGGCACCCCTTCCATCACCTGCTTCATCAGGTAGATGCGGCCGCGCGGCCCGTCGAGCTCGTCGCCGAGCAGCTGGTAGGTCGGGCAGGTCGCGGTGCAGAAGCCGCAGTGCACGCACGAGCGCAGGATCGACTCGGCCTCGGTCCCCTCGGGGGTGCCGCGCAGCCAGTCGGCGAGGTGGGTTTCCATCGCGGCGGGCCGTCCTAGAGGCCGGCCACGAGGCGGCCGGGGTTGAAGATGCCGCGCGGATCGAGCTCGCGCTTGATCCGGCGGTGCAGCTCGAGCACCGGCGCCGACAGCGGCGTGAACACGCCGGGCGCCTTGTCGCGCGAGCGGAACAGCGTCGCGCTGCCGCCGACGGTGGCCGCGGCCTCGCGCACGCGCGCGGCGTCGGCGTCGGTGCGGAACCAGCGCAGCGCGCCGCCCCATTCGATGAGCTGTCGGCCGGGAAACTCGAAGGGCGGCGCGGTCGAGGGCACGCTCAGCCGCCAGAGCGGCGCCTCGCCGTCGAAGAACGGATCGGTGTGCTCGCGGATGCCGCTCCAGACCGAGGCGGCCTGGGCGGGCTCGACGCGCTCGGCACCGTGCTGCTCGACGAAGCGGCGCACCGCCGCGTCGACCGCCGCGCGCGCGCCCGAGAAGCGCACGCCGAGATCGCCCGCGTGCCAGGCCGTGGCGGATACCGGCAGCGGCTGCCCGCCCCAGCGGTTCATCAGGTCGATCGCCTCGCGCAGGTTCGCCGGCAGCAGCACCGTGGCCTCGGCCGCGGGCACCGGCAGTACCTTCAGGGACACCTGCACGATCGGGCCGAGGATGCCGAGCGAACCGGCGAGCAGCCGCGAGACGTCGTAGCCGGCGACGTTCTTCATCACCTGCCCGCCGAACTGCAGCAGCTCGCCCTGGGCGTTCATCAGCACCGCGCCGAGCACGTAGTCGCGGACCGAACCGGCGCTGGCGCGCCGCGGCCCGGACAGGCCGGCGGCGACCATGCCGCCGACGGTGGCCCCCGGGCCGAAGTGCGGCGGCTCGAACGGCAGGCACTGGCGGTGCTCGGCGAGCGCGGCCTCGAGCTCGGCGAGCGGCGTGCCGCAGCGCGCGGTGATCACCAGCTCGGTCGGCTCGTAGGCGACGATGCCCGACAGCGCGCGCAGGTCGAGCACGTCGCCGGCGCCGGGCTCGCCGTAGAAGTCCTTGGTGCCGCCGCCGCGCAGCCGCAGGCGGATTCGATCGGCATCGGCGGTGCGGACGCAGTCGCGCAGCGCGCGCAGCGCCGGGTCGGCGACCCGGCCGTCCGAGACGGGCGGGACGGACGCTGCGGGCGGCGCGGCGTCGGCCGCGAGGGGGACGGTCGGTTGCAAGCGGGGCTCGTTCGGACGCGGGTTCAGGGCGGGTTCAGGGCGGCTTCGGGCGCTTCGGTCCGGGCGCGGTCAGAAGCGCGGCAGCTCGGGGAACGCGATGCGCCCGCCCTGCACGTGCATCTTCCCGTACTCGGCGCAGCGCGCCAGGGTCGGGATGCCCTTGCCCGGGTTCAGCAGGCCCGGAGGATCGAAGGCGCGCTTGAGCGCGAAGAACGCGGCGCGCTCGGCCGGCGAGAACTGCACGCACATCGAGTTGATCTTCTCGATGCCCACGCCGTGCTCGCCGGTGACCGTGCCGCCGAGCTCGACGCACAGCTCGAGGATGTCGGCGCCGAAGCGGTCCGCACGTTCCCATTCGCCGGGCGTGTTGGCGTCGAACAGGATCAGCGGATGCAGGTTGCCGTCGCCGGCGTGGAACACGTTCATGCAGCGCAGCCCGTAGGTGCGCTCCATGCCCGCGATCGCCGACAGCATCGTCCCGAGGTTCTTGCGCGGGATGGTGCCGTCCATGCAGTAGTAGTCGGGCGAGATGCGGCCGGCGGCGGGAAACGCGTTCTTGCGTCCGGACCAGAAGCGCAGCCGTTCGGCCTCGCTGTTCGAGACCGCGATCGCGGTGGCGCCGGCCGCGCGCAGCACGGCCTCGAGCTGCGCGATCTCTTCCTCGACCTCCTCCGGCGTGCCGTCGGACTCCGCCAGCAGGATCGCCTCGGCGGCGAGGTCGTAGCCGGCCTTCACGAAGGGCTCGACCGCCTCGGTCGCCTTGCGGTCCATCATCTCGAGGCCGGCCGGGATGATGCCGGCGCCGATGATCGCGGCGACCGCGTCGCCGGCCTTGATGACGTCGTCGAACGAGGCCATCACCACGCGGGCCAGCAGCGGCTTGGGCACCAGCCGGACGGTGGCCTCGGTGGCCACCAGCAGCATGCCCTCCGACCCGATCGCGAGCGCCAGGAGGTCCAGGCCCGGCGCATCGAGCGCGGCGCCGCCGAGTTCGAGGATCTCCCCCTCGATGGTCACGCCGCGGATGCGCAGCACGTTGTGCACCGTCAGCCCGTACTTCAGGCAGTGCACGCCGCCCGAGTTCTCGGCGAGGTTGCCGCCGATGGTGCAGGCGATCTGCGAGGACGGATCGGGAGCGTAGTACAGGCCGTGGGGCGCTGCGGCCTCGCTGATCGCGAGGTTGCGCACGCCGGGCTGCACGCGCGCGGTGCGGCCGGTCGCATCGACCGACAGGATGCGGTTGAAGCGGGCGAGCGAGAGCACGATGCCGGCGGCGTGCGGCATCGCGCCGCCGGACAGGCTGGTGCCCGCCCCGCGCGCCACCACCGGCACGTCGAGTCGCCGGCAGGTCTTCATGACGGCGACCACCTGCTCCTCGGTCTCGGGCAGCACCACGGCGACCGGCAGCTTGCGGAAGGCCGACAGGCCGTCGCATTCGTAGGGCCGCGTCTGCTCGACGCCGGCGAGCACGCAGCGCGCCGGCAGCACCGCGCGCAGCGCGGCGACGATGGCGGCGGCTCCGGCCGCATCGGGCGCGGCCTCCAGGTCGGCCCAGCGGGGCTCGGACGCGGGCGCAAGGGCGGGCGCGACGGTGCGCGCGGCGGCGGGCGGGGCGAGGTGTTCGGTGTTCATCACCGCGGATTATCGCCCGGACGTGGTGCGACCGTCCCCGAGAGACCCCGCGCGGCCACCGGCCCGCCCCCGGCGCGCAGACGGCGCCCCTGCAGCCACCAGACCAGACCGGCGAGCAGGAACGCGGGCAGGTAGGGCCAGTGGACCGAGGGCCGGTCGGCATGCACCAGCACTTCGGACACGTCGAAGCCCTGTTCGATGCCCTGGCGCTTGGCCCGCGAGCCGAAGCGCACGGCCGCGACCTGCACCCGGTCGCCCAGCCCGGTCAGGGTCACGCCCGCCTGCGACAGCCGCTGGCGCCCGAGGGCCACCGGGTCGACCGGATCGGCGGCGGCCGGCGCCGCCCCGGCCGCCCCGGCCGCCGGCCGGGCCCGATCGGGCAGCGACAGCGCGACCGTCTTGCTCACGTCGTCGCCCTCGATCGTGGTGCCCGAGATCCGCACCACCAGAAGCTGCCCGTCGGGCATCTCGCCCGCGATCCGGAACACCTGCGATGCCGGCCGCGACTCGAACTCGGGGTAGATCGCATCCCACACCACGTCCGGCCGGAACAGCAGCACCATCGCGAGCGCCAGCGCCAGCCATTCCCAGGCACGCAGCCGGACCCGCATCCAGTTCATCGTGAGCGCGGCGAACAGCAGCGAGGCGACCGTGCCGGCGAGCGCGATCAGCGCGATCTCGGGCCAGCTGTCCACGCCGATCAGCAGCAGCGCCGGGTTGTAGACGAAGACGAACGGCAGGATGACCGTGCGCAGCGCGTAGACCGAGCCCTGCAGGCCGGTCTTGATCGCGTCCTCGCCGGAGATCGCCGCCGCCGCGAAGCTCGCCAGGCCGACCGGCGGCGTGATGTCGCCCATGATCCCGAAATAGAAGACGAACAGGTGCACCGCGATCAGCGGGATCACCAGCCCGCCCTGCGCGGCCAGTTCGACGATCACCGGCGCCATCAGCGTGGCGACGAGGATGTAGTTCGCGGTCGTGGGCACGCCCATGCCCAGCACCAGGCACACGAACGCAGTGAACAGCAGCATCAGCACGAGGCTGCCGCCGGAGACCAGCTCGACGAACTCGGTCATCATCAGGCCGATGCCGGTCAGCGTGATCGCGCCGACGATGATGCCGGCGGTGGCGGTCGCCACGGCGATGCCGATCATGTTGCGCGCGCCGGTCGCCAGGCCCTCGCGCAGGTCGACGAGGCCGCGCAGCCAGGCCGCGCCGAGCGCGCCGCGCCGGCGCACCGCGGCCACCAGCACCGGCCGGGTGACGATCATCGCCAGCAGCACCGAGGTGGCCCAGAACGCCGCGAGCGCCGGCGACAGGTCCTCGACCATCAGGCACCAGACCAGCACGCCGATGGGGATCAGGAAGTCGAGGCCGGCGCGCACCGTCGGCCAGGTCTGCGGCTGGACCTCGAAGTCGAAGCGCGCGAAGTCGACCTCGTCGCGCCGCGCGGCGAACACCACCGCGGCGACGTAGAGCGCGCCGAGCAGCCCGCCCATCACCCAGGGCGCGGCGTCCCCCGCCAGCGCACGCGCGCCCAGCGCCACCCAGTAGATCGCGGCCACCGCCATCACGGTGCCCGTCATGCCCAGGCCCCAGGCGAGCAGCGTCGCGCCGACCCCGCGCTCGCGCGCGCTCGTCATCGGCTCGAGGCCCAGCTTCAGCGCCTCGATGTGCACGATGTAGAACAGCGAGATGTACGAGATCAGCGCGGGCAGGAAGGCGTGCCGGATGATCTCGGAGTACGGGATGCCGACGTATTCGACCATCAGGAAGGCGGCCGCACCCATCACCGGCGGCATGATCTGGCCGTTCACCGACGACGAGGTCTCGATCGCGCCCGCCTTGATGCCGCCATAGCCGGCGCGCTTCATCATCGGGATGGTGAAGATGCCGCCCGACACGACGTTCGACACCGACGAGCCGGACACCAGACCGTTGAGCGCGGACGAGACCACCGCGACCTTCGCCGGGCCGCCCCGCAGGTGGCCGAGCAGCGCGAAGCTCACCTGCATCATGTAGTTGCCCGCGCCGATCCGGTCGAGCAGCGCGCCGAACAGCACGTAGATGAAGATGTAGGCGGTCGATACGCCCAGCGCGACGCCGAACACGCCCTCGGTGGTCAGCCACTGGTGGGACAGCATCCGGTTCAGCGACGCGCCCTTGTGCTGGATTGCCTCGGGCATGTACGGCCCGAGGAAGATGTAGCCGATGAAGATCAGCGCGAGCGCGGCCATCGGCCAGCCCACCGCACGGCGCGTGGCCTCCAGCACCAGCAGCAGCCCGATGCTCGCGACCACGATGTCGGTGCCCGTCGGCTGGCCCGGACGCATCGCGAGCCCGCCGGCGGCGAGTGCGATGTAGGCCGCACAGCCGCCGGCGACGATCGCGAGCGCCCAGTCGGCGATCGGCACCCGCGTGCGGCTCGACGACCTGAACGCCGGATAGGCGAGGAAGGCGAGGAACAGCCCGGTCGCCAGGTGCCAGGAGCGCGCCTCGGTGTCGTTGAGCACGCCGAAGCCGAGCGCGAAGGGCAGCGGCGACGCGTACCAGAGCTGGAAGACGCTCCACCCCACCGCGACCCAGAGCAGCAGCTGCTCGACCGCGCCGCCGGGCTTGCGCCCGCCGGTGTCGGATTCCGCGACCAGCTGCTGCAGCCCCGCCTCGTCCAGGACGGGCCCGCCCGCCCCCGCCGCGGAGGATCCGGCCGCGCCCGTCGTGCCTTGCTTCGCCATCGCCTGCCTCTCGGTTGCGCCGCGCCGCGCCGCGTTCAAGTGCGACGGGCGCCCGAGGGCGCCCGTCCGACTCCGTCCCGTCCGTGGGCGGAGGGTGTTACCCGCGCCGTCCGGATCCCGACGGCGTCACTTCACCCAGCCCTTCTCGCGGTAGTACCGCAGGGCGCCCTCGTGCAGCGGCGCGGACAGGCCGTCCTTGACCATCGTCTCGGGCTGCAGGTTGGCGAGCGCCGGGTGCAGCTTCTTGAACTCGTCGAAGTTGTCGAACACCGCCTTGACCACCTGGTACACGGTGTCGGCCGGGGTCTTGGACGATGCGACGACGGTCGCGAGCACGCCGTAGGTCTGGGCGGCGTCCGGGTTGTTCGGGTAGAGCCCGCCCGGGATCGTCACCTTCGCGTAGTACGGCTTCCCGGCGATCAGCTTGTCGACCGCCGGACCCGAGATCGACGCGAGTTTCGCGCCGCAGGTGGTGGTCGGGTCCTGGATGTTCGCGCTGGGGTGGCCGACGCCGTAGAAGAACGCGTCGATCTTGCCGTCGCACAGCGCCGGGCCGTGCTCGTCGGCCTTGAGTTCGGCGGCCAGCGAGAAGTCCTTCATCGTCCAGCCGAGACCGCCGAGCAGCTCCTCCATCGAGGCCCGCGTGCCGGAGCCCGGGTTGCCGACGTTGACGCGCTTGCCCTTGGTGTCGGCGAAGGTCTTGATGCCGGACTCCTTGCGGGTCAGCAGCGTGAACGGCTCGGCGTGAACCGAGAAGACCGCGCGCAGGTCCGAGACCCCGCCGTCCTTGAACTGGTTCAGGCCCTTGGTGGCGTTGAACTGCACGTCGGACTGCGCGAAGCCGAGGTCGAGCTCGCCGCCCTTGATGGTGTTCACGTTGAACACCGAGCCGCCGGTGGACTCGACCGAGCAGCGGATGCCGTGCTTGGCGCGGTCCTTGTTGACCAGGCGGCAGATGGCGCCGCCGGCCGCGTAGTAGACCCCGGTCACGCCGCCGGTGCCGATCGTGACGAACTTCTGCTGGGCGTGCGCGGCGGGCATCGCGACCAGGGTGGCGAGGGTGGCCGCGGCCAGGGCCGCGAGGCCTGCGCGACGGCGCGTCGGGAGCTGACGGTTCGTGTGCATCATGGAATCTCCGGGTGGGTTCCGGGAATTGTACGCGCCGCTCCGCCCGCCATGGCGGGCGGTCCGGCCCCGATCGCGACCGTGCGGGTGCG
>RPRK01000116.1 GCA_003818495.1 Burkholderiales bacterium
GATCGGCTCGAGCCGGGCCTGATCGAACCGCTGCGCGGCGTGCAGGCGCGGCAGCGCGAGGCGGCAGCGGCGCGGGCCGGTTCGAGCCGGGTCGAGTTCTTCACGTCGGTGCGCGGCGAATGAACGCAGGGGCGCCGATGGACGACCTCCCGCCCGGGCTCGCCGATCCGCAAGGCGGCGCGCAGGCGGTGTTCCGGGCCCTGCTGACCGCGCTGTCCCGGCCGGCGGCGGCGGTCTGCTGCCCCGCGGTCGCGCCCGAAGTGCCGGGGCTCGCCCCTGCGGCCGCGGCGCTGCTGCTCGCACTCACCGATCCCGAGACGCCGGTCTGGTGGGAGGGGGGGGCCGACGCGTCTGCCTGGCTGCGCTTCCACAGCGGCGCACCGGTCGCGGCGCGACGCGATGCGGCGGTGTTCGCGCTGGTCGTCGAGCCGGCAGCACTCGGTCGCGAGGGCGCGCGCCTCGCCGACTTCGCGCTCGGCACCGACGAGGCGCCGGAGCGCTCGGCCACGCTGATCGTGCAGCTTCCCGCGCTCGAAGGCGGCATGCCGATGCGTGCGAGCGGACCCGGGCTCGCGGCGCCGGTCACGCTGGCACCGGCGGGTCTGCCCGACGGGTTCTGGGCGCAGTGGGCCGACAACCATGCGCGCTTCCCGAGCGGGGTCGACCTGGTCCTGGTGGCGGGCGACGCGATCGTCGGGCTGCCGCGCACCACGCGGGTGTCGCCCGCGGATGGAGGCTGACGGTGTACGTGTCGGTGAAGGGCGGCGAGACCGCGATCGAGCACTCCTGGGGACTGCTGGCGGCGGCGCGGCGTGGCGACCCGGCGCTGGCCGAGCTCGGCGTCGCGCAGATTCGCGAGCAGCTCCGCCTCGGCGTGCACCGGGTGATGACCGAAGGATCGCTCTACGACCCCGACCTCGCCGCGCTCGCGATCAAGCAGGCGAGCGGCGACCTGTACGAGGCGGTGTTCCTGCTGCGCGCCTACCGGACCACGCTGCCGCGGCTGGGTGCCGCGCGGCCCCTGGACACCGGCACGATGGCGATCCGCCGGCGGATCTCGGCGGCCTTCAAGGACCTTCCGGGCGGGCAGGTGCTCGGCCCCACGCCCGACTACACGCAGCGGCTGCTCGACTTCGCGCTCGCCGCGGAAGGCAGTCCCGCGCCGGTCGCGCCCGAGGACGTTCCGGTCGACCGCACGATGCCGCGTGTGCTCGACCTGCTGGGTCGCGAGGGGCTGGTCGAGCCCGAGCGCGCGGCGGCCATCGCGCCTGGCGCCGAGCCCGAGCCCGCCCCCGAACCGTTCGACGTGACCCGCGAGCCGATGGGCTTTCCGGCCGGCCGCGACGCGCGTCTGCAGGTGCTCGCCCGCGCCGACGAGGGCTGGCTGCTGGCGATGGGCTACTCGACGCAGCGCGGCTATGCGAGCAGCCACCCGTTCGCCGGCGAGATCCGCATGGGGGAGGTCACGGTCGAGTTCGTGCCGGACGAACTGGGGTTCGCGGTCGAGCTCGGCGAGATCACGGTCACCGAGTGCCAGATGATCAACCAGTTCCACGGCGGACACGAGGTGCCGCCGCAGTTCACGCGCGGCTACGGCCTCGCGTTCGGCGAGTGCGAACGCAAGGCGATGTCGATGGCGCTGGTGGACCGCGCGCTGCGCGCCCGCGAGCTCGGCGAACCGGTGACCGCGCCCGCGCAGGACGAGGAGTTCGTGCTGTCGCACGGCGACAGCCTCGAATCGTCCGGCTTCGTGCAGCACCTGAAGCTGCCGCACTACGTCGACTTCCAGGCCGAGCTCGAGCTGGTGCGCCGGCTGCGCGCCGGGCGCGAAGGAGACCGTCCGTGAGCGCCGCCCCCACCGCCGAGGGCTACACCTTCGCGTTCCTGGACGAGCAGACCAAGCGTCACGTGCGCCGGGCGATCCTCAAGGCGGTGGCGATCCCCGGCCACCAGGTGCCCTTCGGCAGCCGCGAGATGCCGCTGCCCTACGGCTGGGGCACCGGCGGCATCCAGGTCACCGCGGCGATCATCGGCCGCGAGGACGTGCTCAAGGTGATCGACCAGGGTTCCGACGACACCGTGAACGCGGTCAACATCCGCCGCTTCTTCGCGCGCACCACCGGGGTGGCGACCACCACGCGCACCGCCGACGCGACCCTGATCCAGACCCGGCACCGGATCCCCGAACGCCCCCTGCGCGACGGGCAGATCATGGTGTTCCAGGTGCCGCAGCCCGAGCCGCTGTTCCGGCTCGAACCGCGTCGCGCCGAGACCGCCAGACTGCACGCGCTCGCCGACTACGGGCTGATGAGCGTGCGGCTCTACGAGGACATCGCGCATCTGGGCGCGATCGCCGCCACCTACGACTACCCGGTCCGGGTCGACGGCCGGTACCTGATGTCGCCCTCGCCGATCCCGAAGTTCGACAATCCCAAGCTGCACCGCAGCCCGGCGCTGCAGCTCTTCGGAGCCGGCCGCGAGAAGCGGATCCACGCGATCCCGCCGTACACGACGGTCGAGAGCCTCGCCTTCGAGGACCATCCGTTCGAGGTCCAGCGCTGGCCGCAGGCCTGCGCGCTGTGCGCGGCGACGGACAGCTTCCTCGACGAGCTGATCGTCGACGACGCCGGCACGCGCCGCCACGTCTGCTCGGACAGCGACCACTGCCGCGAGCGGCGCGAGGCCGGCCACGTCGGCTCGGACGGTTCGGCATGAGCGCCGGCACCCATTCGCCGCCGTCACTGCCGCCGTCCCCGCCGCCGCTGCTGTCGGCCCGTGGGCTGGGCAAGCGCTATGGCGCGCGCTGGGCGTGCCGCGACGTCGGCTTCGACCTGTGGCCGGGCGAGGTGCTGGCCGTGGTCGGCGAGTCCGGCTCGGGCAAGACCACGCTGCTGAACCTGCTCGCGCAGCGCGTGCCGCCGGACGCCGGCACGGTCCGCTACGCGTTGCGCGACGACGCCGGCGGCACGGCGGCCGTGGATCTCGCGACGCTCTCCGAGCAGCGGCGACGCACGCTCGCCCGGACCGACTGGGGCTTCGTCGAGCAGCACGCGCGCGACGGCCTGCGGATGACCGTGTCCGCCGGGGCGAACGTCGCCGAGCGGCTGATGGCGCTGGGCGCGTCGCACTACGGGCGGCTTCGTGCCACCGCCTGCGACTGGATGTCGCGGGTCGAGCTCGATCCGGGCCGCGTCGACGACACGCCCGAGCGCTTCTCGGGCGGCATGCAGCAGCGCCTCCAGATCGCCCGCAACCTGGTGACCGGGCCGCGGCTGGTGTTCATGGACGAGCCGACATCGGGGCTGGACGTGTCCGTGCAGGCGCGCCTGCTCGATCTGCTGCGCTCGCTGGTCGACGATCTGGGACTGTCCTGCGTGATCGTCACGCACGACCTCGCCGTGGCGCGACTGCTCGCGCAGCGGATGCTGGTGATGAAGGACGGCGCGGTGGTCGAGCAGGGCCTGACCGACCGGGTGCTCGACGATCCGCAGCATCCGTACACGCAACTCCTCGTCACCTCGGTGCTTCAGCCGTGAGGTCCGCACCCGATCCCGCGTCCGCCGAGACCGTCCGCCCGGACGACGACGCGTTGCGCCTGCGTGTCCGCGGCCTCGCCAAGACCTTCGTGCTCCACCACCGCGGCGGCGTGGCGCTGCCGGTCTTCGCCGGGGTCGACCTCGACCTGCGGGCCGGCGAATGCGTCGCCCTCGCCGGGCCGTCCGGCAGCGGCAAGAGCACGCTGATGCGCTGCCTGTACGGCAACTACGCGCCGTCCGCCGGCACGGTCCGGCTGCGCGTCGACGCCGGCTGGCTCGACCTCGTGGCCGCGCCGCCGCGCGAGGTCGTCGAGGCGCGGCGGACCCGGCTCGGCTACGTGTCGCAGTTCCTGCGGGTGATCCCGCGCGTGCCGGCCGAATCGCTGGTCGCCGAACCGCTGCGCCGGCTGGGCTGCGACGGGGCCGAAGCGCTCGACCGGGCGCGCGGGCTGCTGGCCCGTCTGAACCTCGGCGAGGCGCTGTGGCGGCTGCCGCCGGCGACGTTCTCAGGGGGCGAGCAGCAGCGGGTCAACGTGGCCCGGGGGCTGATCGCCCCGCGCGAGGTGCTGCTGCTGGACGAGCCGACCGCCTCGCTCGATGCGGCCAACCGCGACGTGGTGGTGGCGCTGATCCGCGAGGCGCTCGCACGCGGGACGGCGGTCGTCGGCATCTTCCACGACGAGGCGGTGCGTGCCGCACTGGTCACCCGTGCGTTCGAGGTGGCCTCGCACCGCGCCGCGGCCCGCGGCCACGGAGCCCAGGCATGAGCGACGAGACCGTCTTCGCCAATGCCCTGATCGTCGCCGCTGACGAGGCCTTCGTCGGCCACGTGGTCGTCGCCGGCGGCACGATCCGCACGGTCGGCCGGGGCGCGACCGCGACGCCCGGCGCGATCGACCTCGGTGGCGACTGGCTGCTGCCCGGCTTCGTCGAGGTCCACACCGACAACCTAGAGAAGCACATGCTGCCGCGCCCGGGCGTACTCTGGGACGCGTATGCGGCGACCGTCGTGCACGACGCGCAGTGCGCCGGCGCCGGCATCACGACCGTGCTCGACGCGGTGGTGATCGGCAGCCGCGATCTCGGCGGCGGGCGCTCGCTGATGCAGGACACCGCGATCGAGTGCCTGCAGCGCTGCCGCGAGGACGGCGTGCTGCGGGTCGAGCACCTGCTGCACCTGCGCTGCGAGCTGGCGACCGCCGATGTGCTCGAGCGGTTCATGCTGAACGTCGACCGGCCGGACCTGCGGCTGGTCTCGGTGATGGACCACACCCCGGGCCAGCGGCAGTGGCGCGACCTCGCGAGATACCGGCAGTACATGGAGCGCAACGGCCGATACACCGAGGAGCGCTTCAGCGCGATGCTCGCCGAGCAGCACCTCGAGCACGAGGCCCACGCCGACGCCAACCGGCGTGCGGTCGTCGAGGCGGCGCGTGCCCGCGGCGTTCCGGTCGCGAGCCATGACGACACCGAGGTCCGGCACGTCGAGCAGGCCCGCGACGAAGGCATCGTGATGTCCGAGTTCCCGACCACGGTCGAGGCGGCGCGCGCGGCGCGCGAGGCCGGCATGTCGATCGTGATGGGCGGGCCGAATCTCGTGCGGGGCGGCTCGCATTCGGGGAACGTGTCGGCCGGCGAGCTCGCCCGTCTCGGGCTGCTCGACATCGTATCGTCGGACTACGTGCCGTCGAGCCTGCTGATGTCGGTGCTTCGGCTGCGCGCCGATGGCTGGTCGCTGCCGTCCGCGGTCGGGACGGTCAGCCGCGCACCGGCGCTGTCGGTCGGGCTGCCCGACCGCGGGGAGATCGCACCGGGTCGGCGCGCCGACCTGATCCACGTGCGCCCGCGCGGCGCGCAGGCGGCGGTGATGCAGACCTGGGTGGCCGGGCGGCGCGTGGCCTGAGCGGCCGCCGGCCCGGTGCCGATCGGCCGCGCGCCGGTCCGGCCCGGGCGCTGTCGACGGCCGCGCCGTCTCACTTCGGCCCGAACAGCTCGCGCAGCTTCGGCCCGTGCTTCGGGCTCGCCTCGGCGATCGCGTCCCAGGCGCCGTCGTTCGCGAGCTTGAGGTAGCGCTGCTCGTCGGCCGGCGAGCAGCGCAGCGTCTGGATGCCCGCCGCCTGCTGCCGCGCGCGCTCGGTGGTCACGTCGCGCGCCGCGCTCTCGAGGTTCGTGCGCTCCAGCCACACACGCTGCGTCTCCAGGAACTCGCGCTGCGCGGGCGTGAGCCTCTTCCAGGCCGCCGCGTCGAAGACGATGCTGACCTCGACGTTGTAGAAGCCGGGGTCGACGCGTCCTGCGTCGCGGCCCGCACGTGTCGGTAGTCGACGGGCATCGATCACCGGTACCGTTACGGTCATGACGCGCCTCCCCTCCTCCGATGCCTTCCGTGACGCCCGTGACTCCAGCGCCCTGCGTGCCCTGCGCGCCGCGGGGCTCGCGCTCGCCGTCGCGACCGCCCTGGCCGGCTGCGGCGGCGGCTCGGTCGACGTCACCCCCGACCCCGCCACCCAGCCGGTGACCTTCGCGGGCGCGGTGACCAAGGGGCCGGTGTCCGGCGCGCGGGTCTGCGCGAGCTGGCTGGTCGACGGCGCGGTGGACGCGGCGACCACCACCTGCACCGATTCGGGCGCCGACGGCGCGTATGCCCTGACGATGCCCCGGCGCGCGGCGCTGCTCCTGGTCGAGGCCACACAGGGTGCCTATGCCGACGAGGCGGATCCCGGGGTGCGCGTGCCGCTCTCGCGGCTGCGCGGAGCGCTCGCCTTCGACGGACCGGAGAGCCGTCGGGACCTGCAGGTGAGCGCACTGACCGAGCTCGCGGTGGTGCGCGCGCAGGCCCTCGGCGGGCTGCGCGCCGAGCCGCTGGCCGCGGCGAAGGCCGAGGTCGAGCGCAGCTTCGGCGTGACCGGGATCGAGCGCATCCGGCCGGCCGACCTCACGCAGCCTCAGGTGTCGGGGCTCGACGCGACGACGCGCTACGGGCTGGTGAACGCCGGCGTGCGCGGCTGGATGGCCGAGCGAGGCCGGCCCGCCGCCGCGCTCGACGCCGCGCTCGCCGAACTCGCCGCCCGGATGGCCGCGGGCACGCTGCACGAGGAGCTCGTCGCGTTTCGCGCCGGCATCCGCCGCGTGATCGTCGCGAACCCCGGCTCAGGGCTGGCTTCGAACGCATCGGCCTGGTCGCAGGCGATCGGGCTCGACTTCGGTCGGCCGCCGCCGACGCCGGTGACGCCCGCCCTCGTCGAGGCGGCGGGTTCGCTGCGGTATGCGGTGCCGTGGGCGAATCCGGCGCTCGCCCAGCTCACCGGCGGCGCGCCGCTCGCCTGCGTGACCAACGTGCCCGCCGGCACCGCCGAGGACGCGGTGCGCGCGGCCGCCGCGGCGACGGTGGCGCCCTTCGGCCAGACGGCCGCGACGCTGCTGCCGGTGGCCGCATGCCTGGGCAGCGGCACCGCCTTCACGATCGACTTCCCGAGCGGTCGCGTGGTGAGCGGCGACCGCGGCTGAGCGCGCCTCAGGCCGCGGCGCACACCCGCTTCATGAACTCGAACCAGTACGGGTTCCAGAAGCCCATGTGGCGCTGCGTCATCAGCACCGCCGCGAGCCCCTGGTCAGGCGAGATCCACCAGTGGGTGCCGGCCATGCCGCCCCACTGGATCGCGCCCGTGGAGCCCGGCGGATCGAGCGGCGAGGGCGAGCGCGTCACCGCGCCCGCGAGCCCGTGTCCCTTGCCGCGCACCGGGCCGGTCATCGGGAAGCTCACGCAGACCCCGTCGGCGAGCTGGTCGGCACGCATCGCCTCGAGGGTCTCGGGCCGCAGCAGCGTCGGGCCGCCCGGCACCAGCGCCTGAACCAGCGCGGTCATGTCGCCGAGCGAGGACACCAGGCCGCCGCCGCCGGACTGGCGTGGCATGGCCTTGGTGTACGCGCCGGGGTAGGGCGTGTCGTCCAGGCGGCGCAGCCCGGGCTTCGTCGGATCGAGCAGGTCGACGCCGACGTAGAGCGCCGCGAGCCGCGATCGCTCGGACTCGGGGATCACGAAGCCGGTGTCGCGCAGGCCGAGCGGTTCGAGGATCCGGCTCCGGAAGAACTCGCCCAGCCGCTGCCCGGTGGTCACCTCGATCAGGTGTCCGAGCACGTCGATGGCGATCGAGTACTCCCAGGACTCGCCCGGGTGGTAGGCGAGCGGCAGCGTCGCGAGCGTCTTGACCAGCTCGGCGAGCGAGCGGCCGTCGCCGAGCACGCGGCGCTCGCTGTACGCGCGGTACAGCAGCGTGCCGGGGTCGAGCAGGCCGTACGACAGCCCCGACGAATGCGACAGCAGGTGGCGCACCGTGATCGGCCGGCGCGCGGGCTCGGTGTCGTCGAGCCGCGTCGCGCCGGGTCGCAGCACCTGCAGCGACGCGAGCTCGGGGATGTGCGTGCCGATCGGGTCGTCGAGGCCGATCCGGCCGTCCTCGACCAGCGCCAGCACCGCGCACGACGTGAACAGCTTGGTGTTCGAGAACACGCGGAACAGGTGGTCGCGGCGCAGCGGGATGCCCGCCTCGATGTCGGCCATGCCGATGCAGCGCGTGTCGACCACCTCGCGCCCGCGCAGGATCGCCCACGAGGCGCCGGCGAGCAGCCCGCCGTCCACCTGACGGCGCATCGCGGCCTCGACCGCGTCGAAGCGGGGATCGGTGATCGGTGAATCCGGGGTCGTCGTCATGGTCGGCGGCGCGCGGTCAGCGCGACTGCTCCTCGAGGTGCTCCTGCGGGTTGCGCGCGCCCGCGTCGGGTCGCCCCTTCTCCTGGCCGCGCAGCTCGACGCGGCGGATCTTGCCGCTGATGGTCTTGGGCAGGTCGGAGAACTCGATGCGGCGGATCATCTTGTAGGCCGACACGCGCCCGCGCAGGAAGCCGAAGATCGCGCGTGCAGTCTCGGCATTCGGCTCATGGCCGGGCGCCAGGATCACGTAGGCCTTGGGCACGAAGCCGCGCACCGGATCGGGCGAGGGCACGACCGCGGCCTCGGCCACCGCCGGATGCTCGATCAGCGCGCTCTCGAGCTCGAAGGGGCTGATCCGGTAGCCCGAGGCCTTGAACACGTCGTCGGCTCGGCCGACGTAGGTGATGTAGCCGTCGGCGTCGCGCGAGCCGACGTCGCCCGTGTGGTAGAAGCCGTCGCGCATCGCCTCGGCGGTCTTGTCGGTGTCGTCGGCGTAGCCCTGCATCAGCGACACCGGCCGCCTCGAGAGGTCGATGCAGATCTCGCCCTCGTCGCCGGGCTTGCCGTCCGGGTCGAGCAGCACCACGGGGTAGCCGGGCAGCGGCTTGCCCATCGAGCCGGCCTTGACCGGCAGGCCCGGCGGGTTGCCGACCATCGCGGTGGTCTCGGTCTGCCCGAAGCCGTCGCGGATCTCGAGGCCCCAGGCGGCCTTCACCTGCTCGATGACCTCGGGGTTCAGCGGCTCGCCGGCCGAGATCGCCTCGCGCAGCGAGGTCTTCCAGTCGCCGAGCTTCTCCTGGATGAGCATGCGCCAGACGGTGGGCGGCGCGCACAGCGTCTTCACGCCGTGCTTCACCACGGTGTCGAGCACCGCCGGGCCGCTGAAGCGCGCGTAGTTGTAGATGAACACGCAGGCCTGCGCGTTGAACGGCGCGAAGAAGCAGCTCCAGGCGTGCTTGGCCCAGCCCGGCGAGCTGATCGTCCAGTGCACGTCGCCCGGCTGCAGGCCGAGCCAGTACATCGTGCTCAGGTGCCCGGCCGGGTAGCTCTGGCGCGAGTGTCGGACGAGCTTGGGCTTGGACGTGGTGCCCGAGGTGAAGTACTCGAGCAGCGGCTCGTCGACGCCGAGCGGCGCGGCGGCGGCCAGCACGGTCGGCGCCTGCTCCGAGTCGCGGTAGTCGATCCAGCCGGCCGGCGGCTTGCCCGCCGCGTCGCGGCCCGCGGGGCCGGCGAGGATGCGGCCGACGCCGGCGAGCGCCTCGCCCGGCGTCTCGGCGACGCGGGCCGCGCCGGTCGCGTTGGTGAGGATCCAGCGCACGCGGCCGCGCGCGAGGCGGTCGGCGAGGTCGGGTCCGGACAGCAGCAGCGTCGCTGGGATGACGACCACGCCGATCTTGATCGCCGCGAGCATGGTCTCCCACAGCGGGACCTCGTTGCCCAGCATCAGCAGCATCCGGTCGCCCGGCTTCGCGCCCAGGCCCGACAGGAAGTTCGCCACCTGGGTCGAGCGCCGCGACAGCTCGGCGTAGCTCAGCTTCGCCTCGGTGCCGGACTCCTCGACGATGTGCAGCGCCGGCGCATCGTTGCCGGCGGCCACCGTGTCGAACCAGTCGGTCGCCCAGTTGAAGCGCTCGAGCGCGGGCCACGCGAACGCGGCGCGGGCGGCATCGAGGTCGGTGCGGTGCGCGAGCAGCAGGTCGCGTGCGGCGCGGAAGCGGTCGTGCTCGGTCATGTCGTCTCCTTTCGCGAAGGATAGCTCGCCGCCATCCCGTCGCGAACGTCCTGCTGGATGCCGTACTGCGGGAACGGATAGCGGAAGCCGTTCTTCGCGAGCGCGTGCATGCCGGCGATCGCCTTGGGCAGGTAGGACGGCGGCAGCGCCATCAGCATCTCGTCGTCGAGCACGCCGCCGTAGCGGCGCTCGGCGAAGCACGGGATCGACAGGCTCGGCGTGCCGGTGGCGAGCGCGCGGCCCCAGGAGTCGGCGCAGGAGGACTCGCCGACGATGCTCCAGTCGAAGCGCTTGTAGCCGCTCCACTGCAGGCCGTTGACGAAGTAGATCATCGCGCCCGGCGTGGCGTAGAACATCGCGATGTCCGGCGGGTCGAGCCGGCCCGAGGCGAGCGGCGAGACGGCGAGCGCGGCGGCGCGTCCCGGGATGTGCATCGCCGACTGGTGCGCGTGCGCGTCCTCGGGCGTGGCGTACCAGACGCCGACCATCGACTTGCCCGACTTCCACTCGTCGTCGGCGGGGCCGAGGCCCACCACCGCGCGGCACTGCGCGCCGACGAGGTCGTCGCCGGTGATGCCGACGGTCCAGCCCAGTCGGGCAGCCTGCGCGACGATCTGGTCGGTGGTGTGGATCGACTTCGGCCGGCGGATCTTGGGGATCGCCGCCATGGTCGCGGCGTCCGCGAAGCGCTTCATCGCGATCGGGATCGCGCGCAGCTTGAGCAGGCGCTCGAGTTCGGCGGCGAGTGCCGGGCCGTCGAAGGGGGTCTGCGGGTCCATGCGGGCGAGGCTCCTCGGGCGTCTGCCCGTGCGGGTCGTGCGGGTGGTTCGTGATCGGTCCGCCGACGTGCGTCAGTCGGTCTTGATGCCCATCGCACGTACGGCGGGCACCCAGCGCGCACGCTGCGCGGCACCGAATGCATCGGCCGTGTCGGGGGTCGAGCCGACCAGGTTCTCGGCGCCGTAGGTGTCGAATCGCTGGCGGATCTCGGGGTGCTCGAGGGCGCGGTTGAGTTCGCGGTTCAGCCGCTCGACGATCGGACGCGGCACGCCGCGCGGCGCCATCAGGCAGTTCCAGGTGTAGGCCTCGTAGTCGGGCACGCCGCCCTCGGCGAAGGTCGGCACGTCCGGATACAGCGGGTTGCGGCGCTCGCCGCTGACCGCGAGGATGCGGATCTGTCCGGCCTTCATCATCGGCGCGGCGCTCGAGAAGCCGTCCCACACCAGGTCGATCTGGCCGCCGGCGAGGTCCTGCATCGCCGGGCCGTTGCCCTTGTACGGCACGTGCAGCAGCTCGACGCCGGCGCTGCGCGCGAAGCTCTCGCCGACGATGTGGCTGATCGAGCCGTTGCCGCCCGAGCCGTAGGTGAGCTTGCCGGGCGCGGCCTTCGCGCGGGCCACCAGCGCGCGCAGGTCGGCGGGGCCGTCGCGGCGCGCGGCCAGCACCATCTGCGTGCGCGAGACCAGGCCGATCATCGCGAGGTCGCGCTCGATGTCGAAGGGCAGCTTCGCGAGCAATGCCGGGTTCATCACCAGCTGCGAGCTCGTGCCCAGGCCGATCGTGTAGCCGTCGGGGGCGGCGCGCACCACCGCCTCGGTGCCGATCAGTCCGCCGCCGCCGGCGCGGTTCTCGACGATGAACGACTGGCCGAGCGCCTCGCCGAGCTTCGGTGCGAGCTGGCGCGCGATGATGTCGTTGCCGCTGCCCGGGGCGAACGACACGACGATCCTCACGGGGCGCGAGGGCCAGGCCTCCTGCGCGCGGGCGGGCAGGGCGGCGGCGCCGAGGGCGGCGAGCGTGAAGGTGCGGCGGTGCATGGTTCGTCTCCCCGTATGGCTACTTGCCGGTCCAGTTCGGCGCGCGCTTCTCGACGAATGCCGCGCGGCCTTCGCGGGCATCCTCGGTCAGCGCCAGCGTCATGATCTGCGACTCCAGGTACGAGATCGCCTGCTCGAAGCTCATGTCGAAGGCGGCGCGCATCATCGCCTTGCCACGCCGGTTCGCGGTCGGCGACTTGTCGGCGATGCGCGCCACCAGCCATTCGGTCTTCGCGTCGAGTTCGGCCGCCGGCACCACGTGGTTGACCAGCCCGATGCGCTCGGCGCGGTGCGCGTCGATCGGCTCGCCGGTCAGGCACAGCTCGGCGAGCCAGCGCGGCCCGATCAGGTGCTGCAGCACCGACAGCACCTGCGCGGGGAACACGCCGATCTTCACCTCGGGCAGGCCGAAGCTCGCATGGTCCGCGGCGACCGCGACGTCGCACATCCCGAACAGGCCCATGCCACCGGCCAGGCAATGGCCGTTGATGCGCGCGACCATCGGCACCGGGCAGGCCCAGGCCTGGCGCAGCAGGTCGGCGTAGTCCAGGTGCGGGCGCGAGGGGTCGAACTGGAACGAACCGGAGTGCTTCGACAGGTCGGCGCCGGCGCAGAACGCCTGCTCGCCCGCGCCGGTGATGACCACCACGCGGATCGCGTCGTCCGCCGCGGCTTCGGCGAGGCCCGCCGACAGGCCGGCGAGGACGGCGGGCGAGATCGCGTTGCGGCGCGCGGGGCGGTCGATGGTCAGCCACAGCGCGTGGCCGCGGCGCTCGCGGCGCAGTTCGGGGGCCGGCGGCGCGGCGGTGTCGGTGCTGCTCATCGGATGTCTCCTGGAGAGTGCGCGACCGCCGCCCCGCTCGCGACGAGTGCCGCGATCGCCGTCTCGTCGAGCCCCGCCTCGCGCAGCACCTCGATCGTGTGCTCGCCGAGCCCCGGCGCGGGACCCGCGGCGCGGGCCGGTGCACCGTCGAGGAAGCCGGGCGAGGCGAGCATCCGCAGCGGACCCTCGGTCGGATGCTCGACGCGGGCGATCGCGCCGCTCGCCTCGAGCATCGGATCGGCCGCGACCTCGTCGATGCTCGCCACACGGAACGCCGGGATCCCCTGCTCGCGGCACAGCGCCAGCCAGTCGTCGACGCTGCGGGTGGCCGCGGCCTCGCCGACGCGCGCGTACAGCCACTGGATGTGCCGATTGCGCTCGACCGGGTCGACCACGCGCGGATCGTCGGCCATCGCCGGATCGCCGACCGCCGCGAAGAACGCCTTCCACTGCGGCTGCGTGTACGGGGTCATGGTCAGCCAGCCGTCGGCCGCGCGGTACAGGCGTCGGCCCTCGGCGGTCACGCGGCGGTAGCCGGCGGGCCCGGTCGAGGGCTCGAAGGTGTGCCCCTGCAGGTGCTCGAGCAGCACGAAGCCGGCCAGCGTGTCGTACATCGGCACGTCGACGACGCCCCCCCGGCCGGTGCGCAGCCGGCGCACCAGCGCGGCGAGCATCGCACCGGCGAGCGCCAGGCCCGCGGTCTTGTCGGCGATCAGCGAGGGCACGAAGCGTGGCGAGCCGTCGGCGTCGGCGTTGAGCGCCGCCAGGCCCGACGCGACCTGGATCGAGTCGTCGATCGCCGGCGCGTGCGCGAGCGGCGAGCCCTCGTGGAAGCCGCTCGCGGTGCAGTAGACGATCGACGGATTGATCGCGAGCACGTCGGCCGGGGCCAGGCCGAGCCGTGCGATCGGGTCGCGCCGCACGTTGTGCACGAAGAGGTCCGCACCGGCCAGCAGGCGCCGCATCGCGTCGCGGCCGGCGGGCTGCGCCAGATCGAGCGCGATCGAGCGCTTGCCGCGGTTGAGGTTCAGGAAGATCGCGCCCATGCCGCGGTGGCGGGCCACGCCCGCGTGGCGCAGCGTGTCGCCCTCGGGCGGCTCGACCTTGATCACGTCGGCGCCCCAGTCGGCCAGCGCCTGCGTGGCCACCGGACCGAAGACGATGCCGGTCATGTCGATCACGCGGATGCCTTCGAGCGGCGCCACGGTGTCCCTCCCCTCGGACGATTGTGCCAGCGACGACCGATCGGCGGGACATCCCGTCCCCGTCCGGGCCGCATCCCGGTCGATCCGCGTTCCGATCCCCGTCCGCCGGGTCACCGCGACGCCCGCGGGGTCGGGCGCCCGGATGTCACACTGCGGCCCGGCGCGCACCGGGCGCGCATCGGGCAACGACGCGGACGAGGAGATCGGAACGTGCAGATCGAGCTGAAGGGGCGCATCGCGCTGGTCACGGGCGCCAGCAAGGGCATCGGGCTGGCCTGCGCGCGGGCGTTCGCCCGGGCGGGCGCGACCGTGGTCTGCGTCGCGCGCGACGCGGCGCGGCTGGAGGCCGCACGGACCGCGCTCGCGGCCGAGGGCATCGCGATCACCGTGATGGCCGCGGACCTGTCCGACGCCGCGCAGGCCGCGGCGATGGTCGCCCGAGTCGAGGCCGAGGTCGGACCCGTCGACGTGCTGCTCAACTCGGCCGGCGCCGCCAAGCGCTTCGCGCCGGCCGAGCTCGGCGCGGCGGCGTTCCACCAGGGCATGGACGCCAAGTACTTCAGCACCATGCACGTGCTCGAGCCGGTGGTCCGTGCGATGGCCGGGCGCGGCCGCGGCGCGGTCGTCAACGTGATCGGGCAGGGCGGACGGATGGCCTCGCCGATGCACATTCCCGGGGGCTCGGCCAATGCCGCGCTGATGCTCGCCACCGTCGGCTTCGCGCGGGCCTACGCGGCCCAGGGCGTCCGGGTGAACGGCATCAACCCCGGCCTGACCCGCACCGACCGTGTCGAGGAGGGCCTCGCGGTGACCGCGCGCGCGAGCGGCCGCAGTCGGGACGAGGCGCTCGCCGACGAGCTGGCCCGGATCCCGATGGGCCGCATGGGCGAACCCGAGGAGGTCGCGGCCGTCGCGCTGTTCCTGGCCTCGGACGCGGCGAGCTACGTGTCGGGCGCGATCATCCCGATGGACGGCTGCGCCGCGTCGGTGCCCTGAGCCGCGCCGAGGACGACGTCAGTGAGGCCGCGAGCCGCCCGTCTCGAGCATCGTGCGGACGCGCTCGGCCTCGCCGCGCCTGAGCCGGATCGCCGCGAGCGTGCCGGGCCGGTCGCGCAGGCTGAGCTTGAGCAGCCCCGTCGGGTCCATCGACAGGTCCGGTTCCTCGGACCAGACGAACTCGACCTCGTGGAGTTCGAAGGACA
>RPRK01000117.1 GCA_003818495.1 Burkholderiales bacterium
GCCCTTGTTGTCGAACTGGACCGACTGCACCGACTTGGCCGACTGCATCGCCGCGGCGAGCGCACGACCGGTCTGGTCCCAGCCGCCGCCGGGATTGGCGGGAATGAGCATCTTGAGGGTCGCGATGCCCTGGGCCGAAGCGTGGATCGGCAGCGTGCCCGCGGCGAGCGCACCCAGCGCTGCGGCGGTGAAATGACGGCGTTTCATGGGAGTTCTCCTGTCTGGCGGGTTCCGGTCGGTCCCGCATTAGTTCGAGTCGGGCGAGCATACCGACAGTACCTCGCGCGGACAACACGTCTGCGGGCGATGCGTTACCCTGCCGCAGGCACGTCCCGCCTCGCTCGAGACCTCAGTCCACGATGACGACGACCGACCTCGCCGCGGCCTCAGCCGAAGGCGTCTCACCGGCCCAACGCCCGAGCGGGCGCTTCGCGCCGCGCGCCTGGGGCCTCGTGAAGCCTTATTTCACGAGCGAGCGACGCTGGCAGGCGATCGGGCTGCTGGCGGCCGTCGTCGCGCTGAACCTGGTGACCGTCTACGTCGACGTGCTCATCAACGACTTCCAGCGCGACTTCTACAACGCGCTCGAGAGCAAGGACTACGCGGCCTTCACGCAGCAGCTGTGGCGGTTCACCGGGCTCGCGTTCGCCTTCATCGTGGTCGCGGTCTACAAGTTCTACCTCACCCAGCTCTTCGAGCTGCGGTGGCGCACCTGGCTCACCGAGCGCTACGTCGACGGCTGGCTGTCGGCGCGCGCCTACTATCGGCTGGAACTCGGCGGGACCGCGACCGACAACCCGGACCAGCGGATCGCCGAGGACATCCGGCTGTTCACCGAGTACACCGTGTCGCTCACGATGGGCCTGCTGAACTCGGTCGTGACGCTCGGCTCGTTCGTGGTGATCCTGTGGGTGGTGTCGGGGCCGCTGACGCTGACGCTCGGCGACAGCACCGTCACGATCCCCGGCTACATGGTGTGGGTCGCGCTGCTGTACGCCCTGGCCGGCAGCGTGATCTCGCACCTGATCGGCCGCCGGCTGATCCCGCTGAACTTCGCGCAGCAGCGCTTCGAGGCGGATTTCCGCTATGGCCTGGTGCGGGTGCGCGAGCACGCCGAGAGCATCGCGCTGTACCGGGGCGAGACCGCCGAGCGCGCCACCGTGGTCGGCCGGTTCGGCCGCGTGGTGGCCAACTACTGGGCGCTGGTGCGTGCCCAGAAGCGGCTGATCTGGGCCCAGAGCTTCTACGGCCAGCTGGCGGTGATCTTCCCGTTCGTGGTCGCGGCGCCGCGCTACTTCAACGGCCCGCTCAAGCTCGGCGACGTGATGCAGATCTCGAACGCCTTCGGCATGGTGCAGGGCGCGCTGTCGTGGTTCGTGTCGGCCTACGCGAGTCTCGCGACCTGGAAGGCGACGACCGACCGGCTGCTGACCTTCGACGACGCGCTCGCCGAGCTGCGCGGCTCGCAGGACCGGCTGCTCCAGGCGAGTCGCGGCGAGGCGCCCGCGCTGCACGACGTCCGGCTCGACACCCCGCGCGGCACGCCGATCGTGGCGCGGGCGACCCTCGTGGTCGCCCCCGGCGACCGGCTGCTGGTGACGGGTCCCTCGGGCAGCGGCAAGAGCACGCTGTTCCGCGCGCTCGCCGGCATCTGGCCGTACGGGGCGGGTCGCGTGGAGCAGCCCGCCGCGGGCGTGCTGTTCCTGCCGCAGCGCCCCTACCTGCCGATCGGCACGCTGCGTGCGACCGTCAGCTATCCGGCGGCGCCCGGGGCGTTCGACGACGCGACGATCCAGCAGGCGCTGCGCGATGCCCGGCTGCCGCAGCTCGCCGACCGGCTCGACGAGGACGCCGCCTGGGACCGCCGCCTCTCGCCCGGCGAGCAGCAGCGGCTGGCCTTCGCGCGGGCGCTGCTGAACGCCCCGCGCTGGCTGTTCCTCGACGAGGCGACCGCCGCGCTCGACGAAGCCACCGGCACCGCGCTGTACGCGCTGCTGCTCGAGCGGCTGCCCGACAGCGCCGTGGTGAGCATCGCGCACGACGCGTCGGTCGCCGTGTTCCATCGGCGCCGCGTGCACCTGGTCGCCGGAGAGGCCGGCTCGACCCTGGAGGAGCGGGCGCCGGACGCCGCGTGAGGGCGCCGCCTCGTCGCCCGCGGCCTCGCGCCGCCCGGTCGGGCCAAGCCGCTCAGCTCCGGCCGTAGACCTCGTTGATCTGCTGGCCCACGCGCACGAAGGTCGTGCAGCGCGACAGGTCCTTGAGCTTGCGGGCGCCCACGTAGGTGCAGGCCGAGCGCAGGCCGCCGAGGATCTCCTGGACGGTGTCCTCGACCGGCCCGCGGGCCTCGAGCACCACCGACTTGCCCTCGGATGCGCGGTAGCGGGCGACGCCGCCGGCGTACTTCTCCATGGCTTCGGCCGAGCTCATCCCGTAGAAGCGCCGGTAGACCCGGCCGTCGCGCTCCTCGAGCTCGCCGCCCGATTCGTCGTGCGCGGCGAGCATGCCGCCGAGCATCACGAAGTCCGCGCCGCCGCCGAACGCCTTCACCACGTCGCCCGGCACGGTGCAGCCGCCGTCGCCGCAGATCTGCCCGCCCAGGCCGTGGGCCGCGTCGGCGCATTCGATGATCGCCGACAGCTGGGGATAGCCGACGCCGGTCATCTTGCGCGTGGTGCACACCGAGCCCGGTCCGATGCCGACCTTGACGATGTCGACGCCCGCGAGGATCAGCGCCTCGGTCATGTCGGAGGTGACGACGTTGCCGGCCATCAGGGCCACCGACGGATACCGCTCGCGGAACCGCCTGACGAAGTCGACGAAGGCTTCCGTGTAGCCGTTCGCCACGTCGATGCAGACCCACTCGACCGCACCGCCGGTCTTCGACCAGACCTTCTCGAACTTCGAGAGATCGGATTCGAGGATGCCGAGCGAATAGAAGGTGTACGCGTTCTCGGCGCGGTTCTCCGGCGCGAAATACGCCACCAGATCGGCCAGGGCGTGGTGTTTGTGCAACGCACAATGCAGCTTGTGACGGGCCAGCGCGCGCGCCATCTCGAAGGTGCCGACGGTGTCCATGTTGGCCGCGATGATCGGCACGGACGGCCTGCGGAGCGGCGAATGGCGGAATCGGTACTCGCGGACGAGGTCCACGTTGGCCCGGCTGCCGAGCGTCGATCGCTTCGGACGCAGCAGCACGTCCTTGAAGTCCAGCTTGGGTTCGTATTCGATACGCATGAACCGAATGATGCGCGCGGCCGGGTTTCGGGTAAACTGCGCCCTTCGGTGTCGTTTCGGGCCTCCCGGCTCCGACTTCCGACCCGTTTACTCCATCGCCTCCGACATCGCCGCGAACCCGCGGCCCGGTTCTCCCGGGTCGCCCGCGGTGGGCGCGCCCCCCTGAGCGAGGGTCGCGGTTGGCGCCGATGTACGCCAACCGCCCGAACGCTTCGGGTGTATCAGGATTTTTGCGCCCATGTTCCGTGATCCGATCGGCGAGCCCGTTCTCGCCCATGACCTCTCCATGCCCGCCGTCGCCTCCATCGCGACGCCCGAGTCCGTCGACACGACCGTCGTGGCGGACGTCGCCCCGGCGACCGAAGCCGCGCCCGAGCCGTCGCGCTTCCTCGCGCTCGGCCTGTCGCCCGCCGCGCTGAAGACCCTCGCGCAGCTCGGGCACGACCAGCCCACGCCCGTCCAGGAAGCCGCCATTCCGGTGCTGATGGAAGGCCACGACCTGCTGGTCTCGGCCCAGACCGGCAGCGGCAAGACCGCCGCCTTCCTGCTGCCCGCGCTCGAGCGCCTGGCGCAGGCCTCGACCGGCCCGCGTGGCGCGCCGCGCGTGCTGGTGCTGGCCCCGACCCGCGAGCTCGCGCTGCAGGTCGAGCAGGCGGCCGTCCGCTACGGCCGCTGGCAGAAGCGCCTGCGCACCGTCTGCCTGATCGGCGGCGCGCCGTTCGGCCCGCAGCTGCGCGCGCTGGGTGAAGGCGTCGACATCGTCGTCGCCACTCCGGGCCGCCTCGCGGACCACCTCGAGCGTGGCCGCGTCGACCTCTCGGCCGTGGGCCTGCTGGTCCTGGACGAGGCCGATCGCATGCTCGACATGGGCTTCGTCGACGAGATCGAGGCGATCGCCGCGCGCCTGCCCGCGACCCGCCAGACCGTGCTGTTCTCGGCCACGCTCGACGGCAAGATCGGGCACGTCGCACAGCGCGTCACGCGCAACGCGCGCCGCGTCGAGGTCGGCGTCCACGTCGACGCGAGCACCCTGACCCAGGTCGTCCACCACGTCGACGACCTGCGCCACAAGCTCGCGCTGCTCGACGCGATCCTCGCCGGCACCGACGTCGCCCAGGCGATCGTGTTCGCCTCGACCAAGATCGCCGCCGACGAGCTCGCCCAGCGCCTGCGCGAGGCCGGCAAGTCCGCGGCCGCGCTGCACGGCGACATGCCGCAGGTCGCCCGCGACCGCGTCGTGCGCAACCTGCGCCAGGGCCGCATCGGCGTGCTGGTGGCCACCGACGTCGCGGCCCGCGGCATCGACGTCCCGACCATCAGCCACGTGGTCAATTTCGACCTGCCGATGAAGCCGGAGGACTACATCCACCGCATCGGCCGCACCGGACGCGCCGGGCGCGCGGGCACCTCGGTGACCCTCGTGGCCGCCCGCGACCGCCGCCAGCTCGCGGCGATCGAGCGGCTGCTGCAGACCCGCATCCCGGAGGCGATCGTCCCCGGCCTCGAGCCGCGCACCGCCCCCCCGCGGCGTGCACCCGGCGGCAGCGAGCGGCGCGGCCCCCCGCGCTTCGCGCCGGGCGGCTCGCGCCCGCAGAACCGCGGCTCGTCGTTCGGCGCGCCGCGCACCGGTGCCGGCGCCGCCGGCCCCCGTCGCGAGGAAGGCAGCGGGCACGCACCGCGGCGGCCGGCCACCGGCGGCCCACGTCGGCGCACCGACTGACAGCAGGGCGCACGTACAATCGGTCGGACACCCGTGCGGAGTCCGACCATCTCCCGTCCGATCTCGCTGTTCCTAGACGTCGACGGCACGCTGCTCGACTATGCATCGCACCCCGACGCGGTCTGGGTCGGGCCGACGCTCGTCGAGCTGCTCGGTGACCTGCACCGGGCGAGCGGCGGTTCGCTCGCCCTGGTGAGCGGCCGCTCGATCGACTCCCTCGATCGTCTGTTCGCGCCGTTCCGCGGCGTCGCCGTCGGCCTGCACGGACTCGAGGTCCGCAGGGACCCGCAGGAGACGAGCGGCCGGCCCCTCGCCGAACCGGTGCCCGAGGTGCTGCGCGAGGCGATCGGACGCATCGCGACAGCGCATTCCGCGACCCTGCTCGAAGACAAGGGCGCCGCGATCGCCGTCCACCACCACCTCCCCGCTCCCGCCATGCAGGCGCTGCGCCACGCGCTGCGCGAGGCCTGCGGGCGGCTCGCGCCACGCTGGGTCGTGATGCGCGGTCGCCGCGTGCTCGAGGTCAAGCCGGGCGACGCGACCAAGGCCCTCGGGGTCGACACGCTGATGGCCGAGGCGCCGTTCCGCGGCAGCATGCCCATCGCCTTCGGCGACGACGTCACCGATCTGGACATGTTCGAGGCGATCCGACGCCACGAAGGCACCTCGATCGCAGTCGGTCCGCGGATCGCCGGAAGTGGCGACCTGCAGCTCGACGCGCCCGAAGAGAGCCTCGCGCTGCTGCGCGAGGTCCGCGACGCGCTCGATGACGGCGCCGACGCGCTGCGCATCGGCGCCGTGCTCCGGACACGCACCCATGCCTGAGACCCGCTCCGAGGACCGCAGCGACCACGTCGTGCTGGTCGGCGACATCGGCGGCACGTACGCGCGCTTCGCCCTCGCGCGCAACGGCCGGCTGCTCGACACCCCGCAGCGCGCCGAGCGCGCCGCCTTCCCCGACCTCGCATCGGCGTGCCGCGCACACCTCTCCGCGCACGCCGGCGGCCTGCGGATCGACGGCGCCGCCATCGCGGCGGCCGGCCGCGTGCAGGACGGCCGCATCGCGATGACCAATGCCGACTGGGCGGTCGAGCCGGCCGCGCTCGCCGCCGAACTCGGCCTGCGCGAGCGTCGGGTGCGGGTGCTCAACGATTTCGGCGCCCTCGCCTGGTCGCTGCCCACGCTCGCCGCCGACGAGCTGCTGCCGGTGTCGGGCGGCGGCGCCGCGCGCGCGGGACGCTCCGCCCCGGTCGCGGACCCGTCCGGACACCGCGTGGTGGTCGGCCCCGGCAGCGGGCTCGGCGTGGCCGCCCTGCTGCGCACTGCCCAGGGCTGGCAGCCCCTTGCGACCGAGGGCGGCCATGCGAGCGCGGCCCCCGAGACCGAACTCGAGCAGGCGGCGGTGGCGCTCGCCACGGCCCGCTTCGGACGCGCCTCGTGGGAGCGCCTGCTGTCGGGACCCGGCCTCGCGCTGCTGCACGAGGCGGCCTGCCTGCAGGCCGACCGACCCGCGCCGACGGGCGGTGCCGCGGCGGCGCTCGAGGCCTGCACACGCGGCGACGCGCCCGCCCTGCGGGCGGCGCGCGCGTTCGTCGAGCTGCTCGGCGCCTTCGCCGGCGACCTCGCCCTGCTGTTCGACGCCACCGGCGGCATCGTCATCGGCGGCGGCATCGTGCCGCGGATCGCAGCGGTGCTTCCGCTCGACGGGCTGCGCACGCGCTTCGAAGCCAAGGGCCGCTTCGCCGGCTGGCTCGAGACCGTTCCCGTGGGGGTGCTCGCCTCGCCGTTCGCCGCGCTGCGCGGCGCGGCCGTGGCCTATCGCGGCTGAGGCGCCGGCCTCCTCCTTCCCCTTCGTCCCCTTCGTCCCCTTCGTTCCACCGAACCGCCCCGTGACGATGACACCGAACGATACGACCCAGCCCCGCCTCGCCTCCTCGCTCGAACTCGGCCTGATCGGCAACTCGCGCACCGGCGCGCTGGTCGACGCGCAGGCCGGCGTCGTCTGGTGGTGCCACCCCCGGCTCGACGGCGAGCCGGTCTGCAGCGCCCTGCTGTCCGGCGAGACGCGTCCCGAGCACGGCTACTTCGACGTGCGGCTGGAGCGGCAGGTCTCGACCGAGCAGCACTACCTCACCAACACGCCGATCCTGTGCACGACGCTCGCCGACGCCGACGGCAGCACGGTCGAGGTGATCGACTTCGCGCCGCGCTTCTACCAGTTCGGCCGGATGTTCAATCCGTCGATGCTGGTCCGCATCGTGCGGCGCGTCTCGGGTCGCCCCCGCGTGATCGTGCGCGCGCGCCTCGGCGCCGGCTACGGCGATCGGCGTGCCGAGCGCGTGGTCGGCACCCACCACATCCGGTTCCTGCAGCGCGACAGCGCGATCCGCCTGACCACCGACGTGCCGATCACGCAGGTCGTCGAGGAACGCGCGTTCTTCGTCAACCGCTCGGTGACCCTGCTGTTCGGCAACGACGAGACGCTGGGCGGCGCACCGGCCGAGGTCGGTCGGACCTTCCTCGAGGAGACGCGCGGCTACTGGCTGCGCTGGGTGCGCAACCTCGCGGTGCCCTTCGAGTGGCAGGACGTCGTGATCCGCGCCGCCATCACGCTCAAGCTCAACGCCTTCGACGACTCGGGCGCGATCGTCGCGGCCGTGACCACCTCGATCCCGGAGGCGGCGGCCAGCGGACGCAACTGGGACTACCGCTACTGCTGGCTGCGCGACGCCTATTTCGTCGTCAACGTGCTGAACCGGCTCGGCGCCACCGGCACGATGCAGCGCTACCTGAACTACATCCTCAACGTCGTCGCCGATGCCGGCACCGGCCCGCTGCAGCCGGTCTACGGCATCAGCGGCGAGGCCGTGCTCGAGGAGTCGACCGCGACCGCGCTGCCGGGCTATCGCGGCATGGGACCGGTACGCATCGGCAATGCCGCGTACTTCCAGGTCCAGCACGACGTCTACGGCGAGGCCGTGCTGGCGGGCGCGCACGCGTTCTTCGACCAGCGCCTCGAGCACACGGCCGACACGCGGATCTTCGCCGAGCTCGAGAAGCTCGGCGAGCGCGCGGTCGCGCACCACCAGGATCCGGATGCGGGCCTGTGGGAGCTGCGCGGCAGCAAGCGGATCCACACCTTCTCCAGCCTGATGTGCTGGGCGGCCTGCGACCGGCTGGCCCGGATCGCGGCGCAGCTCGGGCTCGCCGAGCGCCACGCGTACTGGAGCGGTCACGCGACGCGCATCCACGCGACGATCTGCGAGCGGGCCTGGAACCCGCAGCTGCAGGCATTCGCCTCGACCTTCGGCGGCGACCGCCTCGACGCCAGCCTGCTGCTGCTCGCCGAGCTGCAGTTCCTGCCCGCCACCGATCCGAGGTTCGCCTCCACGGTGCGCGCGATCGAGCAGCGCCTGCGCCGCGGCGACTTCCTGCTGCGCTACGACGAGCAGGACGACTTCGGCTATCCGGAGACCGCCTTCCTGGTGTGCACGCAGTGGTGGGTGCTGGCGCTCGCGGCACTCGGCGAGACCGATCGCGCGCGCGCGATCTTCGAGAAGCTGCTGGCGATCCGCAGCCCGCTCGGGCTGCTGTCGGAGGACGTCGATCCGGCCACCGGCGAGCTGTGGGGCAACTACCCGCAGACCTACACCATGGTCGGACTGATCCAGTGCGCGATGCGGCTGTCCCGGCCGTGGGAGGACGCGTACTGATCGCGTGACGCGCGCGGCGACCCGGACCGGGTCGCCCGGGGCTCAGCCCCCGCGCCGCACCACCGTGTGCGTGCGCAGCTCGCCGCCCAGACTCGCGCGCAGCCACTCGACCGCCACCTCGGCGCGCGCCTCGCCGCACATGAACGCGTCGACCGCCGCGAGCCCGACCTCGGGCCAGGTGTGGATCGACAGGTGCGACTCGGCCAACAGCAGCACGCCGGTCACGCCCCCCTCCCCGCCGAAGTGATGGAAATGCGCCGCCAGCACGCGGGCACGGGCCGCGTCGGCGGCCTCGCGCAGCAGCGACTCGATGCGGCCGGCATCGCGCAGCACGGCCGGCTCGATCCCCCAGAGGTCGGCCAGCACGTGCGTCGAGCGCGGACCGCTACTTGTGTCCGCCGCCACCGCTGCCTCCGCCCCAGCTGCCGCCGCCGCTGCGGTAGCCGCTGCCGCCGACGCGCGTGGTCCCGTCGCCCGAATACACCACCACGGTGTAGACGCCGATCACGACGCACGCATAGACCACGTAGAGGACCCGCCACATCGCTCAGTCGTCCTCGTCGCGCTCGAGGCGCAGCGGCGCCCACAGCGCGATCACCGCGACGATCGCGGGCCCGATCAGGTCGTCGTCGCTGAAGAGGAGGGCCGGCAGCGACAGCACCCCCAGCACGATCGTGAAGATGACCGCCAGGTCGCGCACGCTGCGCTTCGGTCCGTCGGTGGCGGCGACCGCGGCGGTCGCCTTCGGGGCGGCGGCCTTGCCGAACGCGGCGCCGAGCGGGCCGGCCGGCGCATCGACGGCCAGCGACCAGGTCGCCTCGGTGTCGCTGCGCTCGAGCGTCAGCGTGCGCCGGCCGTCGCCGCTGCCACGGACGAACTCGGTGACGTGCGCACGGTCGCCGACCTTGGGCCGCCAGTTGAAGCTGCCCGCGACCCAGGTGGTGATCGAGTCGTAGGCATCGTTGCGGGTGTAGGACTCGCCGCGCACGCGGGCGCCCGCCCCCGCGACCTCGGGTGCCTCGTTGAGCACCTCCACCCACTGGAAGCGGCCCGAGGCGTGGACGATCCAGCGGAAGCCGGCCTTCGGCGAATACAGCAGGTACTCGGTCCATTCCTGCGGATCCTCGGCGGCGCGGCGCGCGAGGATGCCGATCACCGTCCAGCGCTCGCCGTCGCGCTCGCCGGCATCGCCGAGCGCGAGCCACGTCGGCCGCTCGGCACGGTCGGCCCGCTCCACCTCGAGCACCAGGCCCTCGCTGCGGCCGCTCAGCTCGCTCTTGCACTGGCGGCAGGTGACGTTGGCCGCGAGCTTCGGCACGTAGCGCACCGGCGCGCCGCAGGACGGGCACGCGAGGCTCTGGAGGCCGCCCTCCAGCGCGCCCGCGGTCTCCTCGACGACGGCAAGCGAACGCAGCAGGGTCGGCGCGAGCGCCTCGAGCGCGACCGCACGGCCGACGTACAGCGTCGGCGGATCGCCGTCGGACCAGTCGAGCGTCACCAGCCGATCGTCGCGCCGCAGGTCCGCGACGCGGGCCTCCCAGCGGCTGTCGACCGGGAACGGCAGCTCGCCCTCGGCCGCGGTGCACCGCGCGGTGCGACGGTCGGTGACCGACCAGCGCTCGCCTTCGATGGTGACCGGTCGCCCCGGCGCGAGCGCCTCGAAGGTGGCCACGCCCGGCGCCTTGCCGCGGTCGAAGGTCAGCGCGTACTGGCCGCTCGCCTCGCTCAGCCAGCCGGTCGATCCGTCCTCGAACAGCACGTACCACTCGTTCCACGCACCCGACTCGTCGCGCAGCTGGATGCGCCCGACCACCGAGAAGCCGCGGCCCTCGTGGGTGCCGCCGGTGCCGATCTGCACGCGGGCGTAGTCCTCGAGCAGCTCGCCCTGCACGCCGATGCGCTCGAGGGCATCGGCACGGCGCACCAGCGTGCTCTTGCAGAACGCGCAGACGGCCGTGGTCGAGGCGCTCGCGCGCAGCGAGACCTTCGCGCCGCAGGACGGGCACTCGGCAGTGAACATCGACGCGCGCGCCGACTCAGCCGGCGAGCTTCTTCAGGATCTCGGCCTTGGTGGCGTCGAAGTCGGCCTGCGTGATCAGGCCACGATCGAGCAGTCCCTTCAGCTTGCCGAGGCGATCCTCGGGCGAGTCGGCCGCCGGCGCGGCGGGGGTGGCCGCCGTCGAGGCCGCGGCCGCACCCGCGGCGACACCCGCTGCGGCCTGCCCCGCGCCGAGCGCCTGCCCCATCGCGGCGCCGATCGCGGCCCCGGCGCCGAGCTGCGCGCCGAGCCCGCCGAGGCCGCCCTCGTTGCCGGCGGCGATGGGGATCGCATTGGCGGTCTGGAACTTCGCGTAGGCGTCGAGATTGCCCGCCATGCCCATCGCGATCCGCTTGTCGAGCGCCTCCTGGAGCGGCTCGGGCAGGCTGATCGACTGGATCATGAAGCTGTCGAGTGCCAGGCCGATCGCATCGAACGCGGGCGAGATCTCCTTGGCGATCGCCTGGGCCAGCAGCGTCTGGTTGGCGGCCATGTCGAGGAAGGGCACGCCCGAGTTGCCGATGGCGGCCGCGAGGCTGGCGAGCACGGTCCCGTCGAGCTGCTCGTCGAGGTCGTCGACCGAGACCTGCGCGCGGTTGCCGGCGATCTCGGTGTAGAACTTGCGCGGATCGGCGACACGGAACGCATAGAGTCCGAAGGCGCGCATCCGCACCATGCCGAAGTCCTTGTCGCGCACCGAGATCGCCTGCGGCGTGCCCCAGCGGCGGCCGATCTGCTGGCGGGTCGAGAAGAAGTAGACGTCCGACTTGAACGGCGACTCGAAGAGCTTGTCCCAGTTCTTCAGGTAGGTGAGCACCGGCAGCGTCTGGGTGACGAGCGTGTGCTTGCCGGGACCGAACACGTCGGCCACCGTCCCCTCGTTGACGAACACCGCCGACTGGGCCTCGCGCACGGTGAGCGAGCCGCCGTACTGGATCTCCTGGTCCGCCATCGGATAGCGCCACATCAGCACCCCGTCGGACTGGTCGGTCCACTGCAGGATGTCGATGAACTGCTTCTTGATGAAATCGCCGAGACTCATGTCGGGCTCCTCAGGGAGGTCTTGGAGTGCGAGGGGAACGTCGGAGGAAGACGCGCGGCAGCGGCGTCGGAGGTCAGAAGACGCAGGCCGCGTTGATCAGGCCGGCGCTCAGGGCGGCCGCGCCGCCGAGGGTGCCGACCGCGACGTTGCCGGTCTCGAGGGCGTGCTTCAGGTTCGGGAACATGCGGTCCATCACCGCGTAGACCAGCAGCTGCACGACGAGCGCGCTGATGCTCCAGCCGACGAAGCTCGCGTAGTTCACGTGGGTCAGGATGCCGGAGGCGATGGTCGCGGTGAACCCGAGCATCGCGCCGGAGAAGAAGACCGCGACCGCGACGTTGCCCTCGCGGACGTGGCGCTTCTCCTCGTAGGGCGTGAGCCGCGTGTAGACGACGAAGAAGAGCGCGAGCAGCGCCAGGCCGGTGAGGAGATAGGCCGTGTAGCTGATCACGAGCTGGGACAGCAGGCCTTCGTCCATGTCGGCGGGCTCCGTGGGTCGCGAGGCGCGCACCGGATGCCGGCGCGACGCGCACAGATCATAATGGATCGGACCTCGCGACCGCCATGACACCCGACCGGCTCCTGATCCTCTCCGTCTTCGTCGTCGCCTCCTGCGGGCTGGCCTACGAACTGGTCGCCGGCGCGCTCGCCAGCTATCTGCTCGGCGATTCCGTGCTGCAGTTCTCCACCATCATCGGCGCCTACCTGTTCGCGATGGGCATCGGCGCGCACCTGTCGCGCTACGTGCGCGACGAGGACGTGCTCGGCCGGTTCGTCGAGATCGAGCTGCTGGTCGCGCTGGTGGGCGGCATCTCGGCGGCGGTGCTCTTCATCGTCTTCGCGTGGGCAGGCAGCCCATTCCGGATCTCGCTCTACGCGCTCGTGCTGATCATCGGCACGCTGGTGGGCATGGAGATCCCGCTGGTGATGCGGGTGCTCGATCAGCGTCGCACCGCGTTCGCCGACATCGTCTCGCGCGTGCTGACCTTCGACTACCTGGGCGCGCTCGCCGTCTCGGTGCTGTTCCCGCTGGTGCTCGCGCCGCGTCTCGGGCTGGCCCGGACCGCGCTGCTGTTCGGCATGCTCAACGCGGCGGTCGCGCTGTGGGTCACGCACCGATTCCGTCGGGAACTGCCCCAGCGACGCACGCTGGCGCTCAAGGGACTCGGGGTCATGGCGGTGCTCGCCCTCGGCATGACCGGCTCCGACCGCCTGATCGGCTGGGCCGAGCGCGGGCTGTTCGGCGACGAGATCGTGCATGCGCGGACCTCGCTCTACCAGCGCATGGTGGTCACCCGCTGGAAGGACGAGCTGCGCCTGTACCTGAACGGGAACCTGCAGTTCTCCTCGCGCGACGAGCACCGGTATCACGAGGCGCTGGTGCTGCCGGCGATGGAGAACCACCCGGAGCCGCGCCGCGTGCTGATCCTCGGCGGCGGCGACGGGCTGGCGGCGCGCGAGGCGCTGCGCTATCCGTCGGTGGCCCAGGTCACGCTGGTCGACCTGGACGCCGCGATGACCGGGCTGTTCTCGAGCGCGCCCGACCTGGTCGCGCTCAACGCCGGGTCGCTGCGCGATCCGCGCGTGAAGGTGCTCAACAGCGATGCGTTCACCTGGCTCGAGGCCACCGACGACGTGCCCTACGACGTCGTCATCGTCGACCTGCCCGACCCGACGAACCACAGCCTGGGCAAGCTCTATTCGGTGCCCTTCTACGCGATGCTGCGCCGGGTGCTGACGCCGCACTCGCAGGTCGCGATCCAGGCCGCCTCGCCGTGGTACGCGCCGCACGCCTACTGGTCGGTGGTCGCGACGCTCAAGGAGGCGGGCTACGCGACCACGCCCTATCACGCGCACGTGCCGTCGTTCGGCGAATGGGGCTTCGTGGCGGCGTCGCTGTCGCCCGGGTTCCGGCCGCCTTCGACCTATCGCGTGCCGACCCGCTTCCTCGATGCGAACACCACCGCGCTGATGTTCTCCTTCCCGCCCGACATGGGTCCGCGCGAGGTCGAGCCCAACTGGCTGAACACGCAGCGGCTGGTGCAGTACTTCCATGAAGACTGGTCCCGCGTGGCGCGCTGAGCGCCGCGTCCTGCTGCGCGCGGGTGCCGCGGCCGGCGGCGGGATGCTGGGTGCGGGCCTGGCCGGCTGCGGCCGGCGCCCGTTCTGGGCATTGCCGCCGGTCACGGTCGACCTGCCCGGTCGCGAGATCGGCCACGCGCTGCGCGCGCGCTGGCAGCGCGGCGCGCCCGGCTACTCCGACTGGCGTGCCGCGACGTCGCGGACGGTCGACGTCGCCATCGTCGGCGGCGGTGTCGCCGGGCTCGGCTGCGCCTGGCGGCTGCACCGTGCGGGCCATCGCGACCACCTGGTGCTGAGCGGGCCCGAGCCGCTGGGCAACGCGGCCGCCCGCGCCTTCGCGGGCCTGGGCTGCCCGACCGGCAGCCACTACCTGCCGCTGCCCTCGCTCGAGTCGACCCACGTGCGCGAGCTGCTCGCCGAACTCGGCATCCTGCGCGGTCCGCCGGGGGCGCCGGCGCCCGAGTACGACGAGCGCGCGCTGGTGCATGCGCCGTCGCACCGGCTGCTGGTGGCCGGGCGCTGGGAGGCCGGCTCGATCCCGCCGGCCGGCGACGACGCGACGCGCCTGCAGATCGCCCGCTTCCTCGGACTCGTCGAGCAGCTCGCCGGCGAACGCGGCGCGGACGGCCGTCGTGCCTTCGTCGTGCCGGTCAGCGAGCGCTCGCGCAACGCGCCGTCGGCCGCGCTGGACCGGATCGACGCCGCGTCATGGCTGCGCGCGCAGGGGTTCGACGCGGCGCCGCTCCTCGCATGGCTCGAGTACTGCACCCGGGACGAGTTCGGCGCGACGCCCGACGAGGTCTCGGCCTGGGCGCTGGTGCACTACTTCGCCAGCCGCGTCGGACGCGCCCGCAACGCCGAACCGGGCGCGGTCTTCACCTGGCCCGACGGCCTCGCGCCGCTCGCCCGCCATCTGGGCGCCGCCGCCGACGCCGCGGGCCGGATCCTGCCGGTGTCGATCGAGCGGATCGAGCACGCCGGTGCGGGCATGCGGCTGTTCGGCTGGCTGCACGACGGCAGCCCCGCCGGCGGGCCCGGCACGCCGATCGTGCTGAACGCCCGCCGCGTGGTGCTCGCCGCGCCGCTCTCGATCGCCGCCCGGATGGTGCCCGAGCTGTCTCGGGACGCCGGGCCGGCGAGACGCGCGCCCTGGACCGTCGCCAACGTCGTGTTCCGACGCCCCCCGGACGAA
>RPRK01000118.1 GCA_003818495.1 Burkholderiales bacterium
AACACCGCGAACCTCGTGCCGCTGCTGGCCTGCCTGCTGGCCGATGCCGGCGTGCAGGTGGTGGTGCACGGCGTGACGAGCGACCCGCGCCGCACCACCACCGCCGAGATCATGCAGGCCATGGGCCTGGGGTCCGCCGGAGGCACGCACTCGGCCGAGGCGGCCATCGCCCGCGGCGATCCGGCCTTCCTGCCGGTCGCGACCCTGTCCTCGCGGCTGGCGGCGTTGCTCGAGCTGCGCTGGCAGCTCGGCGTGCGGAACGTCGGCCACACCCTCGCGAAGCTGCTGAACCCGACCACCTCCGCCGCCTGCGTGCGTCTGACGGCGTTCACCCATCCCGAGTTCGCGATCCTGCAGCATGCCTACTTCGAGACCACCGGGCACAGCGCGCTCGTGATGCGCGGCACCGAGGGCGAGCCGGTCGCGAGCACGCGCCGTGCCGCCCAGATCGACTGGGTGCACGAGGGGCACAGCGAGGTCCTGGTGCCGGCGACCGCGGGGCCGGCACGCGAGATCCCCGCGCTGCCCGACGCTCACGACGCCCCCGCCACCGCACGCTGGATCCAGTCGGTGCTGGCCGGCGAGCGGCCGGTGCCCGAGCCGATCGAGCAGCAGGTCGCCGCGGTGCTGCAGGCGGTCGGCGCGCGGCCGCGCATGCGCGCCGCGGTGGCGGCCTGAGCGACACCCGCCCGCGCCGACACGCACCGATGTCCAGGACGACGCGCCCCCTGCATCCGGTCGCCCTGGTCGGCGCGGGCCCAGGCGACCCCGATCTGCTCACCGTGCGTGCGCTGCGCGCGATCGAGTCGGCCGATGTCCTGCTGGTCGACGACCTGGTCGATCCCCGCGTCGTCGCGCTCGCGCGGCCCGCCGCGCGGGTCATCCGCGTCGGCAAGCGTGGCGGATGCCGCTCGACGCCCCAGGCCTTCATCCAGCGCCTGATGGTGCGCTGCGCCCGCACCGGCGCCCGGGTGGTGCGCCTCAAGGGCGGCGATCCGATGATGTTCGGCCGCGCCGGCGAGGAGATCGCCTGGCTGGCGGCCCACGGCATCGGCTGCGAGGTGGTGAGCGGGCTGACCGCGGGCCTCGCCGCCGCGCAGGCGCTGGGCAGCTCGCTGACCCACCGCGAACTCGCCCATGGCGTGGCGTTCGTGACCGGCCATCCCGCCCCCGACGGCGACGAGGTCGACTGGGCCGGCCTGGCGCGCTCCGGATTGACGCTGGCCGTCTACATGGGGGTGGCCCGTGCCGCCGAGATCAGCGCCGCGCTGCTCGCCGGCGGCCTGCCGGGCGCGCTGCCGGCGGCGGTCGTGCAGTCGGCCGGTCTGGCCGGTGCCCAGCGCACGGTGCGCACCACGCTGGGCGCGCTCGTCGACACGATCGCGCGCGAGCGGCTCGGCAGCCCCGCGATCCTGCTGATCGGCCGCGCGCTGGCCGCTGATGCGGCGTCCACCGACCCCGCGACGGCGGCCCTGCCCGACCACGCGGGTGCGGTCGGGGCCGTGGCGTCCGCCCGGACGGCCCGGTCGACGGGTGTGCCCGTGCGGCCCGCGGCGGCGCCGGCGGGCGCAGGCGCGGTCGCCGCCCTGGGCTAGACTCGCGGACTTTCCACCGGGCCCCGTGCCCGCGAGGGCTCATGCGACAGCGATTCGACGCGGTGATCGTCGGCGCCGGCGCGGCCGGCCTGTTCTGCGCCGGCGTCGCCGCGCAGCGCGGGCTGCGCGTCGCGCTGATCGATCACGCCCCGCGCCTGGCCGAGAAGATCCGCATCTCGGGCGGCGGCCGCTGCAACTTCACGAACGTCGACGCCGACCGGCCGGAGCGCTTCCTGTCCGAGGACACGGGCTTCGCCCGACACGCGCTGCGCGCCTACGGCCCGAAGCGCTTCGTGCGGCTGCTCGAGACCCACCGGATCGCCTGGCACGAGAAGCACCGCGGGCAGCTCTTCTGCGACGACTCGAGCGAGCGCGTCGTGGAGATGCTGCGTGCCGAGTGCGATCGCGGCGGGGTGACCTGGCTGCGGCCGTGCGCCGTCCACGAGGTGCTGAGGCCCGACGTGCCCGCCGACGCCGACGAGCGATTCGTGCTGCACACCGATGCGGGCGAGCTCGGCTGCCGGGCGCTGGTGGTGGCCACCGGCGGCCTGTCGATCCCGAAGATCGGCGCCACCGACTGGGGCCATCGGCTGGCCGCGCGGTTCGGGCTGCGGGTGGTCGAGCCGCGCCCGGCGCTGGTGCCGCTGACCTTCACCGCCCAGTCGTGGCAGCCGTTCGCCGAACTCTCCGGGCTCGCCCTCGAGGTCGGCATCTCGGTGCCGGGCGTCGCCGGGGCCAGCCGCTTCGTCGAGGATCTCCTGTTCACGCATCGGGGCCTGTCCGGGCCCGGCGTGCTGCAGGTCTCGAGCTTCTGGCGGCCGGGCGAGCCGCTGTCGATCGATCTCGCGCCGAACGGCTCGATCGCCGAGGCCCTCCTGGCCGCCCGCGAGGGCACCCGCCAGCAGCTCGGCACCGCGCTGGCCGCCATCGTGCCGCGGCGCCTCGCGCAGGCCTGGCTCGAGGACGCGGCGGCGGGTGGCCCGCCCCCGGATCGCCGGCTCGCCGAACTGGGCAACAAGGCGCTCGCCGCGATCGCGGCACGGTTCCACGACTGGCGCGTGCTGCCGGCCGGGACCGAAGGCTGGCGCAAGGCCGAAGTCACCGCCGGCGGCGTCGCGACCGACGAGCTCGAGCCGCGCACGCTCGAGGCGCGCCGCGTGCCGGGCCTGCACTTCGTCGGCGAGGTGGTCGACGTGACCGGCTGGCTCGGTGGCTACAACTTCCAGTGGGCCTGGGCGAGCGGGTGGTGCGCCGCGCACGCGCTGCAGGCGCGCCCCGCCGGCGCGTAGAACGCGCCTGCGGAGACCGCCTGCAGAACCGCCCCTGGACCCCGCGCCTGGATCCGGCCCCTGGATCCGGCTCCTGGATCCGGCTCCTGGAGCCCGCTCCTAGAACCCGATCCGCTGGCGCCGCGCGCTGCGCTCGAGCAGGTCCTCGGGCGCGAGCTCGGCGCGGCCTTCCAGCTTGGCGTTGCCGAAGGCGCCCACCAGCGCGCGGCGCATCTCGCGCGGGGCCAGCCCCGCCAGCCGCTCGAGCACCGGTGCCTCGAGCGTCTTCGGGAAGTGCCGGCCCCAGGCATGGGCGTCGCGGATCTCCCGGTAGATCGACTGCGCGATCCGGCGCGCGCCCTCGGCGTCCGGCGGCTCGATCTCGTAGACGTTCATCCTGTTGAGGATCGGCTCGGGGATGCGCGCGGCCTCGTTGGCGGTCGCGATCCAGACGATGTCCGAGCAGTCGAGGGGCACCTCGGCGAACTCGTCCGTGAACGTGCGCGCGGTATCGTGCTCGAGCAGCGAGTAGAGCGCGCCGAGCGGGTCGTAGTGACTCTCGGCCGACGCCTTGTCGAGCTCGTCGACCACCAGCACCGGATTCGCGTAGTCGCCGTGCACCAGCGTGTCGAAGACCTTGCCGGTCCGCGAGTTCTTCCACTGCGACGAGGCGCCCGACAGCACCCAGCCGGCGGTCAGCGAGCTCATCGACACGAAGCCGAAGCCGGTGCCGAGCAGCTGAGACAGCCGCTTGGCGAAATGCGTCTTGCCGATGCCGGGGTCGCCGAGCAGCAGCATCGGCGAGATCTCCAGCGGGTCGTCGGTCTCCATGCACAGCGCGAGCTGCTTGCGCAGGTCGGTCAGCACTTCGGCGAAGTTGGGCAGCTCGCGCTCGAGCTGGTCGAAGTCGGGCATGCGTCCGGGCTTGACGCTGAAGCGCTCGCCGCCGACCCGGATCATCTTCTCGTACGTGGTCCGCAGCGCATCGTTCGCGCCCGGGGTGAGCTCGTCGAGGGCGGACTCGACCGCCTGCGTCGAATAGACCTGCTTGAACCCGGCGATGGAGAACGACGATCCGCCGGGGGGCAGGGTGAGGGCATGCGGCATGGCGACCTCCGCTCGAAGCGACCGACTGCTGTGGGACTGCTGGGAAATTCTGCGCACGTCCGGAGCGGACAATCAATATCCGTGCCAGCCGTCGGTCGGGTGAAACGGGGTCGCGCCACGCCCGGATCCGGGCCGCTCGCCGCCGCGCCGCCCGGCGCTGGCGTCCGGCAGAAGGGTCTGTTAGACTGGCGGGCTCAGTTGAAAGGGAACGAGTCTTCCAATGCCGACCATCCGTGTAAAAGAGAACGAGCCGTTCGACGTCGCGCTGCGCCGTTTCAAGCGCACGATCGAGAAGACGGGTCTTCTCACGGAGTTGCGCGCGCGCGAGTTCTACGAGAAGCCGACGGCCGAGCGCAAGCGCAAGAAGGCTGCGGCGGTCAAGCGCCACTACAAGCGCCTGCGCAGCCAGATGCTGCCCAAGAAGCTGTACTGAGCCCGTCAGCCGCAAGTCGCTGCTGAATCCGGCGGCTGATTCCGGCGGCTGAATCCAGCGGCTGGAGCGAGCCACGGAGCAGCGCCGCACGAAAGTCGGCTCGCTCAGGCGCCTTCTCCCGCAGCACCCGGAGCCCGATGGCGGCAGCGTCACGGGCTCTTCGTGTTTTTCGGGCCGTTCCGGGCCCGTCTCGGCCGTCGGCAGTCTGTCGATGGTCCGAAGGCCCACCACTTCGCGAGGACCTGATGACCGCCCCGACGCTCAAGGATCGGATCACCGAGGACATGAAGTCGGCGATGCGCGCGCGCGAGGCCGACCGCCTCGGCGCGATCCGGATGCTGCTGGCCGCGATCAAGCAGAAGGAAGTCGACGAGCGCATCGTCGCCGACGATGCGCAGGTCGCCGCCATCGTCGACAAGCTGATCAAGCAGCGCCGTGACTCGATCGCCGCCTTCGAGCAGGCCGGCCGTGCCGATCTGGTCGCGCGCGAGCAGGCCGAGGTCGAGGTGCTCGGCGTCTACCTGCCCGCCCAGGCGACCGCAGAAGAGGTCGCGGCCGAGGTCGATGCCGCGATCCTGGCCACCGGCGCCGCCGGTCCGCAGGACATGGGTCGCGTGATGGGCGTGCTCAAGCCGAAGCTGGCCGGACGCACCGACCTGTCGAAAGTGTCCGGGATCGTCAAGGCGCGGCTCGCGCAGCGCTAGACTCGCGGGGTGATTCCGCAGTCCTTCATCCAGGAGCTGCTCGCCCGCGTCGACGTGGTCGACGTGGTCGGCCGCCATGTGAAGCTGAAGAAGGGCGGCGCGAACTGGATGGGCCTGTGCCCCTTCCACGGCGAGAAGTCGCCGTCCTTCAGCGTGTCGCCGACCAAGCAGTTCTACCACTGCTTCGGATGCGGGGCCCACGGCTCGGCGATCGGCTTCCTGATGGAGCACGCCGGCCTGGGCTACGTGGACGCCATCCACGAACTCGCCCGTACGGTCGGACTGACCGTGCCGGACGACCGCCCCGGCCCGGACGACGCCCGCCGGCGCGACCCCGACCTGTTCGACACCCTGGTGGCGGCGGCCAAGTTCTACCGGCAGCGCCTCAAGGACTCCCCGCGCGCGATCGAGTACCTCAAGGGGCGCGGCGTCTCGGGCGAGACCGCGCTGCGCTTCGGCATCGGCTACGCCCCCGAGGGCTGGCGATCGCTCGAGGCCGCGGTGCCCGACTACTCGGCGAAGACGCTGGTGGAGTCGGGCCTGGTCATCGAGTCCGAGCCGGAGGCCGAGGGCGGCAAGAAGAAGCGCTACGACCGGTTCCGGGACCGGGTGATGTTCCCGATCCGCAATCCGCGCGGCCAGGTGATCGGATTCGGCGGGCGCGTGCTGGGGCAAGGCGAGCCGAAGTACCTGAACTCGCCCGAGACGCCGGTGTTCTCCAAGGGACGCGAGCTCTACGGGCTGTTCGAGGGTCGCGACGCGATCCGGCGGGCCGACTGCGTGATCGTCGTCGAGGGATACATGGACGTCGTGATGCTCGCGCAGCACGGCGTCGAGAACGCGGTGGCGACGCTCGGCACCGCGACGACGGCCCAGCACGTGCAGAAGCTCATGCGGCTGGTCGACCGGGTGGTGTTCGCCTTCGACGGCGACGGCGCCGGCCGGCGGGCGGCCTGGCGCGCCCTCGAGGCCTGCCTGCCGCTGGCGGCCGACACCAAGCGGATCGACTTCCTGTTCCTCCCGCCCGAGCACGACCCGGACAGCTTCGTGCGCGAACGCGGCGCGGAGGGGTTCCAGGCGCACCTGGCGAGCGCGCAGCCGCTGTCCGAGTTCCTGCTGCGCGAGCTGTCGGGTCGGGTCGACCTGGCGACGCCCGAGGGCCGCGCCCGGCTGCAGGCCGACGCCAAGCCGCTGCTGCTGTCGATGCCCCCGGTCGCGCTCAGGCTGCAGCTGGTGCAGGCGGTCGCCACCCGGGTCGGCGTGCGGGCCGAGGATCTGCTTCGTTATCTGGAACCGGATGCCGGCACCGCGGCGCAAGGTCCGGCTCGCCGGCGCGACAGTCCGGGAGCCGAGGGCCCGGCCGCGGACGACGGGCGCTGGGCCGCCGAGCAGGGCGAGGGCGGCGGATGGCGAGGCGAGCCGCAGTCCGGCGGCTCGGGGGGAGGCTACGGTGGCGCTCAGGGCGGCGCGCAGGGGGGCGGTCAGGGCGGGGGCTGGCGGGGCGCCAACGCTACGGGCGAGGGGCGGCGCTGGAGCGGCTCCGGCCAGGGCGGACGCTGGGGCGGCGGCCAGGACGGGCGCTGGGGCAGCGGCCAGGACGGGCCGGGTGGCGGTCGATGGGCGGGCGAGGGTCGTCGAGGCGGTCGGTGGCAGCCGATCCCGAGGCCGATGCCCGTCACGCTGCCCGACCTGCCGCGACGGGCGCGACTGCTGCTGGCGCTGCATCCGGCGATCGCGCAGGAGCCCTGGCCGACCGATTTCCTGCCCGAGCCGGTGGTGGACTGGATCGCCCGGATCGCCGCGCTGCCGGCCGGCGCGAGTTTCGCCCAGCTCGTGGAGTCGCTGCGCGAGTCGGAGCCGGAGCTGTCGGCGGCCCTGCAGGCGGAGGCCGGACAGGATCGCGGGCTGCTGGCCGAGCTCGAGCCGGAGCAGGCGAAGCGTGAATTCGAGGGGGCGCTGGCCCGGATGCGGGACCAGCGGATCCGTGAAGAGGTCGATCGGCTGGCCCAGGCCGGGCTGGTCGACGAAACGCAGCGGGCGCGCTATGCCGAACTGCAGGCCCTCCGAAAAGCCCTTACGTCCCCTGAAGGGACTTGATAGAATAAAAGGTTTTCCCGATTCACATATCGAGGACCGGTTGTGAGCAAAGCCAGCACGTCGACCAAGCGCCCCGCCTCGCGCCCCGCTGCCAAGATTGCGACTTCCCGGAAACCGGCCTCGAAAGCCGGCGACATCCCCCGCGGCGGCAAGGCCGCCTCGGCCGCGTCCGGAACCGGACGCTCCACCGGGAAGCTGACGGTCAAGGTGGCCCGGGTCGGCGCGACGAGGCCGGCCGCGGGCCCGTCGGGCGCCTCCGCGGCGAAGGCCGCGAAGGGTGCCGCCGTGAAGGCAGCGAAGCCCGCCGCGTCGAAGTCCGCGCCTGTGTCCGTGACATCGAAGGCCTCGAAAGGCGCTTCCCCGATGGCCGCGACCAAGGCCACCGCGGGCAGCACGTCGTCGTCGAAGTCGACCAAGGCGAGCGCCAAGGCGCCCGTGTCCTCGAAATCCACCCAGAAGTCCGTCGCCTCGATCAAGCCGGCCGTCAAGGCCGCCGCGAGCGCCGGCAAGGTCTCTGCAAAGCCCGCGGTCAAGGCCCCGGCTGCCAAGCCCGCCGCCCGGCCCGTCGCCCGCCCTGCCGCCAAGCCGGCAGCGCGGTCGGAGGCCAAGGCGCCCGAAGCCCGTCCGGCCGCACGTGCGGTCGGCAAGCCCCAAGACAAGGTTCAGGACAAGGTGCAGCACAAGGTTCCCGAGAAGCTTCCGCAGACCGCGCCCGCCGCAGGCGGCAAGACCAAGCCCGTGGCGGCCAAGCCCGCCGCCAAGGCCCCGGCGAAGACTGCCGCCAAGGTGACCGAGAAGATCGGCGAGAACATCGGCGGGAGGGCGGTCGACCCGTCCGTTCCGGCCGTCGAGGCCAAGGTCTCCACGGCGAAGGCGCCGGCGAAGGCCGCCGCCAAGACCGCAGCCACGGGAGCCACGACAGCGGCCACGACGGGGGCCACCGCCCCCGCGGCCAAGCCGGCCAAGGCGGCCAAGGTCGCCAAGGGCAAGTCCCCGGCCGGCAAGGGCCCGAAAGCCAAGGCCGTCCCGGGCGATGACGTCGATCTCGACCTCGGCGGCGATGTCGAGGACACCCTCGAGGAACTCGACGGCGGCGACGGTGGCGACGGCGAGGTCATCGAGGAGCCGCCCGCGCCGCCCCCGCCGAAGGCCAAGGCGCGCGACAAGCGCGCCAAGGAGAAGGCGCTCATCAAGGAGGCCCTGTCGTACAACCAGGGCAACTCCGAGGAGGAGCTCGAGGCCAAGCTCAACAAGCTCAAGCTGCTGATCAAGCTCGGCAAGGAGCGGGGCTTCCTCACCTACGCCGAGATCAACGACCACCTCCCCGAGGACCTGGTCGATGCCGAGGCGATCGACTCGATCATCACGACCTTCAGCGACATGGGGATCACCGTCTACGAGCGGGCCCCGGACGCCGAGACGCTGCTGATCAACGACAACACCCCGGTGGTGAACTCGGACGAGGACGCCGAGGAGCAGGCCGAGGCCGCGCTGTCCACCGTCGACTCCGAGTTCGGCCGCACGACCGACCCGGTGCGCATGTACATGCGCGAGATGGGCTCGGTCGAGCTGCTGACGCGCGAGGGCGAGATCGAGATCGCCAAGCGCATCGAGGACGGCCTCAAGCACATGGTGATGGCGATCTCGGCGTGCCCGACGACCATCGCCGAGGTGCTCGCCGCCGCCGCGAAGATCCGCGCCGACCAGATGCGCATCGACGAGGCCGTCGACGGCCTGGTCGATCCGAACGCGGTCGAGGACTTCTCGCCGCCGCAGCCGGCCGCCGCCGCGGCCGCCGCCGACCTCGAGGACGACGAGGAGGCCGCCGACGAGGCGACCAACGCCAACGCCGCGAAGCTCGCCGAGCTCAAGCGCGCCGCGCTCGAGAAGTTCGAGCACATCGAGCGCTGGTTCGACAAGATGCGCGTGGCCTACGAGAAGGAAGGCTACAAGTCCAAGCCGTACGTCAAGGCGCAGACCGAGCTGCAGGACATGCTCATGACCATCCGCTTCACCGCGAAGATGGTCGAGCGCCTGTGCGACACGCTGCGCAGCCAGGTCGAGCAGGTCCGCACCTTCGAGCGCGCGATCGCCGAGATCTGCGTGCACAAGGTCGGCATGCCGCGCGAGCACTTCATCCGCTCGTTCCCCGGCAACGAGACCAACCTGCGCTGGGTCGAGAAGGAGGCGGATGCCAACGTCGCCTACGTCGAGACGCTGCGCCGGAGCATCCCCGCGGTGCAGGACCTGCAGCAGAAGCTGATCGACCTGCAGGCGCGCGTCGTGCTGCCGCTCTCCGACCTCAAGGAGATCAACAAGCAGATGGCGATGGGCGAGGCCAAGGCACGCAAGGCCAAGCGCGAGATGACCGAGGCCAACCTGCGTCTCGTGATCTCCATCGCCAAGAAGTACACCAACCGCGGCCTGCAGTTCCTCGACCTGATCCAGGAAGGCAACATCGGCCTGATGAAGGCGGTCGACAAGTTCGAGTACCGGCGCGGCTACAAGTTCTCGACCTACGCCACCTGGTGGATCCGCCAGGCGATCACCCGCTCGATCGCCGACCAGGCGCGCACCATCCGCATCCCGGTGCACATGATCGAGACGATCAACAAGATGAACCGGATCAGCCGCCAGATCCTGCAGGAGACCGGCACCGAGCCGGATCCGGCGATGCTCTCGGCGCGCATGGAGATGCCCGAGGACAAGATCCGCAAGATCCTCAAGATCGCCAAGGAGCCGATCTCGATGGAGACGCCGATCGGCGACGACGACGACTCCCATCTGGGCGACTTCATCGAGGACACCGCGACGCTGGCCCCGGCCGACGCCGCGCTGCACGGCTCGATGCGCGACGTGGTCAAGGAGGTGCTCGACTCGCTGACGCCTCGCGAGGCGAAGGTGCTGCGCATGCGCTTCGGCGTCGAGATGAGCACGGACCACACGCTGGAGGAGGTCGGCAAGCAGTTCGACGTCACCCGCGAGCGGATCCGCCAGATCGAGGCGAAGGCGCTGCGCAAGCTGCGTCATCCGTCGCGGGCCGACAAGCTGAAGTCGTTCCTCGAGGGGCAGTGAGCACGGGCGGGTGAGACGCATGCGGTAACGATCGTTACCACCCGCCCCCGGAGGGCGCGATCGCGAAGGCGGTCGCGCCCTTCTTCTTGCCCGCGGGGGCCGTCAGGGGCCATCATGAGCGGCGCGGTCCGATCCTCCGGACCGTCCGATCCTCCGAGCCGATGCCGACCGCCATGCCGAACGAACCGAGCCCCCTTCGCCGTCGCCTCGCGCTCGGCCTCGCCGGTACCACCGTGCTGCCCGCCCTCGCTGCCTGCGTCGCGCCCGCGCCGCCGCGCGTGCTGTCGGTGGGCGCGCTCTTCGCGGGGCGCATCGACGATCGCGGCTTCATGGAGGCCGGCTGGCGCGGCCTCGAGCGCGCCCGCACCGAGCTCGGCGTCGCGACGCGCCATGTCGCCGGCGTCGAGCCGAAGCGCCCGCTGCTCGCCGAGGCGCTCGCCGGGCTCGCCGCCTCGGGCGTGGACCTGGTGCTCGCGCACGGTGGCCAGAACAACGAGGCCTGCGCCGAGGTCGCCGCCCGGACGCCCGGCACGCGCTTCGTCGTCGTGCAGGGCGCGGTGACCGGTCCGAACCTGGCGAGCTACGAGGTGCTGCAGGAGGAGTCCGCCTACCTCGGCGGCGTGCTGGCGGCGCTGAGCACGCGCACCGGCACCGTCGGCCACCTGTCGGGCATCCGCGTGCGGCCCGGCCTGAAGGGCCGCGCGGCCTTCGCGGCCGGCGTCGCGGCGACGGACCCGAAGGTCCGGGTGCTCACGACCTTCTGCGGGAACCAGGACGACGCGGCGCTCGCCCGGCGCGTGGCGCTGGCGCAGATGGCGGCCGGTGCCGACATCGTGTTCACCATGCTCAACGCCGGCCGCGGCGGCGTCACCGAGGCCTGCCGCGAGCGCGGCACGCGCCAGATCGGCAACGTCGTCGACTGGGTGCGGACCGATCCGCAGGTGTACCTCGCCTCGGCGATCGCGGACGTGAGCATCACGGTCTTCCAGGCGATCCGCGACGGCCGCGATGGCGCCTTCCCTGCCGGTGCGATCCGCCGGGTCGGCCTCGCCGATCCGCAGGCGGTGCGACTGTCGATGGCGGCCGAGGTGCCCGACGCGGTGCGGGCCCGCGTGCAGCGCGCGGCCGCGGACATCGAGGCCGGCCGGATCCGCGTGCCCGAGGCCTACGAAGGCCCCGAGTTCCCGATCCCTGCCTGAGCCCCGGCCGCCCGGGCCGCCCGGGCGGACGCGACTGCGGCCCGCGCGCCGGCTCGTCTAGACTTCGGTGACGAGCGCCGATCCACGGCGCCGCGAGGAGACCCCCCATGCACGACCTCGTCATCCGCGGCGGCACGATCGTCGACGGCACCGGCGCCCCGCGCTTCGCGGGCGACCTCGCCATCGACGGCGGGCGCATCGTCCAGGTCGGCGGCAGTGCGGGCGCCGCGCGCCGCGTCGTCGACGCCCACGGCGCGCTGGTCACCCCGGGCTGGGTCGACGTGCACACGCACTACGACGGGCAGGCGACCTGGGACCCGTGGCTCACGCCCTCGTCGTGGCATGGCGTGACCACCGCGGTGATGGGCAACTGCGGCGTCGGCTTCGCGCCGGTGAGGCCGCAGGACCGCGACTGGCTGATCGGACTGATGGAGGGCGTCGAGGACATCCCCGGCGCCGCGCTGTCCGAAGGCATCCGGTGGCAGTGGGAGACCTTCCCGGAGTACCTCGACGCGCTGGAGCGCACGCCGCTGGCGATCGACGTCGGCACGCAGGTGCCGCACGGCGCGCTGCGCGTCTGGGTGATGGGTGCACGCGGCGCCGAGGAGGACTCGGTCGCCACGCCCGAGGACATCGCCGCGATGGCCGCGCACGTCCGGGTCTCGCTCGCCGCGGGTGCGCTCGGGTTCTCGACCTCGCGCACGCTCATCCACCGCGGCGCCGACGGCCGGCTGGTGCCCGGCACGCACGCCGCCCGCGACGAGGTGTTCGGCATCGGCCGCGTGCTCGGCGAGTTCGGGCACGGCGTGTTCCAGATGACCTCGAACCACGTCGACATGCCGGCCGAGACGGTGTGGATGCGCGAGCTCGCGCGCGAGACCGGCCGACCGGTGCTGTTCAACCTGCAGCAGATCGACGAGCAGCCCGAGCTCTGGCGCGAGCTGGTCGCCGCGCTCGACGACGCGCGCGCGCAGGGCCTGCCGCTGGTGGGCTCGATCCCGGGCCGCCCGGCGGGCGTGCTCTACGGCTGGCGCTCGTCGATCCACCCGTTCATGTTCCATGCCGCCTGGCAGGAGATCCGCGAGCTGCCGGTCGAGGCGCGGATGCACGCGCTGCGCGACGCGGGCTGGCGGGCGCGCCTGCTCGCCGAGCCCGAGCCGCGGATCGACGATGCGCGTGCGCGCTTCATGCTGCGCTCGTTCGCGAAGATGTACCCGGTCGACGCGACGCGGCCCGACTACGAGCCGCCGCCCGGGGCGAGCGCCGCCGCGGTGGCCGCGGCCCGCGGCGTGTCCGCGCTGCGGGTGGTGCTCGACTGGATGGACGCCGACGGCGGCGAAGGCCTCGTCTACTTCCCGATCTTCAACTACTCGTACAACGACTTCTCGCACCTGCATGCGCTGCTGCAGCATCCGTCGACGATGATCAGCCTCGCCGACGGCGGCGCCCACTGCGGCATGATCGTCGACGCGGGGCTGCCGACCTACATGCTCACGCACTGGACGCGCGACCGCACGCGCGGCCCGACGCTGCCGCTCGAGGACATCGTGCGACGCCAGACCTCGCACACCGCCTCGGTCTACGGGCTGCGCGACCGGGGCGTGCTCGCACCCGGCCTGAAGGCCGACGTCAACGTGATCGACTACGCGGGGCTCGGCTTCGAGGCGCCCCGAATGGCCTACGACCTGCCCGCGGGCGGGCGTCGCCTGCTGCAGGGCGCGCGCGGCTATGTCGCGACGGTGGTCGCGGGCTGGCCGATCCTCGAGGCCGGCCGGCCGACCGGCGAACTGCCCGGGCGGCTGGTGCGCGGTTTCAGTACACCCACTGCGCGCGCATCAGCAGCGCGTCGGTGATGCCGCGGGTGCCGGCGTCGTCGAGCCAGGTCCGGCCCCAGCCGGCGCCGAACTTCAGCCGCTGCGTGGCCCACCAGTTCGCGCCGAGGTACGACTTCACGAACCGCCCGCCCTGCACGGCGCCGTCCTCGAGGTCGACGCGCGAGGCGCGCGCGACCAGTTCGAGCGCGCCGTTCGGACCGCCTGGCGGCACGCGGCGCGCGTAGCCGACGGTGGTGTCGTAGGGACGGTTCTGGCCGGTCACTACCCAGCTCACGCCGACGTAGCCGCCGCTGAAGCTCGGGTCGCCCGAGCGCGGAGCGTCGACCTTGGCGTGCACCCACTCGCCGATGACCGACCACGGCCCGTGCTGCCACAGCGCCTCCACGCCGAGGTGCAGCGCGCGGTCGGCGGCGAAGGTGCCGGTGTCGACGTAGAAGTCCGCGACGTTCGACTCGGGGCGGCCCCGATAGCGCAGCGTGCCGCCGTCGGCCCCGGCGCTGCGCACCGATCCCCCGACGTGCATCAGCCGGCGTCCGCCGTCCTCGAGCCAGAGCGCGCGGGTCACCCGCAGGGTCACGTCGGTGCCGTCGTTCGGTCCCTTCGCGCTGCTGCCCGCCCAGCCGTCGTTGTAGACGCCGAAGGAGACCGTCGACAGGCGGTCGTCGGTCACGTGCATGAGCCGCGCGCCCACCGAGCGCGACACGAAGAACGGACTGAGCACGCGCTCCTGGAAGGCCAGGTTCGCCGCGTCGCCGACCATCTCGTAGGCGAACGCCTGCTTGGTCTTGCCCACGGTGAGCGTCGTCGACGGTCCGCGCAGCGGGAAGGTCAGCGACACGTCGGTCATGTCCCAGTCGCGGTCGTACGCGGTGTCGAAGCCCTTGTACTCGCCCGCCACCAGGTAGCGCACCACGTAGCCGGTGCCGATCGTGCCGCGCAGCAGCATCCGCGCCGCACGCAGCTGACCCTGGTCGGACTGCTCGCCGACCTGGGCCCGCGAGGCCGAGTCCTGACTGAACAGCGTGTAGTCCGCCAGCAGCACCAGCCCCGGCTTGAGCGTGAAGCCGGGCGCCGAGACGCGGGTCGCGGCATACGCGGCGGGCGGCACGTCGGGCAGGAGCGCGCCGGGCACGGGGGCCGGGATGGCGCCCTCGAAGGCGCCGATCTCGGGCGGCAGTTCGGATTCCGGGGCCTGCGCGCGCACCGTGACCGGGGACAGCAGGGCGAGCGTCGCGACGAGGCAGTGGACGAGGGCGAAGGCCGCGCGGCTGCGCACGCTGGCGGGCGGCGAGCCGGGGACAGGGGAGGGCATCGGACGGCACCGGCGATTCGGACGCCGGACGATGCGGCCAGCGCGTCGGTGCAGTCAAGGTCGTGCCGGGCCGCGCGCCCTCTCGGGCGTCGTGCGCTTCCCCTAGGGGAAGCGCACGACGCCCGAGAGGGCGCGCGGCCCGGCACGACCTTGACT
>RPRK01000119.1 GCA_003818495.1 Burkholderiales bacterium
CGACGGTCGCGCTCATGCCGCCACCTCGACGGCCATCCAGCCTGCCCACGCAGCGGCCAAGCGGGCGCGCTCCGCTCGTGCCTGGGCGAGTGCCGCGCGCCACGCGAGACGACGCGGATGGATCAGTTCGCGCGCCATGTCCTTGACCATCTCCCGGACGTACTCGTCGCGCTCGCCGTCGCCGTACCGGTAGTCGACGCCACCAAGGAATGCCTCCTCGCCATGGCGGTCGACCACTTCGATCACCGCGTACGACCAGTCGTTGGCGAGCCATCCGCGCAGGTAGTCGTAGTCCGCCTGGACCGCACGCGCCGCATGGGCCCGCGCCGTCTCGCCATCGCGACGACCGTCGCCCGTGCCCCATCCCTCGCGCACAGCCCGCTGCATGGCCTCCTGCCAGTCGTAGACGTAGCCCGTCGCGCGACTGTCTCTCAGGTCATTCAGCGGCCGCTCACCCGGGCGCTTCTCGTCCCTGTGCCGAACCGCACGCACGGGGCCGTGGCCGTCGCTGTTCTCCCACGGCGGGTCGGAGTGCTCGTCGTCGAATGCGCGCACCGTGAACGTCTCGCCGTCCACCTCCACCGTCCATTGCTCCAGTACGTTCCTCATGCTGCGATCCTCTCTGCGTTGCGGACCATGTTGGCCTCGACCAGCGCACGCGCCGTCGGGGGGGAAACGCTGTTGCCGCACATCCGCACCTGCGCGGCTTTGGACAGCGGCTTACCTTCGTGGGTCACGGCAATCTGATAGTCGGCCGGGAATCCCTGAGCCGTGTACAACTCGCGCGGCGTCAGCATCCGCAGGCCGATGTCCACGATCCGGTACTCGACGCCGTGCACCGTCACCAGTCCGATGCGATCGCGGGTCGTGATCGTCGGGGTCGGCGCGTCGATGCGCGACCACTGGCCACCCGACGAGTAGAAGCGGATCAGGAACGCGGTCACGTCCTCGCGATGGTCGTCCGGCGAGCCGAGCGCGACCGTGATCGGCGACTGAGTGCTGCCCTTGCCGACGATCGTGGACAGCGGCTCACGGCAGTCGTGCCCGACCATGCCGGTGTTGTTCTGCGACAGGAACGCGGCCACCAGCGCGTGCTTCTGACCGCCTGCGACGGCCGTGCCCAACGGCTTGTCCAGTCCAGGCACGCGGGGCGCTTGGCCCGGCCGCTCGCCGTAGCCGGTCTGCACCAGCGTCGGGATGCAGATGCACGAATCCGCTTTCGTCGTGATCGTCTGAGCCGGCCGGTCGACGGCACGCGCCACCGACTGCCCCATGCGACCACCGACGCCCACGATGAACGGATCCGCGCTCGTCAGGACGTAGCGCCGCACGCCCTCGGCGATCCGCGCCAGCGTCGCCTCTGCGAGCGGCTTGTCGCGCCCGAAGATGGACGGCACTTCGATCGTCCAGTCGATGCACTCGGCGGCCGTGCGCCACGGTTGACCCGTGCCCGGGCCGTGCGTCGGCATCGGCCACACGATCGGGGCACCGTCGCACCGCGCGATGACGAACAGGCGCTTCCGGCTCGTCGGGGCGCCGTAGTCGCAGGCCCGCAGCACTCGCGACTCGACCGCGTAGCCCATGCCGCGAAGCTGGTTCGTCCAAAGCCGGTACGTCATGCCCATCTTCGACTCGTCGGGGCGCCCGTCGAGCTTGAGCGGACCCCAGGTCGCGAATTCCTCCACGTTCTCCAGCATCAGGATGCGCGGCCGGACGCGCTGTGCCCACCGCACGACGACCCACGCGAGCCCACGCACGCGGGGGCTCGTCGGCGCGCCGCCCTTCGCCTTGCTGAAGTGCCTGCAATCGGGCGACGCCCAAAACAGGCCCACGGGACGGCCGCCCGTCGCCTCCACGGGATCGACCTTGTAGACCGACTCGCAGTAGTGAACGGTGCCCGGGTGATTGACCCGGTGCAGGCTGATCGCCTCCGGGTTATGGTTGATCGCGATGTCGACCTCGCGGCCCATCGCCATGCGGATCCCGGTGGATGCACCACCGCCACCCGCGAAGCTATCTACCAGCATTTCCATCGTCGGATCCCTCCGTCTGTTGTGTCGATCGCTCATCGACTGTTGACAGTGTACCCCGGTGCGCGTACCTTTGCAAGCGTACCCGATGCAGTGTGCAGACGGGACAACACGGAGGGATCCGAGATGCAAGATTGGGACGACGAGGACAACGCGCCGCAGCGCATCCAAATGTGCCGGTCCATCGACCGTGCAGGCTGGACGCTCAACGTGCGATTCGGTGCGCGCTGCATCCACACCCCGGCGAATGGCAACGTGCTGATCGCATCGGAACTGGAAGCGCCCGACCTTCCCCTCTACGGGTCGACCGTCACCATCGGCGAGTACCGCGTCACCCCGTGGTTCGACGCCGACGGATCGTGGACCGGCGAGGACGAGGAATGGATGGGCGACGACGAGGACGCCATCGAAGGCGCGCACGCATGGACGCTCACATGGAACCCGGGAATCGTCGGCGTGACCGGCTACCGGCTGGAGCCGAGCGTGTCGCCCGCGCCCGTCGCGGTCCTCAACCTGCTCAACGCACTCAACGCGGAGATCCACTCATGACCCGCCTCATCGCCCGCCTGCTCGCCCCGTTCGCCGTCCGCTGCCACGGCGCCACGCACTACGCGCACACCCGTGAGGATGCGATCGACTGGATGCGCCAGTACCCGGCCGGATTCGGTCCCGTCCTCGTCATCAACAGGCGCACGCAGTCGGTCGTCGCCATCCGCACCACCAAGGAACTGTGACCATGACCATCGCCGCCGACAACGCCACGATTGCCGCCGCGCTCGCGATCCTCGACCGCCGCCTCGGGCAGAAACGCGGGGGTCATGTCCTCGGCTCGCCGCAGACGGTCCGCGATTACCTGCTGCTGCGCCTCGCCGAGCTTCAGCACGAAATCTTCGGGATCATCTTCGTGGACGCGCAGAACCGCGTGATCGAAGCACGCGATATGTTCCGGGGCACCCTGACGCAGACGGTCGTGTACCCGCGCGAAGTGGTGCGGGCCGCGCTCGACCTCGGCGCCCATGGCGTGATCCTGTACCACAACCACCCGAGTGGCACGCGCGAGCCGAGCCGCGCTGACGAGATGCTGACGCAGAACCTCAAGACCGCCCTTCGCATGGTGGATGTCAACGTTCTCGACCACCTCATCATCGCGGGCACCGCACACTATTCGTTCGCCGAGCACGGGCAACTCTGATGACCCACCGCACGATCGAGAACATTCACAGCGAAGCCTACTGGGACAGTTGGGTCCGCATCACATGGACCGACGCGTCCCGCCAATACAACGCCTGGGCCATGGGGGCGCCTGGGACAACAACCTTGGCAGCTTCTCGACGCTCGCCGAAGCCCGAGCCGCCGCGCGCGACTGGATCGACATCCGAGCGGCCGCACACCCAGGCACCGGCGGGACCGGCCAGCCCGCGTGACCGGACCCCGCTACCCGGGCGACCCGTTCGCCCGCTACCCTCACCCGGTGCCGGCCCCGCCGCCGGCACCGCTCCCGCCCGCCCCCTTCTGACCCACCGGAGCCCGCCATGAAGATCAACCACTCCACGCCCCTGCACGCCATCGCCGAACGGATGGGCGACTGCGCCACCGAGACGGAGGCCGCCGCCATGGCGTCCATCCTCGTGCGCGAGAACGTCATCGACACCGCCGACGTGTCCGAGGCCGACTGGCTGCGCTACTGCGATGAGGCCGTGGCCGTAGCCGCCTCGTTCCGCTGCGCCTACTACGACACCGGAACCGGCGACGCCATCCTGCTGACCCGCCGCGAGGATGCCGCCCTGCCCGACGCCGAGCTGCGCCGCCGCGCGATCGCCGAGGCCGAGTGCGCGGGCCTCGTCGCCCTCGGCGAGACGGACCCGGCCCGCGCCGCACCGCGCCTGACCGACGCGCAACTCCAGGCCGGACTCGAGATCGGGCGCTGGCCGAACTGACCCGGACCCGCCCGCCCCGACGGCCCGCCTCGCGCGGGCCGTTTCCATTCCGGCGCCCGGAAAGAGAAAGCCCCGGGCACCTGGGGGGCACCCGGGGCGAATCCCGCGCCAGTGGCGGGGGAGGAGACGCGATTCAGTCGACGACCGGGCTCGAGCTCGCCACGCGCGCACCAGGCGCACGGTAGATCCGCATCCGGACCTCGGCCACCACGACCCGCCCGATCGACGTGCGGACACGGCACCGCAGGAAGTAGGACACACCGGGCACGCCGTCCCGGACCCATTGCAGCACACGGTCCCCGACGATGATGGCATCGCCGAACAGCATCGACGCCGACGCAGGGTCGCGGTCCGGCGAAGTGGTCGGCGCACTCTCGCGCGCGACGATCGTCACCGGCACCTCGCCGCGCCCCAGGTACGGAGAGAAGTCCCACACCAGCGGCGTGATCTCGTCCACGTACTTCGGATCTAGCTGCTCCTGCTGGAACTCCTTGACCAGCGCGGTCGTCACCGACGGCAGCGTGAACACCTGGACCACCGGACAGTCCGACCGCGACAGCGTGGACTGACCATCGGACGCGCTCGCCTCGAGCTGCGCCTGCGCCACCGACGACCCGAACGTGACCGTGAACGCCGCGGCGCCGCTCGAGTCGGTCACTCCGTTCTCAGGCACGACCGTAGCCACACCGGGCACACTGACGAACGGGGTGATGGTCACGCCTGGCAGCGTCGTCCCGTTCCCGCCGCGCGCCGTGTACGTCACCGTCACGGCCTGACCGGACAGGCCGCTTAACGTCTCTGCGGACACGCCGAGGGACGCGAGTGCCGTCACGCCGACCGACGACGTGGCGGCCGACACCTCGTTGCTGTACCCGCTCAGGAGCGCCGGACCTTGAGCCAGCACGCGCCACACGTACAGGGCGTTGCCGAGCAGGCCGGTGGCGAGGAACTCCACGGCATCACCGGGCAAGGCGGCGGCGCGGGCCCACGTCCCGCCAACCCCGAGCTTTCGATCGACGAACACCGCCGTGTAGTCCGTGGCGTTGTTCGTCCAGGCGAGCCGCATGCTCGTGGCCGTCACCGCGCCGACCGTCAGCGCACTCGGCGCCGGCGTCGGCTGCTGCGCGATCGGGATGTTCACCACCACCGGCACGGCCGCCGACAGCGTGGAGTTACCCGCCGCGTCGCTCGCGCGTGCCGTGAACTGGATCGTCCCGTTGTCGGCGGAGCTCGCGAACGTCTGCGTGACCGCATACGACCCGTTCGCGTTCGGCGCCGTCAGCGTCGAGCCGATCTGCACGCCGTTGCGATAGAACCGGACTTCGGTCACGCCGATGTTGTCGGTGGCCACCGCCATCAGCGTCAGCACCCCGTTCGGGGCCGTCACCGTCGGGCTGCTCGAGGACAGCGTGATCGCCGGCGGCGTGGCGTCCACCGCGGCCGGCATCGTCACCGACACCACGTTCGACGGCGCCGACTGGCCGGCCGCCGCCACCGTCCGCACGCGGTAGAAGTACGTCGTCCCGGGCTGCGCGGTCAGGTCATCAGCCGTCACCGCATTGGCGGCCGCCGTCACCGCCGTGGCGTACGTGCCCGCCGCGCCGCCTGCCAGCGCGGGCGCGCGTTCGACGAGGAAGGATGTCTCCCCGCTCGTGTTGTCCACCCAGGTCAGCCGCACCGCGGTCGAACTCAGCGCCGTCGCCACCAGGCCGGTCGGCGCCGACGGCAGCGTCGAGCCCACCGTCACCGACACCGAATCCGACAGCGTCGACCCACCCTCGGCGAAGGATGCCGTGATCGTGGCCACACCGGACCCGACGCCGGTGGCGACCACCTGGCCCGCCGCGTTCGTCGGCGAGGTGACCGTCACGACCGTGGCGTTCAGCGACTGGACCGTCACGCCGTCGAGCGGCATGCCGGCCTGGTCGACGACCGTCAGCGTCGCCGTGCCCGCGCCGGCGAGAGACAGCACCTCGGGCGTGATGCTGATGGCCCCGGCGACGTACACGCTCGGCAGCTCGCCCGTCCCGGAGATCCCGATGATCTCGGCCGCCGCCCCCGTGGCCGACACGGACCCGCCGCCATCGGTCAGCACCGCCTGCGGGGTGTACACGCCCGGCGGGACGTTGGCGAACGAACACGACCAGTTGCCGGCCGCGAGCGTCGCCGCCACCGGCGCCTGCGTGACGCCCGTGGCGCCGGCCACCAGCGACACACTGATCGTCGGCGACCCGCCGCTCGTGTAGGTGCCCGCCACCGCCACCGTGGCCCCGGCCGGCGTCGCAGACGACACCGCGACCGTGCTCGAGGTCGACAGCGGGTACGCCGAGTCGTAGGTGGTGCCGGTACCGGTCAGCGCCAGGTTGGCCGAGGCGCCACCCGCATCCGCCACCAAGTCGGCCGACACATCCGGACCGTCCATGAGGTGCGACGACACCAGGCCGGTCGCCGTGATCGGCGCGGTCTGCTCCATCTGCGAGAACAGTTGCCCCGAGGTCAGAACCCCGTCCCACACCTTGTAGAGCGCCACCGAGCCGTTGAAGAACTCGTTGGCGGCCGTGCCACCCACGTCGATCACGTCGGGCACGAACGACGTGCCGGCCGAGCTCGACCACGTCGCCGCCCACACCGCCGCACCCAGCGGCGCGAAGTAGGCGTTGATGTTCGCGCCCGACTGCGTGATGGCCCAGAAGAACCACTGGTTCACCGTCGGGGTGTATGCCGGGTACGCGCCGTCGGCACCGAAGTTGACGACGATCGAGATGTCCGTCGATCCGGCGATGTTCCCGACGAAAATCTGCCCGCTCGGGGCCGACGGCCGGTTCGTCTTGAAGATCGCTCCGGTCAGCGTGCCCGAGTTGATCCGGGCCCAGCCGCACGCCGTGAACGAGTTCGCGTTGGCGAACAGTACGGTGGTGCGGGACGCGCGGCTCGCGCCGTTGAATCGGATCGACATTCGGTTACCTCACCAGCGTCAGGCCGTTACTCAGCGCCGCCCACTTCCGCCCATCCGAAAGCACCGCGGCCTGCACGATCGTCGCCCCGTTCAGAACGGCCATCTCGGCGAAGTCCGCGCGCCGCGCAGCGTTCGCCGCGACCTTGGCCGGCGTGTCCTCGACCGAGTTGTACTTCATCGTCTTCTCGGCCTCGCCGTCCGACTCGCTCGAGAACTTGTAGAACACCATGCTCTTGATGCCCCGCGCCGCACCCTGGATCGCGAGGCTGATGAAGAACTGCGACTGCTGCTCGTTCGACATGCCGCTCGCGTACTGGATCTCGAGCCCGGCCTCGGAGCACAGGATCGGCTTGCTGCCCATGCCGAGCGCCGCCGTCAGATTGATGATGCCGTTCGTCTCGGTCAGGAACGTGCTGTCCGTCCGGTTGTAGGAGTAGTAGTGGTACTCCACCTCGTCCGCCCAGTCGGCGCCGACGCCGCCCCCGTCCGTCGGGCACTCCGCCCACCGCCGAAAGGAGTTGCTGATGCTGTCGGCGTGCTGGCCCTCCCAGCCCGGCGTCGCGAGCTTGGCCTGGCCGAACCCACTCGCCACGAGATCCTGCTTCACGATCTTGTAGGCGTTCGCGAGCTTGCGCGGCGTCGTCGCCGAGAACGGATGCGGGTAGCGCCCAGCCGCCTGCATGGCCGCAGCGAACGTGTCGTCCCAGCGCACGTCGAACCGGTTGCCCGACGTGATCCGCGCCCCGCCGGTCGACAGGGCGCCATCGTTGAACGAGAAGTTCGGCTCGTTCGCGAGCGAGAACAGCCACCGCTCGGTCGGGTAGCGGGTCAAGATCCACTTGATGAGCGCCGACATCTTCAGCGGATCGGCCGGCGGCGCGCTCGCGCCGGTGTAGCTCGGGTACCGCCCGCTGTACGAACTCGGCAGGGCCGGGTCTTGGTAGAACGCCGGCGTCCGATCGACCACGAACAGCAGGCGCTTGCCGGTGTTGTGCGACACCCATGCGTCCATGGCCGCCGTGGCGAACACGCCAGGGGTCGGCTCGAGCGCCCACCACGACAGCGCCGGGAAGTAGCCGCGGCTCGGGTCGTGATCCAGACTGCGGACCGCGCCCAGGCTCGACTGGACGTTCGGGTTGACCGGGTAGGTGGCGCCCGGGCGGTAGTCCGAGTGCACGCCGAGGTAGTCCGCCGGCACGACCACCGGCGTGTCCGTCGAGCGCACCAGCCACGTCGCGACCGCAGCCGGCGGCGTCGCTACACCGTCGAGCGTCGCCGGAAACCGCAGCAGCACCGGCCCGTTGTTGATCCCCTTCGTCGTCGACAGATCGCCCGTCAGCACGAACGGCGCCGACCCGCCGGCACGCCCGATCGCGCCCTCGACGTACACGCTGTCATCGGCCCGGCCGACCCGCATCACCCACACGCCGGTGTCGATGTCCGCGTTCGACAGGTTGTTCAGCGCCGTGAAGGCCGGCAGCGTGATGGCCGACCCCACGATCGGCAGCGTGCCGGTGTACGCCATGTCGGCGACCACCACGCCGGACCGGATCAGCCGCTGACGGTACGATGCGCCCACCTCGGTCGAGAGGCGGGTGAGCCCCGCCGCGGCCTTGCCGCCCAGCGGCGCGCCGGCGACCGCCTGGGCCACGGAACGCGCCGATGCTGCGGGGAAAATCTTGATGTTCGCAGCCATGGCCAACTCCTAGATCCGGGCAGGCTACCGCCCTACGAGTTGCCTGCGCGCAGCATGTCCCGGCGCTTGCGGGCCGCGTCGATCCACAGCCGGGTGAGCGCCAGGCCCATCCAGTAGTGCGGCTCGTACGCCGGATTCGAGCGCATCCGCGACAGCGCCGACTGCGTGCAGCCGACCCGCCGGCCGATCTCCCGGTACGTCCAGCCCCACCGGCACAGATCGTCGATCCGGCGCCCGTGCAGGCTCATGAGCTCTCGAGGTATCTCCTTTCGCGTTCCCGCGCGGCCGCTCGGCGCAGCGGCCACCAATGCAGGATCAGCGGCTCGAGCAACGGGGCCACCGCCGGCGGCAGCGTCGCCTCGAGGTGCGCCTTGCCCTCCCTGCGGGCGGTCAGCGTCGGCCAGTTCGTCAGCGATCGGGCCACGCAGCTCACGCAGTGCGGCAAAAGGTATTCCGGACATTCGACACCCTCCTCGCAGTACCGGCACGCCGCTATTGCGCCCGGTCCGTCGTTCGCAGCCACCACAGGTACAGGCGCATCACCGCCGCCGTCTCGTCGTCCACCGTCTGCTCCGTCTCCCATGGCGGCAGCTCCTGAAGCGTCTGCGCCTGGGCCCACGTCAGCACCCCCGACTCCACCGCCCACACAAAGTGCGGGTGCAGCCGCATCGAATAGCCCGGCCTGGTCATTCACCGCCACCACCCGAATATCGAAGCGTCTTCACACGCACGCTGACGCCCGGCGTCTCGCCGTACAGCTTCATCACCGACAGCGACACGATGCGCGAGTCATCGACCCACACGATGCCGTTCGAGCCGTCGGTGATAGCCTTCGCGATGTTGTCGGCGTCGGGCCGAGACAGCGGCGACAACTCGCCGGCAAGCGCCCTCTCGCGCTTCTTGCGCGACCAGCTCGCCGGCACGGCCATCGTCGCGACGATCGACACCTCGAGCGCCTCGTCGGCCGGCGTGCGGCCGGCCATCGCCTGCTGCGCGAACACGGCCACGCGCGACTCGTACCGCTCGGTCTTGGCCGGCGTGTACATGCGGGCCTTGCCACCGATCGTCGTCGCCCGCGGACGCCCCTTCGCGACCGGATCGCCGGGCACGGTGAACCAGCAGACCTCGATCACCGCGGCTCCGGAAGCGTGTTGGCGCTCACGCCGACCCCGCCGGCTTGGAAGCGGCAGTTCTCGACCGAGACGTTGCGATCCCTGTCCAGCCCCCAATCCGTCGCCCCCACCTTCTCGGCCTTCGAGAAGTGCACGGCCAGCCACGCCGACAGCGTCTCGTAGTCGGGAAACACCCGCTTGCCGGCGGCACCGCGGCCGGGCGGAAACGCGCGCTCCTCGCGCAGCTCGACGATGTAGCCGTTGTCGGCCTCTCGGATCGTCACGTCACATCTGCTCGTCATAGTTCGTCGTCCTAAGTGAGTGCCCGCAAACCTGCGTCGCGCGGGGTGCGTCTAAGTGAGGTATCTCCCCGCCACTCGGGTTCAACCCTCGTCCTCTGTTGGTGGGCAGACCTAGCCCACCTTCCGGGGACCGGTCCGCCTTCACATGCCCTCCGTCGGAGCCGCATGACCCGCCAGCCTCTCGACGCCCGGGTGCTGGCTTCGCCGCCCGGTTGCCCCCTGCTTCCGCGTCTTCCTCCCAGTGGGGTGTCGTGTCCTGCGCGCTGGTGCTTAGCGTCCACGCAGGGCATCGAGGTCGGGTCATTCCATGGCCCGCCTCAGTAGCTCGAGCAACGCCGGCATGCCGTCGCGCTGGTGCACGTCGTTGGCGTCCATGCCTTGCTCGTGCGGCTTCGCCCACCGGTGCCCGGTCGCCGCCGCCGCCACCTCGCCGGCGAGCACGCCGGTCTGCGGGTTCGGCCAGTCGTAGTCGGCGACGACGTACACCTGGCCGAGAAGCTGCGGGCCCACCAGCGCCATCGTCCCGGACGAGAAGCACACCATCACGCGAGCCGGCCGCCGCATCGCCAGCAGACCGGCCCGCACCGACAGGCCGGTCGCCAGCCCCTCGACCAGCCACGTCTCGGGCGCATCCGGGGCGCCGAAGGTGAAGACCGCCTCCTTCGCCACGCCGCCCGGCAGGTACCGCTTCGTGCCGTCGGGCTCGATGAACTGAACGCTCTGCAGCCGATTGGCGGACCGGAACCAGCGCATCGGCACCACCAGGCGCCCGTCGCGGTGCACGAGCCCGCGCTCGTTCGGGAAGCCCTTGCGCTCGAGGTACGGGTGCCGGTCGAACACGCAGCCGGTAACGAGCTCGCGCGCGCGCTGGGCGGCCGCCGCAGCCTCCTCCCGGGCCTGCCGCATCATCTCGGCCATGTCGGGCAGCGGCCGCGCCGGGGCGCCCTTGACGGGGCCGTCCGCACGCCAGATCGCCGACTCCATCATCGAGTCCCAGCACCGGGCCCAGCCCCAGTCGCCCATGTAGCGGTACGCGCCGTTCTTCTTGCGCGGCTTCGAGACGGTCGGCACCCGATGGATGCGGCCGTCGAGCATCGGCGAGCGCACGATCAGACCGGAGGCGCGGAGGAAGTCGGCGAAGTCCATCACGCAGGCGCCCTCTGCGCCTCACGCGCCTTCGCGAATGCGATCACCTGCTGCATCACCTTCCGCCGCACCGCGTCCGACGGCGGCACGCCCATGTCGGGGTTGAACGGCAGACCGGGCCACTCGCCGTACAGGCTCTTGTACTGGCCGGTCGCCCACTTGCGCGCCGCATCGACATCGCCCTTCTTCCGGTCGAGCCCCATGCCGGTGAGCTGCGCCCACACCGCGGTGCGATCGCGCAGGTACGCCGGCGTCGCGTCGACCGCCGGACTGCCGTCGAGCTCGAACATGCGCCCCGGGATCGCGTCGATCGTCGACTGTCGGCGCGCACGCTCGGCGCCGCACGCAGGACAGGCCCGCACGCCGCCGGGCAGCACGAACCCGCAGGCGTGGCACTTCATCGCCGCCTTCTCGCCCTCGTCGGGTTCCTTGCGCGTCTTGCGATCGAGTTCGCCCTCGTCGAGCGCCTGCACGCCATGCGCGAACAGCGCCGTCTGATCCTCGAGGAACCGGAGCGCGTTGCCGCAGTGGTCGAGCCACAGGCCGAACGTCTTGCCGGGCGCGGCACGCATCACGCGCCCGAGCTGCTGGATGTGCGACGAGAACGACTTCCGGTACGGCCGGCACGCGACGCCGACCAGCACGTCCGGCACGTCGAAGCCCTTGGTCAGCGCCTCGCACGAGATCAGCCCGTGGATGCTGCTGTTGGGCTTGCGGAACTCCTCGATGATCGCGCGGCGGTCCTCGTCCGAGCCGTCCTTGTAGCTGATCTGGATGAAGTTGTAGCCGGCGGCCTGGAACTGGCGGACCAGTTCATCGCCGTGCGCGACCGTCGCCGAGAACACCAGCGTCTTCGCCGGGCCGCCGAAGTGCTTCTGCGTCTGCGTGACCCACTCGGAAACGACATCGCCGACGATCTCGGTGCCGCGCTTCTCGATCTCCGACTCCGCCCACTCGCCGGCGACGACCTTCGCGCCGGTCATGTCGATCGCGCGCGCGGCGTACATCCGCAGCGGCACGAGGTAACCGGAGGCGATCTCCTCGTTCGTCGTCGTCACGTTGACGACGTTGCTGTACAGGTCCGACAGGCCGGCGGTGAACGGCGTGGCCGTCAAGCCCACGATCCGCACCGCGTCGTGCCGCTGCATCCACTTCACGAGCCCCTGCCGGACGCAGTGCGCTTCGTCGAGGATCATCAGCTTCCAGTCGCCGTGGATGCCGCGGCGCTCCAGCGTCTGCGCGCTGCAGACTTGGATCGGCTCCGTGACCATGCGACGCCAGTGGTTCGCCTGGATGACGCCGTGCGGGATCCCGTAGCGGTCCAGGGTGGCCGACGCCTGGTCGACCAGCGAGGTGCGGTCGACCACGAACGCCGAGCGCGAGCCCTTCTCGTAGGCCAGCCGCAGCAGGTGAGCCGCGCACGTCGTCTTGCCGAACCCGGTCGGCCCGACGAGAAGCTGCCGGTTGTGGCCGGCGACGAGCCCGTCGCGCAGCGCGTCGATCGACTCGGCCTGCTTCGGCCGCAGATCCTCGCGCCTAGCCATGGCTCGCCATCGGCGTGCTGCGCGCCGTGAACTTCTGCAGCCGGCGGATCTCCGCCTTGAGCGTGTTGTTCGCGAGGAGCGCGTCGTCGCGCCCGCGCTCCAGCGTCTTGACGTAGACCGACAGCTTCTTGATCTCGACGAGCATGTCGCCGTCCACGCCGCGCGAGATCGTCTCGAGTTCGATCGTCAGCTCCGCGATCGTCTCGTGCGCCTGCGCCAGTTGCTCGCGCAGCGTCTTGATCTCGTCGGAGCCGACCTCGGACTCGGCCTGGGCGAGCTCGCGGTCGAGTGCGCGGTCCGGGTCCGCCGGCGCCGGCTTGGGGCGATCGGCGTTGATCGGCCCCACGGCCATTTCGTACTCGGTGTCGCCGCGCTGGACTGTCCTGCGGGTCTGCGATTCCTCGCCGGGCCCGGCTTCTGGCGCGCCGTCATCGCTTCTATCTGGGGAAATCCCCAGATGCGGTGCCACCTCGGCACGCACCTTGGCGACCGTCTTGTGGTCGACGGCACACACCCGGGCGATCTCCCGGTCCGACCACCGTGACCAGTCCGGGTCCGAAAGCAGGGCAACGATCGCGCGCCGCTTGTCGTCGTTCGTGCGCCGCAGCCCGTGCGTGGCGTTCGCCCCGAACGAGTGCAGCATCGCGTCGCGCCGCGTGCCGACCCGCAGATCGACCTCGATGTCCAGGCACCCGATGCGCTTCGTGGCGGCGAGCCGGTGAAAGCCGTCGGCCAGCCAGTACGTCCCGCCGTCGTTGAACACCGTGACCGGCGGCAGAACGACGCCGGCTTCGATCGCCTCGGCGTACTCGGCCACCGTCGGCTCGTGGATCGCCGCCCGAGGCTGCGTCGCCCCGTCGGTCCGGATTCGGTCAACATTCAGCCGGGTCATCAGAAGCGTCCCAGCGAAAAGCGATCGAACAGGCGCTGGGTCGTCAGCAGCGAGATCCAGCCGCGGTTCCACGCATAGATCACGGCGCGTTTCAGAAGTCTCTTGGTCATTCGTACCCTCGGGGGTGTACACTCCGCGCTTTCACAGGAGGCACTGCCATGAACAGCGACACTCGGAAGGCCCGGCTGCGGGAGTTGATGGAAAAGAGGTTTGAAGGCGTGCAGGCGGCCACCGCCCGCGCCTGCGACATGCCGACGCAGTGGATCAGCGACGTGTTCAACGGGCGCCGGGAGATCGGCGAGCGGGCGGCCCGCAAGATCGAGGAGAACGTCGGCCTGCCCGTCGGATGGCTGGACAAGTCGAGCGGCCGGGCGCCGGCGCAGGAGATGCTCGAGGTGGTGGTCGACGGCGAGGTGATCGCCACCGTGGCCGCCAGCGCGGCCGTGACGTTCCGGCTGCGGCGCTGACTCATTCCCGTCCGCTCCCACCGAATCCCAGGCGGGCATAGCGCAAGGCGGCTACCTTCAAGGCGTGCCCCTTGCCGAGCAGCGCCTCGGTAAGCAGCTCCTCGGCGACGCGCGTCTTCGTCTTGTCGCCTGCAGTCGCCAGCAGTTCCAGCACGGCGTCCGCTTCCTCGGGTATCCGGAGATGCAGATCGGGTTTGGGAGCGGCCATGGATGACAGCGCCAATCACTTCGAGCTAGACCGCGAGTTCTTGGGCAACAACGACTTGAGCGCCGCCCGCGACGTGGGGAATACGTCCGGCCGGATCGCGCGCAAGTACATGAGACGGGCCGGCGGAATGCCGTACACCTTCCAGCGCGAGACGGCCTGCGAGGTGATCTCGCAGAGCTTGCCGACGGCACCCGGGCCGCCCAGCTTGTCGATTACGGTATGGGGTCGCATCCCCCATTGTAAGACGAATTACAGCTTAGAGTGCAACCATCATTTTCACGAGCCCGGGCACCCTCCGCCCATGCTTACATTCGGCGACCGCCTGTACACTGCACTCACCCTGCGCGGCGCCACCCCGAGCGCCTTGGCGCGGCACCTGGGCATCAAGCCCCAGGCCATCTATCAGATCCGGCGCGGCGCCTCCAAGTCGATGACCGGAGAGAACCTGCTGGCCGCCGCTCGGTTC
>RPRK01000120.1 GCA_003818495.1 Burkholderiales bacterium
ACCAGGACCCGGCGCTGCTCGCGCGCGAGGCCGCGATGATCGGCTTCCCGGTGCTCATCAAGGCGAGCGCGGGCGGCGGCGGCAAGGGCATGCGGATCGTGCGCGAGGCCGGCGAGTTCGCGGCAGCGCTCGCCTCGTGCAAGCGCGAGGCGGCCGCCTCCTTCGGCAACGACGCGGTGCTCGTCGAGCGCTACGCGACCAAGCCGCGGCACGTCGAGATCCAGGTGTTCGCCGACGCGCACGGCCACGCGCTCTACCTGTTCGAGCGCGACTGTTCGGTGCAGCGCCGCCACCAGAAGGTCATCGAGGAGGCGCCCGCCCCGGGCCTGCCCGAGGCCACGCGGCGCGCGATGGGCGAGGCGGCGGTGGCCGCGGCGCGCGCGGTCGGCTATGTCGGCGCGGGCACCGTGGAGTTCATCCTCGACGCCTCGGGCGCGTTCTACTTCATGGAGATGAACACGCGGCTGCAGGTCGAGCACCCGGTCACCGAGATGATCACCGGGCTCGACCTCGTCGAGTGGCAGCTGCGCGTGGCCTGCGGCGAGCCGCTGCCGCTCGCGCAGTCGGACCTGCGCGTGAACGGCCATGCGATCGAGGCGCGCGTCTACGCCGAGAACCCCGACCGCGGCTTCCTGCCCTCGACCGGCACGCTCGTGCACCTGCGCACGCCGGCGGCCGTGCAGTTCACGGTCGGCGCGGACGCGAGCGGACGGCCCGCGGCGGTGCGCATCGACAGCGGCATCGGCGAGGGCGATGCGATCACGCCGTTCTACGACCCGATGATCGCCAAGCTGATCGTCTGGGGCGAGGACCGCGCGCAGGCCATCGCACGGATGCGCGAGGCGCTCGCGCGCTTCGAGGCGGTGGGACCGTCGACCAACGTGGACTTCCTGGGCCGGCTGATGCGCTGCCGCGCGTTCGCCGAGGCCGACCTCGACACCGCCCTGATCGAACGCGAGCGCGAGGCCCTGGCCCCCCGCACGGCCGCGCCGCCGCCCGCCGTGCTCGCCGCCGCCGCCGCCGCGGTGCTCACCGCCGAGACGCCGCGCGGCGCGGCGTCCGATCCGTGGTCGGTCGCCGACGGCTTCCGGATCGGCGCGCCGCTCGCGCGCACGCTGGTCTTCACCCACGGCGAGTCGCGCCACGAGGCGGTCGTGGCGTACGGCCGCGGCGGGCATGCGGTGCGCATCGGCGACACCGTGCTGTGCCTGGCGGCGCTGCGCCGCGACGGCGTTCGCGTGAGCGGCATCGCCGGCGAATCGCGCTTCGACGCCAGTGCGGTGTATGCCGGCGAGACGCTGCACCTGTTCGGCGCCGACGGCCACTGGCAGCTCGGCTACGCGCCGCCGCTGGCGCATGCCGGCGACGCCGACGACACCGGCGGCAGCCTGGCCGCGCCGATGCCGGGCAAGGTGATCGCGCTGATGGTCGAGGCCGGTGCGAGCGTGCGGCGCGGCCAGCCGCTGCTGGTGATGGAGGCGATGAAGATGGAGCACACCATCGCGGCGCCCGCCGACGGCGTCGTCGAGACGCTGCTCTACCGCGTCGGCGACCAGGTGGCCGAAGGCGCGGCGCTGGTCGGGTTCGCGGTCTCCGCGCCCGCGCCGGCGTGATCCGCGCGGTGCGGCCGGCGCACGGCGCGCGCGCGTACCGGCGACGCGGGCGATGACCCGCATCGCGGTCGCGCGGCTCTGGTTCGAGGGCAACGCGTTCTCGCCGACGCTCACCGGCGAGGCGGAGTTCGCGCGCCGCGAGTGGCGGGTCGGCGAGGCGGCCCTCGCTGCCGGGCGGGGCACCGCGACCGAACTCGGCGCGGTCGTCGACGTGGCGGCGGCGCGCCCCGGCTGGTCCGTGCAGGCGCTGCGCTGCGCGTCGGCCGACCCGGGCGGCCCGATCGAGGAAGCGGTGTTCGGGCGCTGGCTCGACGAGGTCCTCGCCGGCCTGCGCCGCGTCGCACCCGACGGCGTCTACCTGTCGCTGCACGGCGCGGCCATCACCACCGCGCGCGACACGCCCGAGCTCGATGCGCTGCGCGCGGTGCGCGCGGCCGTCGGCGACGCGGTGCCGGTGGTCGCGAGCTTCGACCTGCACGGCAACCTCGACCCCGGGATCGCGGCGCCGCTCGACTTCGGCACCGTCTACCGCACCTACCCCCACGTGGACATGCACGAGACGGCGACGCGCGCGCTCGCCGCGCTCGAGCGCCGACTGGGCGGGGCGCCCCGCGGCGCGGGCGCGGTCGTGCCGCTCGGACGCGTGCTGCCGAGCTTCAACATGCGGACCGAGGCCGGACCGATGCATGCGCTCGAGGCCCTCGCCCGCGCCGCCGAGCGCGAGCCGGGCGTGCACGACGTCTCGCTCTTCGGCGGCTTTCCGTATGCCGACACCGCGGCCACCGGGGCATCGGTGATGGCCTGGGCCGACGACGGCGCGACCGCCCGGCGCGTCGCGCACCGACTCGCCGACGCGATGGTTGCACGGGCCGCCGAGTTCGAGCCGCGGCTGCTGTCGGCACGCGAGGGCATCCTGCACGCGCTCGCCGCCGCGGCCGGGCCGGTGGCGGTCACCGACCCCGCCGACAACCCGCTGTCCGGCGGCGGCGCCGACACGCCCGCGCTGTTCGCGACCCTGCTGGCGATGCGCCGCGAAGCCGGCGGGCCGCTCGCCGTGCTGCCCGCCGGGCGCATCGCGTTCGCCTATTTCGCCGACGCCGGTCTGGTCGCCCGGGCCCGTGCGGCGGGGCCGGGCGCGATGCTCGAGGCCACGCTCGGCGCGCGGCATGGCGCCGCGTTCGGTGCGTCGGTGCCGGTGCACGCACGGGTCGTCCGCGCGACCGAAGGCCGCTTCGCGAACACCGGGCCGATGGAGCGCGGCTCGGTCGTCGACGTCGGTCCGAGCGTCGTGCTCGACGTCGAGGGCATCCTGGTGGTCGTGACCAGCGCGGTCGGCGCGGCCAACGATCCGGGCTTCCTCGCGCTGCACGGCATCGACCCGGCAGGCCTGAGGCTGCTGGCGGTGAAGGCGAAGAACCACTTCCGGGCGGCGTTCGCGCCGCTGCTCGGTGCGATCGTCGACGTCGACTGCCCGGGGCCGGCGGCGGCGGACCTGTCGACGCTGCCGTTCCGGCGCGCGCCCGGCGTGGGACGACCGGCGCGCTGACGCGCCGCGGACGGACGGCCGACGCGCCTCGAACGGGCATCCGCCTTGCCTGCCGGACCGGACGCACCGGGCGCCGGCCACGGCCCGCCCGGATCACTCGTCCCTCCTCGCGCGAGACCGCCATGACGCCTTCGTTCGATCTGCGTTCCCTCCCCGCCTCGTTTCCGCTGCCCGCTGCGTTCCAGATGCCCGCGTCGTTCCCGATGCCGGCCGCCTCCGCCGTCACCGACATCGTCGTCGCCGCCTGCCAGCGCTCGATGTCGCTGCACGCGCAGCTCGTCGACCAGCTGGTCGGCGTCGGCCTCGAGCAGTCCCGGCACGCGCTGTCTGATCCGCGCGGCGCCCTGCGCGACGCGATGCTCGCCACGTCGTCGATGGAGCCGGTGTGGCGCTACGCGATGGGCATGGCCGGCATCGGACAGTCCGCCGCGACCTCGGTCGCGACGCTGCTGACCGCACAGATGCGCGGCGCCGAGGCCGAGGTCGCATCGCTGTCCCGGATCGCGCGGAACGACGCGGCACGCTGCACCGCGGATGCCGCCGGGGCCGCACAGACCGCGATGAGCCGCGGCATGGCGGCGCTCGGGCGGCTCGCCGAGACCGCGACGGTGAGCGTGACCGATGTCGTGACGCGCAGCGCGACCGACGGCCTGACGCGGGCGGTCTCGCAGGTGGCCGATGCGGCGGATGCGGCCGAGGCGGTCGCCCGCGACGCCGGCCGCACGCCGGGCAGCGGGACCGCCGGAGGTGCCGCCCGGGCGGGGCAGGCCCGCAGAGCGGCGCCGAAGCCGGCGCCCGCCGCAGGCACGGGCCGCACGGGCCGAGCCCGCCCGCAGGCCGCCGGCACGCGATCGAAGACGGCTCGGGTCGGGATGGCGCGCGCGTCGAAGCGGACGGGACGCTGACTGCGCGGCGCCGGGGAGCAGGCGCCGAGGCCCGCGGCGCCGTCCCCGCGTCGACCCGCAGCGCGCCGCGGCGGGCGCCCGCCGCAGGCCGTCAGGCGTAGCGCCCGGCGAGCGCCGCGACGCGCTCGTGGAAGCCGGCGATCGTCGTGTCGACGATCTGCGCGACCGTCTCCACCGACTCGATGCGGCCGCAGACCTGCCCCGTCAGCGGCACCGCGGCCTCCATGTCGCCACCGAAGTACAGGTCCTGCACGCCGGCGAACTCCGCGCGCACGCTCTCCGGGATCGTCGCCTCCAGGCGCGTGGTGCGCGCCGTGCGCAGCGCGCGCAGCGCCGGCCCCTGCCCGCCCCGATTCAGGAACACGGTGTCGGTCTCGGCGGCGCCCACGATCGCGCGCTTCCAGTTGTCGTGCACCGGCGACTCGGCGGCCGACAGCATCCGCGTGCCCATCTGGATGCCCTCGGCGCCGAGCGCGAACGCGGCCGCCATCGACGGCCCGTCGCAGAAGCCGCCGGCCGCGATCACCGGCACGTCGACCTTCGAGCACACCAGCGGCAGCAGCACCATCGAGGCGACGTCGCGCTGGTTCTTGAAGCCGCCGCCCTCGCCCCCCTCGACGATCAGCCCGTCGACGCCGGCCTCCACCGCCTTGAGCGCGCCCTTGAGCGTCGGCACGACGTGGAACACCGTCAGCCCCGCCTCCTTGAGTTCGGCGCAGTAGCGCGACGGATCGCCCGCCGACGTGGTCACGAAGCGCACGCCCTGGTCCACCACGAACTTCACGATGTCCGGGTCGCGCACGTAGGCGAGCGCGATGTTCACGCCGAAAGGCCGGTCGGTCAGCTCGCGCATCCGGCGGATCTCGCCGCGGATCGCGTCGAGGTCGCCGGACGAGGTCTCGATGATGCCCATGCCGCCGGCATTCGAGACGGCCGAGGCGAGCTGCGCGCGGGCGATCCAGCCCATCGGCGCCTGCACGATCGGATACGGCACGCCGAGCAGGCGGGTGACGCGGTTGTCGATGGGTCGCATTGAAAGCTCGATTCCGTAGGGTCTCGCGCGGTACGCGCTCTCAGAAGCCGTGAAGAAACCGTAGCGAGCAGGCCCGAGCCGACGTCGAGGAGCGCAGCCGTACGTGATGTACGGCGAGCACCACAGGCGTCGGATCGGGACGCGCAGTAGGTTTATTCGCGGCTTCTCAGTCGATCTTCGCGCCTGAGGTCTTGACCACCTGGCGCCACTTGGTCGTCTCGCTCGCGATGTGGCGGGCGAGGTCGGCCGGCGTGCCGCCGACCGGCTCGGCGCCCAGCCCGCGGAACCGCTCGATCACCTCGGGCTTCTTCAGGATGCGGTCGACCTCGGCGGAGACGCGCGTGACGATCGTCTCGGGCGTGCCGCGCGGCGCCACCATCACGAACCACGATTCGGCCTCGTAGCCGGGCAGCGCCGCGCCGATCGGCTTGACGTCGGGCAGTTGCGCGTTCGGGGCCGCCGAGGTCACGCCGAGCGCGATCAGCCGGCCGGACTTGATGTGCGGCAGCGCGGACGGCAGGTTGTCGATCGACATGTCGATCTGGCCGCCGAGCAGGTCCTGCAGCATCGGGCCGCTGCCCCGGTACGGGATGTGCGTGACGAAGACCTTGGCCCGGGTCTTGAACAGCTCGGTGGAGAGCTGGCCGGTCGAGCCGTTGCCGGGGCTGCCGTAGGTCAGCTTGCCGGGCTTGGAGCGGGCCAGCGCGATCAGCTCGTCCATCGTCTTCACGCCGAGCGAGGGCGGCACGACCATCACGTTCGGCACCCGCACCACGTAGGAGACCGGGATCAGGTCCTTCGCCGTGTCGTACGGCATCTTCGGATAGAGGAACTGGTTGATCGCCTGCGTGCCCGGCGTGCCCATCAGGAAGGTGTAGCCGTCGGGGGCCGACTTGGCGACCACGTCGGCGCCGACATTGCCGCCGGCGCCGGCCCGGTTCTCGACGATGACCGTCTGCTTGAGCACCGGCGACAGCTGCTCGGCGATCACGCGCGCGACGATGTCGGTGGTGCCGCCCGCGGCGAACGGCACGACGATGCGCACCGGCTTCGACGGCCAGTCCGACTGGGCCAGGGCCTGGGGCGCGGCGACGGCCGACAGGACGGTCAGCGTGGCGGCGGCGGCGAGGGCGCGGCGGCGGACCGCGGCGTGCTGCGAGATGGAACGGTAGCGGCGCATGGGGGTGTCTCCTCCGTGTCGGAACGCCCGATGGTAGCGCGCCGGCCCGATCGCCTATGATCGCCGGCATGCCTGCGCCCATGCGTCTTCTCGTCGCCCACTCCGAACCCGGCGCCGGCCGTGCGTGGCGCGATGCGCTCGCCGCGCGCCTGCCCGCCGCCCACGTCGCCATCGACCCCGGCACGCCCGACGGCGCCGGCCCCGACGGCGCCCCGCCCGGCTTCGAGGCCGACTGGGCGGTGGGCTGGGGGCCGCCGGCGGACCTCTTCGCGCGTCAGCCCCGGCTGCGCGGCTTCTTCTCCTCGGGCGCCGGCGTCGACCACCTGCTGCGCCACCCCGGCCTGCCGGCGGCGCTGCCGCTGATCCGGCTCGAGGATGCCGGCATGGGCGAGCTGATGGCCGACTACTGCCTGCTCGAGCTGCTGCGCATCGCGGGCCGTCACGACGCATACGCCGCACAGCAGACGCGCGCGCACTGGGAGGAGCTGACCGGCTACACCCGTGCCGAGCTGCCGGTGGGCATCGTCGGCGTCGGCGTGCTGGGCGCGCATGTCGCGCGGCACCTGGCGCGCGCCGGCTTCACGGTGCGCGGCTTCGCGCGCGGTCCGAAGCTCGTCGACGGCGTCGAGGTGATGCACGGCGCATCGCGCTGGCAGGAGTTCCTCGAGGCCACCCGCGTGCTGATCCTGCTCGCGCCGCGCACCGCCGAGACCGAGGACCTGATCGACGCCGCCGCGCTCGCGCGCCTGCGGCCGGGCGGCTGGCTGATCAACGTCGCGCGCGGCGCACTGGTCGTCGACGCCGACCTCGTCGCCGCGCTCGACGCGGGCACCCTCGCCGGCGCCACGCTCGACGTCTTCCGCGAGGAGCCGCTGCCCGCCTCGCATCCGTTCTGGCACCATCCCCGCATCCGCGTGACGCCGCATTCGTCGGCGCCGACCCAGGTCGCGGTCTCCGCCGCGCAGGTCGCGGCCAAGCTCGCGGCGATCGCGCGCGGCGAGGCGGTCGGCGGCCTCGTCGACCGAACGCGCGGCTACTGAAGGACACCCCCCATGCCCACCGTGAACTCCGCACTCCCCAGGCGCGTCGCGATCGTCGAGGTCGGCCCGCGCGACGGCCTGCAGAACGAGAAGTCCCCGATCACCACCGACATGCGGATCGAGCTCTGCGACCGCCTGACCGACGCCGGGTTCCCGAACATCGAGGCCGGGTCCTTCGTGTCGCCGAAGTGGGTGCCGCAGATGGCCGACACCGCCGAGCTGATGCGGCGCATCCGCAGGAAGCCCGGTGTCACCTACTCGGTGCTCACGCCGAACATGAAGGGCTTCGAGGGCGCCCTCGAGGCCAAGGCGGACGAGGTGGTGATCTTCGGCGCCGCGTCCGAGGCCTTCTCGCAGCGGAACATCAACTGCTCGATCGCCGAGTCGATCGCGCGCTTCGAGCCGGTCGCGCAGGCCGCGAAGGCCCACCGCATCCGGCTGCGGGCGAGCGTGTCGGTGGCGCTCGGCTGTCCGTACCAGGGCGACGTGTCGCCGGCCGCGGTCGCCGACGTCGTGCAGCGCTTCGCCGACCTCGGCTGCGACATGATCGACATCGCCGACACCATCGGCACCGGCACGCCGCGACAGACCCACGCGGTGTTCGAGGCCGCGCTGCGCGTGGTGCCGCCCGGGCGCCTGTCGGGCCACTTCCACGACACCTACGGCATGGCGGTCGCCAACACCTACGCGGCGCTCGAGGCCGGCATCTCGACCTTCCACGCGTCGGTGGCCGGCATGGGCGGCTGCCCGTACGCCAAGGGCGCGACCGGCAACGTCGCGACCGAAGACCTGCTCTACCTGTTCCAGGGACTCGGCATCGAGACCGGCGTCGACCTGGCGAAGGTCGTCGACATCGGGCAGTGGGTCTCGGGGCTGCTCGGTCGCAAGGGGTCGGCGCGCGCCGGCAACGCGCTCGCGGCCAAGCGGGCGGACGCGGCCACCGCCTGAGGCCGCCGCGGGGCGCCACGCCCGAGGTGCGCGCACCGCCCCGCTACACTGCGCCGATGAATCCGCCGATCCGTCCCGCCGTCGTCGCGAGCCCCGACTACCCGTTCACGCCGGTCGACGCGCCGGTCAAGCTCGACCAGAACGAGGCGCCCGACGACTTCCCGGCGCCGCTCAAGGCGCTCGCCCTCGAGCGGCTGGCGGCGCGACCGTGGAACCGCTACCCCGACCTCAACGCCGAGGGGCTCGCCGCCCGGATCGCCGCGCACGAGGGCTGGCCCGAGGCCGGCGTCGTGCCGGCCACCGGCAGCAACGTGCTGATCGCGCAGCTGGTCGCGCTCGCCGGCATCGGGGCCCGGGTGCTGACGGTGGCGCCCGCCTTCGCGCTCTACGGTCTCGACGCGCGCCTGCTCGGTGCGGCGCTGACGGAGGTGCCGCTGCGCGCGGACCTGTCGACCGACGTCGACGGGCTGCTGCAGGCGCTCGAGACCCTGCGTCGCGAGTCGCCCGGCAGCGGCGGCGTCCTGTTCGTCCCGCGCCCGCACGCGCCCGCAGGCTCGCTCGTGACGCTCGACGACCTGGAGCGGCTGGCCCGAAGCAGCGAAGGCTGGCTGCTGGTCGTCGACGAGGCGTACCACCATTTCGCCCCGGACACGGCGATCGCGCTCGCGCGCCGGCATCCCCACGTGGTGCTGCTGCGCACGATGTCGAAGGGCTGGGGACTCGCCGCGCTGCGGCTGGGCTGGGCGCTGGCCAGCGACGAGGTGGCGCGCCAGCTGCGCAAGCTGTCGCCGCCGTTCGGCGTGTCGACGATGCAGGCCGCGTGCGCCGAGGTCGCCTTCGAGCATGCGGCGGTCCTGCACGAACGCATCGCAGGGGTCGTGCGCGAGCGCGAGCGGATGGCCGAGGCGCTGGCGCGGCATCCGTCGTGGCACGCCTATCCGTCGGCGGCGAACTTCCTGCTGGTGCGCACGCCCGACGCCGCGCGGGCGCACGCCGACCTGCGCGCCGCGGGCGTGCTGGTGCGTCGGCAGGACGCGCTCCCGGGGCTGGCGGGCTGCATCCGCGTGACGGTCGGCACGCCCGCCGAGAACGACGCGTTCCTCGTGGCGGCCGGGCTGACCGCTCGCTGAAGCGACGCCGCGGCTCAGCGAGCGGCCGGGGGCGCCACCGCCGCGTCCTTGAAGCCGGCCGCGTCGAACGCACGGCGCACCGTGCCGTCGCGCTTGGCCTCCTCGATGAACGACGCGGCGAGACCGAGCGCCGCGGCACGGCCCTTCGGCACGCCGATGGCGACGCGCTCGACCAGGAAGGCGTCGTCGAGCACCTTCGAGCCCGGCAGCTGCGCGGCCAGCCCGACCAGCGTCTCGCGGCCGGCGCCGGTGGCGTCGACCGTGCCGGTGCGCATCTGCTCGCGGATCTGGTCGAGGGTGCGGAAGCGCACGACCGTCGCGGCCTTGAGCGCGGCCTCCCGGTTGCGCGCGGTCACCGAACCGTCGGCGACCGCGAGGCGGATGCCCGTGCGGTCGAGGTCGGCGACGCGGGCGATCTTCACGCCGGCCCGCACGAGGTAGGTGTACGACTGCTCGAAGTAGGCGGGGCCGTAGTCGATGACCCGGGTCCGGGCGTCGTCGTAGGGCAGGAACGTGAGGTCCCAGGCACCGCGCGCGCCGGCGTCGAGCAGGTCGGGGAAGTTGCCGAACGGCACCAGATCGACCGGCAGTCCGACGCGCGCGCCGAACGCCGAGGCCAGGTCGGCCGCGACGCCCCGAGGCCGCCCCCCGGCCGCCTCCACCGTGCCGCGGAAGGTGCTGGCGCTCGGGCCGACGGCGATCGCCACGCGCAGGCGGCCGGTGGGCGCGAGTTCGCGCAGCGCCGCGGCGCTCGGCGCGGGCCGCGATCCGGCCGGTGGGACGGCGGCGCGAGATGCGCCCGAGGCGGACGATGGGCCCGATGTGGACGATGCGCCAGGCGCGGACGATGCGCCCGAGGCGCCAGGCGGCGACGCCCGCCGCGCGGCACAGCCGGCCAGCACGAGCGCCGCCCCGGCCAGCAGCGCGCGACGGGCCAGCGGCCCGGCGCGGGCCTGCGGGTCGACACGTGCCGGGGGAGGCTGGACGGGCGGCATGGGAGCGATGCTGCCACGGGCGCGGCCCGGGCGGCAGCCGTCCCGCAGAACCCGTGTCGGGCCCCGGGCGGGGCGCGGGCCGCCCGCGGCCCGTCTTGTACACTGCGCCGCGATGAACGCCCCCCCCCGCCCCGTCCGCCCGGTCCGCGCCGAACCGCCCGCCCCCGGCGACACCACGCGCCCGGTGCGCTCGCCCTGCGTGTCGATCTGCCGCATCGATGCCGGCAGCGGCCTGTGCATCGGCTGCCAGCGGACGCTGGACGAGATCGGCGACTGGGGCGCCATGGCCGACGCCGGGCGACTCGAGGTCTGGGAGCGCATCGTCGAGCGGCGCGACGCCGGCGCACGCTGAGCCGCGGGATCCGATGAAGACCGTCCGCTGGTACTTCGACTTCATCTCGCCGTACGCGTACCTGCAGAGCGCGGTGCTCGAGCGCGTCGCGGCCCATGCGCGCATCGAGCCGGTGCCGATCCTGTTCGCCGGCCTGCTGCAGCACCATGCGCACAAGGGCCCCGCCGAGATCGCGCCGAAGAAGGTCCACACCTTCCGCCAGGTGGTCTGGCTGGCCCGCGAGCACGGCATCCCGCTCGCGCTGCCGGCCGCCCACCCGTTCAACCCGCTGCCCCTGCTGCGGCTGTCGATCGCGCTGGGCAACACGCCCGAGGTCGTGCAGGCGCTGTTCCGGCACGTCTGGGTCGACGGTCACCTGCCGACCGACGCGGCCCCGTGGGCGGCGCTGTGCGCCCGCCTGGGCGTCGACGATCCGGCCGCCGCCCTAGCCCGCCCCGAGGTCAAGGACACGCTGCGCCGGAACACCGAGGCCGCGATCGAGGCCGGGCTCTTCGGCGTGCCGACCCTCGCCGTCGACGACCAGCACTTCTGGGGCTTCGACATGACCGATGCGGCCATCGCCTGCCTGCGCGGCGACCCGATCTTCGCGTCGCCGCTGATGGCGCGCGCAGCGACGCTGCCCGACGGCGTGCAGCGCGTACCGCGGTGACTCCGGCACCCGTGGACCCGCTGCCCGCGGACCCCGCGTCCGCGAATCCCGCATTCGTGAACCCGAGGCTCGAAGCGCTCGCCCGGACCTTCAGGGAGCCGGTCTCGGGCCCGACCTACCGCCCGGTCACCCGCGTGCTCGCGGCGACGCTGGTCGCGGGCCTGCTCGTCTGGGGCGGGGCCGGCCTGGTCGCCGACCTCCGGATGCCGCTCGACTGGACGAGGATCGGCGCCTCCGCGATGGTCGCGATCGCGCTGCTCTGGCCGATGCCCTCGCTCCTCTTCGGGCGCACCGTCATCGACGCAACCGGCATCCGCCAGCCCGGCTGGTACGGGCGCGAGGCCAAGTGGATCCAGGTCCAGCGGATCCGCTATGTGCCCATGCCGCTGTCGCCGCGCCTGATCATCTCGATCGGACTCGGACGCGCGCGGGTCTTCTACAGCGGCGACCCGCAGCTCGACAGCGCGTTCCGCGAGGTCGTGCGCCTGCTGTCCGCACCGATCGAGGAACTGCGTTGAGCACGCCCCGCCTGCCCGCCACGATGCGCTTCATCGAGCGCGACTGGCTGTCGGCCAACGGCATCCTGTTCGACGACGGCACGCGCACCGCGCTCGTCGACACCGGCTACGTCAAGCACCGGGACCTCACGCTCGCCGTGGTGCGCCGCGCGCTCTCCGAGCGCCCGCTCGACCTGCTGGTCAACACCCACCTGCACAGCGACCACTGCGGCGGCAACGCGATCCTGCAGGCGCACTACGGCGTGCGCACCCTCGTGCCCGCGGCCAGCGTCGACGCGGTGCGCGCCTGGGACGAGGACGCGCTCACCTTCGCCGCCACCGGCCAGCGCTGCGATCGCTTCGTCTGCGACGGCGCGCTCGACGACGGCCAGACGATCGAGCTGGGCGGCCTGTCGTGGCAGGCCCTCGCCGCGCCCGGCCACGACCCGCAGGCGCTGATCCTGCACTGCGCCGCCGAGCGCGTGCTGATCTCGGCCGACGCGCTGTGGGGCAGCGGCTTCGGCGTGATCTTCCCCGAGCTCGAGGGCGAGTCCGGCTTCGCCGAGCAGCGCGCGATCCTCGAGCGCATCGAGTCGCTCGACGTCGCCGTCGTGATCCCCGGCCACGGGCCGATGTTCACCGACGTCCGCGGCGCGCTGCGCACCGCGCACCAGCGGCTCGAGTACCTGTCGGCCGACCCGGCGCGCAACGCGCTGCAGGCGGTGAAGGTGCTGCTCAAGTTCCTGCTGCTCGAGCACGAGCGCGTGCCGCTCGAAGGCGTGGGCCCGCTGCTGGCGTCGATCCCGCTGACCACGAACGCGAATGCGCGCTACATCGGCATGGCACCCGACGCGCTGACCGACTGGGCGATCGCGGGGCTGCTGAAGGCGGGTGCGGCGCGCATCGACGGGGACGCGCTGGTCAACGCTTAGGAGACGGTCGCCCCACGCGGCCGGGCCGAGGCGCCGGGCGACGCGCCGGCGATCGCTCCGCCCCGCGCCTAAGCGACGCCGCTCGCCGCGGTCTCGGTCCGGCGGCGGGCGACCAGCTCGCCGGGCCGCTCCTCGGTCAGCCGATGGGCGATGCCCAGGCCGAAGTGCCGGACGAGTTCGGCGCGCGCCTCCTGCATGACCGGAGGACGCGCCGAGAGGTTGTGCGCATCCGAGGCCACCACGTCGACCCAGCCTTTCTCGAGCAGGTGGCGCGCCGTGCGGAACGCCGGCGCGCCGAACCGCCCGGTGATCGAGGCCGCCGTCACCTGCAGCAGGCAGCCCGCATCGATGTAGGGCCTGATCCGGTCGGGATCGCGCATCACTTCCTTGTTGCGCTCCGGATGCGCGATCAGCGCCCGCACGCCCTGGTTCGCGAGGAACCGGACGGCGGCCAGACCGCCGACCGGAAGCTGGCCGTCCGGAAACTCCAGGAGCACGAGCCGGTCTTCGCCGAAGTGACCGATGAAGGGCAGCTCGTCGATCGCCAGCAGCTCGAACGCGGTCGGATGGATCCGGACCTCGGCACCGAGATACACCTCGAGCGGGATGCGGGCCTCGGCCAGGGCCTGGCGGAACAGCTCGAACGCGGGACGCAGCGCCGACAGGCGGTTGTCGAAGACGCCGGGGTGGACGTGGGGGGTGAGGATCGCGGTGGTGATGCCATCCGCCACGGAGGCGGCGGCCAGTGCCAGCGCGTCGCCGAGGGTCCGGGCGCCGTCGTCCACGCCGGGAAGGTAGTGACAGTGGAGGTCGATCACCGCAGGGAAGCCACGGGTACGGAGACGGGAGGGGGTGTGATGGGCGGGCGCTCGAGAACGTCGTGTACGGCCAACGGCGAGATGGCCGTGGATGCGAGCAGATCGCGGGTCGTTCGGGTCACGGCAGCCGAATATCGGTCGCCTCGTACCGTTCACGCAGACGCATTGCAACAAGTTTTCAAAGTGAGCGTAAACGCATTGACAACGCATTTCAAGGAGCGGTCTAGTGCGCCTCGACAACCAGACCTCCCGGACTCACCCGATGTTCGTGTTCGCGACGTTGCTGTGTACGGCGACGCTTCAGGCCTGCGGCGGCGCCGCGACCGACACCCTGTCCTCGAGCGATGCGGCGCTGCTCGGTGACCCGCTCTCGGTCGAGCCGACCGCCCTGCCGAGCGAGATCTCGGACGGCAAGCTCGTCGCGCAGGCGACCGCGAAACCCCCGGTCGCCAAGCCCCCGGCCGCGACCGCTTCGCCGACGCCGACGCCGTCGACCCCGTCGGCGCTGCCCGACCCGACCGTCATCCCCGCCGGCGCCCGCGTGCTGTACGTGACGCCGGACGGCGACGACCTCCGGAACGGATGCTGCCTCGGCGTCAGCGGCTCGGACGGCCCACTGAGGACCCTGCAGCGGGCGCAGGAGATCATCCGCAGTGCCCGCACGCAGAAGGCGTGGCCCACCGGCGGATTCGTCGTGATCCTGGGCGCCGGACGCTTCGAGCTGAACCGTGCCGTCGCGCTCGACGTACGCGACTCGGGCAACGCCGACGCGCCGGTGATCATCCGCGGCACCACGACCAACGGCGTGCGCATGACCCGGCTGGTCGGATCGATCCGCCTGCAGGGCGCGCCCCGCAGCAACCACGAGACCCGGCCGGACCTGGTCCGCGTGGCCGCCTACACGACGCTCGGCAAGGACTCGCAGGTCGTGGTCAGGAACACGGCGCTGACCGAGGCCCGGTGGCCGAACACCGGATACACCACGATCGCGCAGGTCAGCGGGCAGACGGTCACGCTGGCGGGCGCCGCCCCGGCAGTGCCGCAGGGCGCCGCCCTGTCGATCTCCGGTTTCGTCCAGCACCAGTGGCTCTACGAGACGATC
>RPRK01000121.1 GCA_003818495.1 Burkholderiales bacterium
AGCCGCAGCACCACGCGTTCGCCGTGGCCGGTGGGGATCGTGGATACCCGCACGTCCACCGGCTTGCCCGCCACCCGCAGCGTGATCCGGCCGTCCTGCGGCAGGCGTTTCTCCGCGATGTCGAGTGCGGCCATGATCTTGATCCGCGACACCAGCGCCGCGTGCAGCTCGCGCCGCGGGCGGACCACGTCGCGCAGCGAGCCGTCGACGCGGAAACGGACCATCGAGTACGACTCGAACGGCTCGATGTGGATGTCGGAGGCACCGTCGCGCGCGGCCTGCGTCAGCAGCGCGTTGATCATCCGGATGATCGGCGCGTCGTCCTCGGTCTCGAGCAGGTCCTCGATCTTGGGGATGTCCTGCAGCAGCCTCGAGAGGTCGAGATCGCTCTCGACCTCGTCGACGACGGACGCCGCCGACCCTTCCTGCTGCGAATAGGCGCGTGCGATCGCGGCGGCGAGCTCGGGGCCGGGCTTGCGCACCGGCACGACACGCAGCGGCAGGTTGCGCGACAGCTCGGCCAGCGCGTGCGTGGGCGTGGCGTCGCCGATCCAGACCTCGATCGCGTCACCCGAGACGCCCGACACCAGCAGCTGGTTCTGTCGGGCGTAGCCGTAGGGCACGTAGCGCGAGGGCGAGACCTGGCTCATCGGTATCTCAGTTCGCGTTCAGCGCGCCGGGCAGCGGCGTGTCCGCGAGCCGGCGCGGGATCACGATCTCGTTCGGCGCGGTCTGGACGACGCCGTTGCCGAGCGGCCTGCCATCCGGTCCGATCGGCGGCACTCCGGTCGGCGCGATGCCTCCCTGCGGGGCCGTCGGCGCACCGGGACGCTGGTCGATCGCCGGCGGCTGCCCTGGCACCCCGGGCGCGCCCTCCCCACCCGGCGCGGGCGCCGTGCGCGGCGTCACCGGCCGCCAGCGGTCGGGCAGCACCTCGTTGATCGCCGGCGCGAGTCCGGGCGGCATCACGCCGGGCTGGCCGGGGCGCGGCGGCATCGGCGACATCGCCGGCGGCTGCAGTCCGCGCTCGGGCATCAGCTCGCTGCCCGGCACCACCGGCTCGCCGCGCAGCTGTCGGATGTAGTCGTAGCGGTCCGCGGTCACGTTGTACGACGACTCGGCGCTGCGCAGCACGACCGGTCGCAGGAAGACCATCAGGTTGGTCTTCACCCGCTTGCGGTTGTCGTAGCGGAACAGGTTGCCGAGGATCGGCAGCCGCCCCAGCCCGGGCACCATGCTCACGCCACCCTCGAGCCGCTCCTCGATCAGGCCGCCGAGGACCACCACCTGCCCGTCGTCGACCAGCACGTTCGACTCGATCGCACGCTTGTTGGTGATCAGGCCGGCCGCCAGCGTCGCGTCCTGGACGCTCGAGACCTCCTGGAAGATCTGCATCCTCACCGTGCCGCCCTCGGCGACCTGGGGCCGCACGCGCAGCGTCGTGCCGACGTCGCGCCGCTCGATGGTCTGGAACGGGTTGACCGCGCCGCCGGCCGCGCCCGTCGACGAGAACGAGCCGGTGATGAACGGCACGTTCTGGCCGATGATGATCCGCGCCTCCTCGTTGTCGAGGGTGACCAGGTTCGGCGTGGCGAGGATGTTCGCGCCGGTCTCCGTCTCCAGCGCGCGGGCCAGCACGCCGAGGTTGATCGCGGTGCCCGCGGCGGTCGAGCCGAGGATCGGCTTGTTCGAGACCACGCCGATGTTCAGGCCGCGTCCGACGCCGAGGATGTTGGCCGTCACGTCGAGGATGTTGCTGCCCGAGCCCCGGGCCGGCAGGTTCGTGCCGCCGATCGTGCTGCTGCCCTGCGACAGGAACTGCCACTGCAGGCCGAGCTCGATCGACCGGTCGGCGCTGACCTCGACGATCAGCGATTCGATGTAGACCTGCACGCGGCGCGCGTCGAGCTTGTCGATCACCGAACGCAGGTTCCGGTAGATCGGCTCGGGCGCGGTGATGATGAGCGAGTTGGTCGACGGGTCGGCCGCGATGACGGCGCCGCCGGCTGCGACGGTGGTCACGCCGCCGCCCTGCGGAGTGCCCTGCCCCAGGGCCGACGTGGCCGGGGAGTTCGCCCCCGCCGGACCGCCGAGGCCGGTGACCGGGCTGTTCGCGGTCGAGCCGCTGCCGAGCCCCGCGCCACCGAAGCCACCCTGCTGCGCGCCGCCCTGCCCGAACGCGCCGGCCTGCGCGCCGGCGCCGCCGTCGCCGACCAGCACGCCCCGCAGCACCTGCACCAGCCGGGTCGCCTCGGCGTTGCGCAGATACACCACCCGGATGTTGCCGGGCTCGCTCGACGGCTGGTCGAGCCGGTTGATCAGGGTCTTGGCGAGGTTCATCCGCGCCGGACTCGACGATCGGATGAGGATCGAGTTGATGCGGGTGTCGGCCAGCACCGAGACGCGCTGGCCCGGGTCGGTGGTCGCCCCGGGGGCGCCGCCGGCGCGTGCCTGGTCGTCGAGAAGCCGCGAGACCTGCAGCGCGACGTCGCTCGCAAGCGCATGCTTCATGCTCACCACCTCGACCTCGCCGGCCGCCGGGCTGTCGAGCGTCGCGATGATCCGCGCCAGGCGCTGCAGGTTGGCGGCGTAGTCGGTGATGACCAGCTGGTTGTTGTTCGGATACGCGACGATGGTGTTGTTCGGCGAGATCAGCGGCCGCAGCACCGGCACGAGGTTGCTCGCCGACTCGTAGGTCAGCCGGAAGATCTGGGTGACGACATTGTCCCCGCCGGCCGGCCCCGTGCGCCCCGCCGTCACCGGCCCCGACTGCAGCTTGGCGTCGGCCTCCGGGACCACCCGCGAGATGGCACCGGTCTCGACGATCGCGAAGCCCTGCAGCCGGAGCGCCGACTGCAGCAGCTCGTAGGCGACCGAGGGCGGCACCGCACGCGGCGTCTCGAGGGTCACCTTGCCGCGCACCCGAGGGTCGATGACGAAGGTGCGGTTGAGCAGGTGGCCGAAGGCGCCGACCACCGAATCGATGTCGGCGTCCTTGAAGTTCAGCGTGATCGGAGCATTGGCCGGCGCCCGCACGCCGGCGGTCTGCGCCGTGGCGGTCCCCGTCGGCTGCACCAGCGCCAGCACGCCCAGCACCAGCGCGGGCACGAGCGCGTGCGCGATTCGGGCCGGCACCTGCCGCAGCAGCTGAACAAGACGCAAGGCTCAGGCTCCTATCTTGATGATCGTGCGCTCGCCGACGCGGCGGCCTAGCAACCCGAGCAGGGACTGCAGCCTCACCCGCTCCGGCCCTTCGGCCAGTGCTTCGGCGGTGAACCGAAGTCCCGATCTGGCATCCCAGCTGCCGCTGCCTTCCAGGCGCAGCGGCCCCGAGAGTGTATTCATCTTGACCTGCGCCTGCGCGCCCGATCCGACCACGTCGATCCGGTAGGCGCCGAGCGGCCGCACGGGTGTGAGCGCGGAGGCCGCCTGATGGAGCTCGATCGAGGCTCGGCCGTCGAACCGTCCGCTGCGCAGGGTCACGCTGTCCCACGACAGCGTCAGCGCGCCGGTCGGACGAATTGTATTCCACGGCGACCCCAGCCGATCGAGTGCGACCGGCGGCAACGTCAGCGTACCGGGTGTCGCGCGCAGCTCGCCGACGCGTCCGGTCAGCAGCACGGCCTGCCGCATGCTGTCGTGCTCGACGCGCGCATCGAGCACGCCGACCAGCAGCGGCCACGGCGACACCCGCCAGCCGAAGATGCCGGGCAGCACGACGCCGGGGATGGTCGCGGTGGCGGCCCGCTCCATGCCGCCCTCGACGACGTCGGCGAACACGATGCGCCCGCGCCCCTGCCAGATCGTGCCGGCTGCCTCGGCCAGCCGCACGCGACCTTGGGTGGCCCGCGACAGCGCGAGATCCGCGAAGCTCGCGGGTGCCTGGGTGAGGAGGACCGACAGCGCGGCGAGCAGGCCCGCCGCGGCCATCGCGAGTCGCCAGCCGAGGCCGGTCCGCGCGATCTCCGGGCGGGCGCGGCGGGCCGCGAACGTCTGTCCGAGCCGGGAACGGATCACGGGCCCCGCTTCTGCGCCTCGAGCGTCAGCCGGGCACTGACCATCCCGGGGGCGGTCTCGCGCTCGACGGCGACGTCGATCGCACGCAGTCGCGTCTCGCGCAGCGCGCTGTCGAACCAGGCCACCCAGGGTGCGAAGGCCACGGCCTTGAATCGCAGGTCGATGAGCTCGCCCGATACCGTGAGCTGCGACACCGCGCCCTTGAGCCCGGCCGCCTCGATCGACTGCTCGAGCGCCACCTTGAGCTGCGCCGGCGTGTCGATGCCCTGCGGCGCCTGGCTCGAGAGGCGTCGTGCCTCGGCGGCCAGCCCCTCCATCTGGGCGAGCTGCCCGCGCAACGTCGGCAGCTCGGCCGCGAGCTTCTTGCGGCCGACCCACGCCGGCTCGAACGCCAGCAGCCACACCAGCACCAGCACCAGCAGGCCGCCGCCGATCCCGAGGATGCGCCGCTCGCGCGACTGCAGCCCCGCCCATCGGCGCATCACCTGCTCGAACGCCTCGGCGGCCGCGCTCACGACTGCAGCCCGACGGTGGCCGTCGGGTCCCGTTCGTTGTCGAACTGCAGCTTCAGCCCGGCACGCGAGCACTGCTCGCGCAACTGCTCGCGTGCCGCCCGGCCGTCGACGCGCTGCGGCTGGAAGCGCACCTTGAGCCGCCCTTCGCGGTACTCGATGCCCGCGAGCACGTCGATGCCGCTGCTGCCCAGGGCCTGCGCGAAGCGTGCCAGCAGCGGCGCCATGTCCTCGGGACCGGTCTGGCCGCTGCCCGCGCGCAGCGTCGCGACCTGCCGGTTCATCTGGAGCAGCGGGTCGACCACGACCTGCGCCTGCGGGAAGGCGCCGCGGAAGGTGGCCTCGAGCGAACGGCGGATCGCGTCCTTCTCGCGGGCCATCTGGGCCCAGTGCAGGTTCAGGCCGGCCAGGCCGGCCACCACGCAGGCCGCGACCAGTGCCGCAGGCAGCCGCCAGGCGCGCGGATCGAACGAGGCCATCATGCGCTTGCCGGCCGCCGCGCGACCGGCAAGCAGGTCGACGCCGCCCGCCGCGGGCGCGGCCAGGCCGGAGACGTTCACCGGAAGACCGAGCCGCGCCGCGGCGCGCTCGAGCGAGGCCTCCCAGGACGCGTCGTCGACGAACGCCTCGATCGAGGCGGGGCGCATCTCGCCGGCGAGCGCGGTCTCGATCGCCGCGACGATCGCCTCGGTCCGGAAGTCGCTGTCCTCGCCCGCCGTCCAGCCGATCCCCGCGGACTCGCCGGTGCGCAGCGCGAGCCCGCCGTGCACGCAGGCCAGCGACCACGATGGCGGCGCCCAGGGCAGTGCGAGCTGGGCGCACCACGCAGCGCGCACGCGCATGCCGCGGCGCTCGAAGGCGCCGACGGTGAACTCGAGCCACTCGCGGTCGACGACCGCCACCAGCCTGCGGCCGTCGCCGAGCGACGGGCCCGCCACGATCGCGCAGGTCGCGGCGTCCTGCAGCAGCGCATCCTCGACGACGTTGGGAAGCGCCTGGGCGAGCCGCGCGCCGGTCAGCGCGGGCACCTGCGGCGACAGCAGCACGACGTCGCGCGGATCGAACACCAGGCGGACCTGGTTCGTCCCCTGCAGGCCGTCGAGCGACACCCGCTCGGCACGACCGCTGGCCAGATCCCCGCCGCGGATCGCGAGCAAGCGCGCCTCGGTGCCGAAGGCCCGTTCGCCCTCGCTGCGCGGCGGCAGCCAGACGACGGCCTCGCCCCGCTTCAGAGGCGAAGCTGCCATATCACTTCCACGTCGTTGTTCTTTCGCTGCAGCAAGGTTTCGGTCTGGGATTCGACGCGGTCGTAGCGTATCACTCCGCTCACGAGGAAGAAGGTCGAGCCGACCGACAGCAGGGCGGGATCGAGCGTCACGTTGCCGCCGAACCGCGTCGCGGCGATCGCGAGGTCGGTGGCGGGTGTCCGCTCGCGGGTCGACACGTAGCGCCGGGCACCGGCGACATCCAGGCCTTCGATCCCCGCGGCGAGCACCTCGGGTCCCGCGGTGTTGATGTTGATCCGGGTCGCGTTCGAGGGCAGCACGATCGCGTGGGCCTCGAGCACCGCCACCACCGACGGGTCCAGGTTCGGGACGTCGAGCAGGTCGGCCAGCCGGGTGAGCGGCGGTCGCGAGGCGGGCGTCACCTTGCCGTCGGGTGCGATCGACTCGGCGGACTGCACGACGCGGGCGACGATCGGGTCGGCCGCCGACTCGGGCTTGCCGAGCAGGGACAGCAGCCTGCGCAGCGCCTTGACGTTGGGCGCCGAGGGCGCGCCGCGCCCGTCGACCAGCGCCGTGATGTTGAAGCGGGCCTGCGCGTCGTAGATCTGGCCCGCGAGCATCGCGGTGCGCTTCGAACCCTCGTCGAGCTTGGCGCCGGCCGTCACCGTCTCGTCCATCCGCGTGTCCAGCACGGGCACCGCCCACGCCTCGCCGAGGTGGTCGACCGCGCCGGTGCTGCGGGCGTCGGCGCGCAGGATCACCTTCGCCCAGTCGAGCGCCGCGCGCTCGATCCAGCGCGCCTGGGCGAGCGCGAGGCGGTTCTCGACCGAGCGCACCGCGACGTGCTCGCGCCAGAACAGGCCCGAGACCACCACCGCGGCGAGCGTCACCACCAGCATCGCGGTGATGATCGCGGCCCCGCGCTGGCGGCCCGGCGGACGGACGGAGGCTCGCATGTTCAGTCGGTCACCGGGAAGATGCGCTGCATCACGCGCCCGTCGGTGCGGATCACCCGGACCAGCAGGCCGGTGACGCGCGGCAGGGCGTTCGCGGCGGCCGGGGCCGTCGGATTGGCCGTCGGCTGCGGATCCATGCCGCCGCGCAGCTGCCCCGCGAGCGCCTCGGCCGCGATCCAGCCCTGGCCGGTGACCCAGCCCTGCATCTGAAGCGATGCGACGCCGACCAGCACCGGCTGCCAGATCAGTCCGCCGGCACCGGCGGCGTCGCCGCCCGGCTGCCCGCCGGTCGCGCCGAAGCCCGTGGGCGCGGCCGCCGCACCCGGCGTGCCGCCCGCCCCGGGCAGCGCGCTCCAGGCACCGAAGCCGCGCTCGATCCGACCGTCGCGTAGCCGCCAGGCGACCCGCTGCAGCTGGGTCGCCTCGGTGGCGCCACCGGATTCGCGCAGCAGCTCGAGCGTCGCCACCGCCTGCTCGCCGGACACCGTGAACCCGATCGACGGCGTCTGGAGCTTGAGCAGCCGCACCGGCCACGACCGACGGAGGTCCTCGTCGAGCTGCGAGAACGCGACCATCAGCGCGCGCAGTTCGTCCGATGCCGAGACGATCTGCTTGCGCGACGCGAGCACCGCGTCCAGCCCCCGCCACGACAGCACCGCCAGCACCGCCAGCAGCGCCGCCGCGATCAGCAGCTCGATCAGCGTGAAGCCCGCCGCGCGGCGCCCCGACCGGACGCGGCGCCCCTTCACGGCGACCTCCCGGTGGTCGTCGCGAAGCCCACCAGTCGGGCCAGGCGCACGCGCTGACCGGCGGTGGGGAACACGCTGACCTCGATGCGCCGGAACTGCGCGTTCGGGGTGGCGAACACCTCCTCCTCGCAGGTCATCGTCGACTCGGCCTGCGAGCAGTCGTAGGCGCGGCGCCCGAGCGCCGGCCACTCGGACTCCACGCGGATCTGCGCCAGGCGGTTCTCGGCGCTCCACTGCGCGAGGGTCCGCTGGCGCAGGTCGAAGGCGCTGGTGGCCAGCGAGCCGACCGCGCGCAGCGAGGCGATCAGCGCGACCGCGACGATGGTCAGCGCGACCAGCACCTCGACCAGCGTGAAGCCGGCCGCGGCCGCGGCGGGCCGGCGGTCATTCCTGGACTTCAAAGCTGCCCAGTCCGTTGGCGACGATGGTCACCGAGGCGCCCGGGCGCTGCAGCGTCACCCGGTACGGCGGCTCGACCAGATCGCGGCCGAAGTCCAGCGAGCGTCGACCGTCGGCACGCTCCACCAGCAGCCGCGTCTCGATGCCCCACGGCCGTGCCCTCAGGTCGCCGTCGTCCGTGATCGCACGCCACTGGCGTTCCTTGTAGATGAGGAACCGATACCCCTCGGAGGAGCTCTCGAACCGGATCGGCGCGCCCCGCAGCTGGGACTCCTCGCGGGCCAGCGACAGCAGCTGCGCCAGCCGCTCCGCGTCGAAGCGCAGCGCACGCTCGGGGTTCGGCGACCCCGAGACGGCCACCATGCCGATCAGCACCACCGCGACCAGCAGCGCCACCAGGAGTTCGATCAGCGTGAAGCCGCGGGACGACCGCGGGGACCGGACGCGCCGCTCAGGGATCGGCCCGCGACCGGCGCGGGTAGCGATGCGTGGCCGCCCGATCAGAGGTCCCACGAGCCGACGTCGGCCTCGACGCCCGTGCCGCCCGACTGGCCGTCGGCGCCGAAGCTGAAGACGTCGATCTCGCCGCGCACGCCCGGGCTCAGGTACTGGTAAGGCTTGCCCCAGGGATCGTTGGGGACCTTGTCGAGATACGACTTCCAGTTGTTCGGCACCGGACCGCTGGTCGGGCGAACGGCGAGCGACTGCAGCCCCTGCTCGGTGGTCGGGTAGCGCGAGTTGTCGAGCCGGTAGAGCTTGAGCGCCTGCATGATCTGGGCGATGTCCTGCTTGGCGGCGACGACCCGGGCCTCGTCGGGCCGGCTCATCACCCGCGGCACCACCAGCGCAGCCAGCACCCCGAGGATCATGATGACGACCATCAGCTCGATCAGCGTGAAGCCGCGGGCACGCGAGCCCTCGCCGGCACGCCGCCCGAGCCTCGATCCGACCGCGATTCGCCATCCCGTATGCATCGTCTGTCCGCTCCGCCTCGACCGTGGGGTCAATGAAGCTATGATACCAGCGGCCTCCGGGCGCCCTGCCCGGGTCGCGCCTCGCCGATCGGCCCGTATCGACCATGCGACTCCGCCTCCCCTTAGCCCGTATCGCCTCGGTGCTGCTGTTCGCGGCCCTGTGCGCGATCATCGCCGGCTGGGCGCTGCAGCTGCTCGCACCCCGAGCCCCGATCGCGCCCGCTGGTTCCGTCGCGCAGGTCCAGGGCCCGACGGACCTGTCGGCCGCGGGCCAGCTGTTCGGCGGCGTGCCGCGCCCGCAGGACGCGCAGGCGCAGGCCGCGCCGTCGAACATCCAGGTGACCGGCGTGCTGGCCTCCGGCGAGCGGGGCGTGGCACTGCTCGCGATCGATGGTCGCCCCGCCAAGCCGTTCGCCGTCGGGGAGCCGGTCTCCGACGGGATGACCGTCCGGTCGGTGAGCGGCGATGCGGTCGAGCTCGACCGTGGCGCAGGGGGACTGCCGATGCGACTCGCTGCGCCGGCCCGCGGATCGATCGCGGTGCTGACCAGCGGGCCGCAGCGCCCGGGCGCAGGCGCGACGGTGCCGCCGGTCGCACCCTCCGCATTCCAGCCGCCCGTCGGCGGACCGGGGCAGCCCGGCGGCCCGCCGCCGCTGCCGACGCGCATGCTGCCGCCGGCCGGCGCCGCGGCCACGGTCGGTGATCCGCCCCCGCCTGCCATCGCCCCGTCGAGCACGCTGCCGACCGCGGATCCGAATGCGGGCGCAGTGGCGCAGGGGCAGTCCGTCCCGCGCATGCCCGCGCTCGCGCCCGGCAGCCCCCAGCCCCCGATCGGCCAGCAGTAGCGGTTACAATCACCGGTCGCGTGACGGATGCGTCACGCCGTGCACGCACCGGTACCGCACCCCCGTGAATCTGCCCCCGCCCCGCAAGTCGTTCCGCGAGACCCAGTTCGAGCTCCGCGAGGAGGCGATCCTCGACGCGACCAATCGGCTGCTCGGTGACAAGGGGTACGAGGCGATGTCGATGGACGACATCGCCGCCGAGGTCGGCATCGCCAAGGGCAGCCTCTACAAGCACTTCGAATCCAAGGAAGCGCTCGCCGCCGCAGTGATGGTCCGCCTGCTCGACCAGACCCGCGCCGCGCTCGACGCGCTGTCTCCCGATCGGCCCGCGATCGAACGGCTCGAGGGCCTGCTGCGCTGGACGCTGTCGCAGCGCCTGTCGGGCAGCGTGCCCCACCTGCCCTCCACGAGCCCGGCGCTGCAGAACAGCCTGCTCGCCAACCGCGGCTACATGGATGCGCTGATGGGGCTCTCGGAGCGCATCGGCGAGATGATCCAGGATGCGCGCGCCGCGGGCAGCCTGAGCGCGACGCTGCGCGACGAGTTCGTCCTCTATTCCCTCTACGCCCGCACCTGCGATCCGACCCTCGAGTTCCTGAAGGCCGGTGGCTCGATGTCCGACGCCGAGATCGTCGAGCAGATGGTGTCGGCGTGCTTCCGCGGCCTGGCCGCCTGAGCCCCCCACCATGCGCGCCTACCTCGACCTGATGCGCCACGTGCTCGAGCACGGCGTGCGCAAGTCCGATCGCACCGGCACCGGCACGCTGTCGGTCTTCGGCTGGCAGATGCGGTTCCCCCTCGCCGAGGGCTTTCCGCTCGTCACGACGAAGAAGGTCCACCTGAAGTCGATCGTCCACGAGCTGCTGTGGTTCCTGAGCGGCTCCACCAACGTCGCCTACCTGCGCGAGCACGGCGTGTCGATCTGGGACGAGTGGGCCGACGAGCAGGGCGAGCTCGGGCCGGTCTACGGTCACCAGTGGCGCTCGTGGCCGACGCCGGACGGCGGTCACGTGGACCAGATCGCCGAACTGATGAAGCGCCTGGCGAGCGATCCGGACTCCCGACGCCTGATCGTGTCCGCATGGAACGTCTCCGAGCTGCCTTCGATGGCGCTCGCGCCCTGCCACGCGCTCTTCCAGTTCTACGTGGCCGACGGACGCCTGTCCTGCCAGCTCTATCAGCGCAGCGCCGACATCTTCCTGGGCGTGCCGTTCAACATCGCGTCGTACGCGCTGCTGACCGAGATGATCGCGCAGCAGTGCGGACTGCAGCCGGGCGACTTCGTCTGGACCGGGGGCGACTGCCACCTGTACCTGAACCACCTCGACCAGGCCCGCGAGCAGCTCTCGCGCGAGCCGCATCCGCTGCCGAGACTGCGGTTCGCGCGCCGCCCGGAATCGATCTTCGACTATCGGTACGCGGACATCGAGATCGTCGACTACCGCTCGCATCCGGCCATCAAGGCGCCGGTGGCGGTCTGAGCCGACTGCGTCGCATCAGCGGCGCGACGGCGACCGCGGCGAGCAGCCCGACGCCCGTGCCGGTGGCGAGCGCGACCCCGAGCGCCCTGCGTCCCGAGTCCTGATGGATGTCCGGATCGCGGACGACGAGGATTCTCCAGCCCAGTCGGTCCACCACGACGTCGCCCCCGACCCGATGCACCGAGACGATCCGAGGGATGCCGTCGACGAGTCCGGTGAGCCGGAAGCCGCCCGCGTCGAGCCGCTCGGGCAGGATCGCGTCCGGCTCGAAGCGACTCCCCGAGACCGTCGTGCCGTCACGCAGCAGCACGCGCAGCTCGATCCCGCCGAGCGGCCGGACGATCGCGAGCAGTTCCTCGCGGACCTGGATCACCCAGTCGGCGTCGACCTGCGCGGCGAGCACGCCATGCGGCGCGGCATCGCCTCGCCGCAGCGGGACCGCGATGGCGAGCCGGTGCAGCGCGGACCGATCCCGGGCCGCGTCGCCGGACGCTGCGGCCGCCTCGGCATCGCGCACGTCGCCGAGGTAGGGCCCCTGCATCCCGGCCCGCCACCATGCGCTCGCCGACGCGTCGCTCCCGGTCGAGCGCCCTTCCGAGGCGGTTCCGACGAGCCCCGACGCGTCCGCGAAGCCGATCCAGGAGAACTCCGGATAGCGACCGGCCAGGCCCTCGACGAGCGCGGCGCGCATCGCGTCGCGCGGACCGGCGTCCGCGTCCGGCATGTACGCGTCGAGCATCGCCGCGTTCTCCAGCGCGCGAAGCCTCGCCACCAGCAGGCCCGAATAGTGTCCGGCGGCGATCTCTCCGGTCACGAGCAACTGCGTCTCGGCGGACCGGCCCTGGTGCCGCTGACCGAGCAGGCCGGCCCCGGCGCCGACCGCGACGCACGCCGACAGCACGAAGGCCGGGATCCAGCCGGCATGCGGGGCGGTGCTTCGAGCTCGTGACATGTCCGTCTGCGGTCCTGCTGCGACGATCCGAGCCGGCGCGCGGCTCGTTCCGAGTCTAGCGGCTTCGGGAGCTTGGCCGGACGCTCGCGCGACGCGCCTGCCCCGGGCACCGGCCGCGGCGGTATCCTGCGGCCCCGACCGCCGTTCGTCTCGAGCGCCATGAACGCCCCCGCCCCCCGCCTGACCCTGGTCGTCGCCCGCGCCCGCGACGGCGTGATCGGCCGTGACAACGCGCTGCCCTGGCACCTGCCCGAGGACCTGCAGCACTTCAAGGCGACCACGATGGGGCATCCGATCCTGATGGGTCGGCGCACCTTCGAGTCGATCGGGCGGCCACTGCCCGGACGTCGCACCGTGGTCCTCACCCGGGATGCGGGATGGGCCCGCGACGGCTGCGAGCGGGCCGGGTCGCTCGACGAGGCGATCGCGCTGTGCGCGGGGGCCCCGGAGGCGTTCGTGGTCGGCGGCGCGCAGGTCTACCGGGAGGCCATGGCACGTGCCGATCGGCTGATCGTCACCGACATCGATCTCGACGTCGACGGCGACGCTCGATTCCCGTCGATCGACCCCGCCGCATGGACCTGCACGAGCCGTTCCCCGGCGGTCAGCCGCACGGGCCTGCACTACGCCATAGGCGTCTGGGAGCGGCAACCGGGAACCCCCGGAAACCGCGTACCTGCGTGATACAGTCCCCGCTCGCGTCAGCCGGGGCGGCCCGGCACACGCACCCTTCGAGGAGAATCCGTCGATGATCACCATGAAGCAACTGCTCGGGGCGACGGCGCTGGTCGCCGGCCTCGCGCTCGGTACCGCGCACGCAGAGGCCCTGCGCTGGGGCGCCCAGAACGACATCCTGACGCTGGATCCGCATTCGCAGAATCACGCGACCACCAATGCGATCCTGATGCACACGTACGAGGGGCTGACCCGGTACGGCAAGGACTACAAGATCGAACCCGCGCTGGCCACCAGCTGGCAGCAGACGAGCCCCACCCAGTGGCGCTTCAACCTGCGCAAGGGCGTGACCTTCCATGACGGCTCGCCCTTCACGGCCGACGACGTCATCTTCTCGCTCGAGCGGATCAAGCAGCCGCAGGGCACGATGCAGATCTACGTGACCGGCATCAAGGAGATCAAGAAGGTCGACGACCACACGATCGACGTGGTGCTCGAGGCGCCGGTGCCGATCCTGCTGCGCAACATCATCGACTTCCGGATCATGAGCCGCGGCTGGGCCGGCAAGAACAAGTCCGAGAAGGTCCAGGACTACAAGGCCCGCGAGGACACCTTCGCGTCGCGCAACACCAACGGCACGGGCCCGTACATCATCAACGGCTGGTCGCCCGACCAGCGCATCGTGATGTCCGACAACGCCAAGTGGTGGGGCAAGAAGGACGGCAACGTCGACCGCGTCTCGTACACGCCGATCAAGGCCGACGCGACCCGCGTGGCCGCGCTGCTGTCGGGCGAGATCGACATGGTCACCGACCTGCCGACGCAGGACGTCGCGCGCCTCAAGCAGAACCCCAACCTGAAGGTCGTCGAGGGCCACGAGGTCCGCACCATCTTCATCGGTCTCGATCAGCACAACAACGAGCTCGCCTACTCCGACGTCAAGGGCAAGAACCCGTTCAAGGACGTCAAGGTGCGCCGCGCGCTGAACATGGCCGTCGACCGTGCGGCGATCCAGCGCACGATCATGCGCGGGCTGTCGCTGCCGGCGAGCATCATGGTCGCGCCGGGCGTCAACGGCTGGACCAAGGAAGCCGACGCGATCAAGCCGGCCGACCCGGAAGGCGCGAAGAAGCTGCTGGCCGAAGCGGGCTACCCGAACGGCTTCGAGTTCACGCTCGACTGCCCGAACAACCGCTACGTGAACGACGAGGAGATCTGCCAGGCACTCGTCGGCATGTGGGCGCGCGCGGGCATGAAGGTCAAGCTCAACGCGATGCCCTTCGCCAACTTCATCCCCAAGATCCAGAAGCACGAGACCAGCGCGTACATGCTGGGCTGGGGCGTGGCCACGTACGACGCGCTGTACACGCTGCAGTCGCTCATCCGGACGAAGACCACCGGTGCCGACGGCAACTTCAACCTCGGCCGGATCAATGATCCGAAGCTCGACGCCATCATCGACGCGAGCAAGACCGAGACCGACATCGCCAAGCGGGACGCCCTGCTGCGCGAGGGCCTGAAGATCACGTCCGACAACGCGTACTACATCCCCATCCACCACCAGGTGCGGCCGTGGGCGATGAAGAAGAACGTGACGACGGTCCATCGCTCGGACGACCGTCCGGAAGCGCGCTTCACCAGCGTCGGCGGCAACTGACGCGCCGTCCTGCGGCCCACGCCTCCGGGCGCGGGCCGCGCTGACGGATGAAGGGCCCGCTCGCGCGGGCCCTTCGCATTTGAGGCAGGTGCCGGCCGGGCGCTCGGGCCGGCGTGCGGCGCGGCCGGCGGCGGTCGCGGATCGGCCGCGTCACTGCGGCATCGACAGCCGATCCCGCACGAAG
>RPRK01000122.1 GCA_003818495.1 Burkholderiales bacterium
GCCCCTCCCCCGCTCGCGATCGGCATCGCCGGACTCGGCGGCATCGGCTCGGAGGTGGCCCGCTGGCTGGCGGGCGCCGCGCCGCCCGGGCTGAGGCTCGCGGCGGCGGCCGGACGCGATGTCGCGGCCACCGCGGCGAGGCTGGCCGATCTCGGCCATCCGCAGGCACGCGCGGTCCCGCTCGAGGCGCTGGCCGGCGCCTGCGACGTGCTCGTCGAGTGCCTGGCGCCCGAGGCGGCGGCGGCGCTCCTCGATGCGGTGGCCGACGGCGGCGGGACGGTGGTGACGGTCAGCGTCGCCGCGCTGCTCGAACGGCCCGGACTGCTCGAGCGGGCGCGTCGCAGCGGCACGCGCATCGTGGTCCCCTCGGGCGCGGTGGCCGGCATCGACATGCTGCGGGCGGCCGCGATCGGGCGGATCCGGTCGGTCAGGCTGCGCACGCGCAAGCCGCCCGCGGGGCTCGACACGGCCGGCGACGGCCCGACCTGCGTGTTCGCGGGCAACGCGATCGAGGCCTGCCGCGCGTTCCCGCGCAACGTGAACGTGGCCGCGACGCTGAGCCTCGCGGGCATCGGCGGCGAGCGGACCGAAGTGGAGATCTGGAGCGATCCGGGGCTGGCCCGCAACGTCCACGAGATCGAGATCGACGCCGAGGACACGCTGATCCGCATGTCGATCGAGAACCGGCCGAGCGCGGCCAATCCGCGCAGCAGCGCGATCACCGCGCACAGCGTCTGCGCGGTGCTCGCGGGGATGGTCGATCCGGTGCGGATCGGCACCTGAGGCGGCCCCGGCGCCACCGGGCCGGTCGCGCCGGGCGGGCGCCGGGCGTCATCGGACCGGTCGCGCCGCCGATCCAGCCGGGCGAGGGCGGACCGGCAGCGTGACGCCCCGGCCCGCGCCGTGGATCATGCGGCCAGGACCGCAGGAGACATCCGCCGTGAACACACCCGACCGAAGCCGTCGCGCCGCCGCGTTCGAGCTCGAGAAGACCCCCGCGCACGCCTCGCGCGGCATGGTCGTCACCAACCACCCGCTCGCCTCGGCCGCAGGCGCGGAGATGCTCGCGGCCGGGGGCAATGCGGTCGACGCCGCGGTCGCGGCGCTGTTCGCGCTGTCGGTCGTCGAGCCGATGATGGTCGGGCCGCTCGGCGGGGGCTTCGCGCACCTGCGTCGTCCGGACGGCACGCACGAGGTGCTCGAGGGTCAGGGACGCTGTCCGCTGGGGGTCGGTCCGACGCGCTTCGAGCCGGATCCCGGTGCGCCGCCCGGATCGCTCGACACGATCGGGCGTCGCAACGCGGTGGGCCGGACCTCGGTCGCGGTGCCCGGCAATCTGGCGGCCTGGTGCGAGCTGCTCGCGCGACACGGCCGCCTGACGCTGGCCGACGTGGTCGAGCCCGCGATCCGGCACGCGCAGCGCGGCTTCGCGGCGACGCCCTACCTGGCCGACTGCGTGGCCGACTGCGCGGCCGACCTCGCCCGCGACCCGGAGATCGCGGGCGTCTTCCTGCCGGGCGGCGCGCCGCTGCGGGCCGGCGCGAGGGTGGTCAACGGCGCGCTCGCCGACACGCTGCGGCGGGTGGTGCGCGACGGGCCGGCGGCGCTGTACTCGGGTGCGATCGGCGAGGCGCTGGTGGACGACATGGCGCGCCACGACGCGTGGCTCTCGCGCGAGGACCTCGCGCGCTACCGCACGAGTGCGCTGGAGCCGCTGCGCTCGAGCTACCGCGGCTTCGAGATCGTGGGCCCGCCGCCACCGTGCAGCGGACCGCTGCACGTCGGTCAGATGCTGAACCTGCTGGAGGGCTTCGACCTGCGCTCGGCCGGCTTCGGCAGCGCCGACGCCTCGCACCTGCTCGCCGAGGCGCTGAAGATCGCGTTCGCCGACCGCGCCGCCGCGACCGCCGATCCGGCGCACGTTCCGGTGCCGGTCGCCCGACTGCTGTCGAGCGAGTACGCGGCGCTCAGGCGCGCCGACGTCGATCCCCTGCGGGCACGGGCCCATGCGGCGGGCGTTGTCCCCGAGGACGGGGCGCACACCACGCACCTGACGGTGGCCGATCGCGACGGCTGGATCGTCAGCGCGACGCAGACGATCAACTCGCTGTTCGGAGCCCGCTACATGGTGCCGGGCACCGGCCTGATCCCGAACAACTACCTGTACGTGTTCGACCCCCGCCCGGGCCGCGCGAGCTCGCTGGCGCCGGGCAAGCGCGTGACCTCGTCGATGGCGCCGCTGATCGTGCTGCGCGACGGCGCACCGCGCTGGGCGCTCGGCCTGCCCGGCGGGCTGCGGATCTTCCCGTCGGCGATGCAGGCGCTGGTGAACCTGATCGACCACGGCATGTCGCTGCAGGAGGCGGTCGAGGCCCCGCGGCTGTGGACGCAGGGCTTCCAGCTCGAGCTGGAGCCGGGCTTCCCGGAGGCGGTGGCCGATGCGCTGCGCGCGCGCGGCCACGACGTGCTGCGGGTGCCGAACGTGGGCGGCGGGATGTGCGCGGTAGGCATCGGCGCCGAGGGCGCGCTGGAAGGGGCGGCGTGCTGGCGGGCCGACGGCACGCCGGTGGGCGTCGGCGGCGGCCTGGCTCGCGCGGGGGTGCGCTTCCTGCCCGAAGCGCGGCGCGGCTGAGGCGCGGCGCGGCTGAGACCGGACGCGGCCGACCCGTGCGCGGCGCTCAGCCGGCCAGGCGCGACAGCACGAACGCGAGGACGAGCGCCGCGGGAGGCACGACGCACAGTGCCTGGACGATCTCGCGGCGGGCCTCGGTGACGGCGACCACCCGGGTCTCGGTCAGCATGTCGTGCAGGGCCTGGCGCCGCTCGGTGAACGGCGCGAGCAGGAATCCGAGTCCGAACAGGCACCACGACATCGTGCGCAGGCCGTGGCGCATCAGCACGGCATGGACACCCGGCGCCCGGCCGTCCAGCGTCTCCACGCGCATCCCCAGCAGCCGCTTGCCCGCGGTACCGGCCCAGCCGAGTTCGCCGCACAGGAAGTAGATCGCGCCGCCCAGCAGCATCGCGGCGATCGCGATCCGCTCGACGACGATCGGTGCCGCGTCGATGCCGCGGCCGAGCATGATCACCGGCGCGGCGCAGACGACGAAGATCAGCACGACGTCGATCACGGTCGCGGCCACACGCTGGTCGAGGCGCGCATCGGGCGGGGGCGGCGCGTCGTCGAAGGCCGTCTCGTCGACCGGCTCGATCTCGTGCGCATCCGCGGTCTCGACGGGCAGGCCGCGCAGCACGCGGGAGGCGTCGGACAGCCGTCGTGCGAAGGTGCGGGCGTCGCCGCGTGCCGGTCCGCTGTCGGTCTCTCCCGCCACATCGTCCGGTTGGGTGCGAGCACGTACTCTCGTCGAATCTACTGTGCCAGAACGATCCGAGACGCTGGTGGTCGATCGCCTCGGCGCAGTGGCAGGCCCGGGCGGACGGGCGGCCCGGGCGGGCGAGGCACCCGCCGCGCGGGCGCCGCCCGCGGTCCGGGCGGGCGACCCGTCGGCGGACGCCGCGTCGGCGGACGTCCGGGCAGGCGCGGCGCGGCGCGGTCGCGGCAGCAGCGCCGCACTCGCGACCGCCTGCTCGGCGGCCGGCCAGGCCACCGCCGGCGGGCAGCCCTCGGCCACCAGGGCCTGGAGGATCGCATCCGGATCGTGACCGCTCTGGGCGAGGCCGAGGGCGTGCGCGGCGAGCGCATCGTCGAAGGTCCGCATCGCCTGCATGTCGGCCTCGGCGCCACCGCCGAGGATGGGCCGACCGGCCAGCACCGCCCAGGCACCGGCCGCCTCGCGCAGGCGGCGGCGCGCCACGGAGCGCTCGTCCTCGCTGCCGGCGTTCGCCGGATGGCAGGCCATTCCGGTCCGCAGGAACGCGAGCGCCAGGTCCTCGGCGGAGGCGCCACGGGTGACGCCGAGGATCTGATGGCAGCTCCTCGGCGACTCCAGTTCGGCAGGGGCGAAGCGGTACACGGGCTCGGGATCCCACGCTGTGTCGGAACGGTGTCCGAGCTTCCGTGCTCGGGCGATGCCGATCCAGCGCTCCGCCTGCCGGCGGTCGCCGGCGGCCGCCACGCGGCCGATCGCCGGGCGGCGAGGGCGGCGGGGGCGCACCGGGAGAGCGCCGCGGCGGCGGCGGAAGTGGCGTCGCCCCGGCCCGGACCGGCACGCGCGCGACGCTCGCGCCACCGCCCGTCGGACCCGGACGCGTGCCGCGCGGGCCTGCTTGACGCCCGCACGCACCCGCTCAAGATGGGTCGCGAAGCGCGTCCGCGCCGTCCGGATCGACCCGCCATGTCCGCCTCGCTCTCCGCCCCGACCGCCTCCGCCAGCCCCTCCGGCCCCTCCGCCTCCTCCGGCCCCTCCGGCCGATCCGCCTCCTCCGTCCCCTCCGTCCCCTCCGCCCTGCACCGCCCCGCGGCCGTCGCAGGCAGCTTCTACCCGGCCGATCCCGCCGTGCTGCGGGCCGACGTCGAGCGGCTGCTCGCGGCCGCGCCGACCCGCGCGCCGGGCACGCTCGGCCCGGGCGCTCGACCGCCGAAGCTGTTGGTCCTGCCGCACGCCGGGCACCGGTGGTCGGGCGCGTGCGCGGCGCGCGGCTGGGCGCTGCTCGCGCCCTGGGTCGAGCGGATCACCCGGGTCGTGATGCTCGCGCCCGCGCATCGGGTCGCGCTGCGCACGCTGGCCGCCCCCGGTTCCGCCGCGTTCGACACGCCGCTGGGCGCGGTGCCGATCGATCGCACGACCATCGACGCGCTCGCGGCCGCGGTGCCGCAGGTGGTGATCGACGACGGCGCCCACGCGCGCGAGCATGCGATCGAGGTGCAGCTGCCCTTCCTCCAGGTCGTGCTCGGACGCGCCGCGCTGCTGCCGCTGGTGGTCGGCGACGTCGATCCGGCGGTGGTGCACGAGGTCGTCGAGCGACTCTGGGGCGGCGACGAGACGCTGCTGGTGGTCAGCACCGACCTGTCGCACTACCTGCCGCTGGAGCGGGCCCGCGCGATCGACGCGACCACGGTCGCGCGGATCCTGCGCTGCGACGACACCATCGGCCCCTTCGCGGCGTGCGGCGCCACCGGACTCGACGGCGCGCTGCGCGCGGCCCGTGCCCACCGGCTGGAGCCGAGCCTGCTCGACCTGCGCAGCTCGGCCGACGCACCCGGCGGCGACGCGGCGCGGGTGGTCGGCTACGGCGCGATCGCGTTCCGGCATGCACCCGGGCTCGACGGCGACGCGAACGGCGGCGACCGGCCCGACCTCGCTGCCGAGGCCGACGCGCGCCTGCTCGGCCGGGCCCTGTGCGGCCGCGCCCGCAACGCGGTGGCCGCCGCGCTCGGGCTGGCGGAGCGCGTGCCCGAGCCCTGGCACCCGGCGCTCGCGCAACCGGGTGCCACCTTCGTGACGCTGCAGCGCGACGGGCGGCTGCGCGGCTGCATCGGCCGCCTCGCGGCCGGCCCGCACCGCCTCGAGGACGACGTCCGGCGCAACGCCTGCCGGGCCGCGTTCGAGGATCCGCGCTTCGCGCCGCTGGCCGCGACCGAATGGCCGGGCCTGTCGGTGGAGGTGTCGCTGCTCGGCCCGGTGGAGCCGCTCGGCGAGCTCGACGAGGCCGCGGCGATGCGGACGATCCGCCCCGGCGTCGATGGCGTGATCCTCGCCTGCGCCGGCCGCAGCGCGACCTTCCTGCCGCAGGTCTGGTCGCAGCTGCCGGATCCGAAGGTCTTCTTCGCGGCCCTGCGCGAGAAGGCCGGCCTGCCGCGCGACGGCTGGGCGCCGGGCACGACGCTGTCGCGCTACGGCGTCGCGAAATTCGCCGAGGAGGCGGTGGGTCCGTGAGCGACACGCCGCTCGAGACCGTCGACCTGCATCCGGCGCGCTGGTGGCACGCGCTCGACGACGGCCGCCTGCAGTGCGACCTCTGCCCGCGCGACTGCCGCCTGCACGACGGCCAGCGCGGCCTGTGCTTCGTGCGCGCCCGCCAGGGCGATGCGATGGTGCTGACCACCTGGGGCCGCAGCTCGGGCTTCTGCATCGATCCGATCGAGAAGAAGCCGCTCGCCCACTTCCTGCCGGGTTCGCCGGTGCTGTCCTTCGGCACCGCCGGCTGCAACCTCGCCTGCCGCTTCTGCCAGAACTGGGACATCTCGAAGAGCCGCGAGACCGACCGCCTGCTCGATCGCGCGAGCCCGGCGCGGATCGCCGAGGTCGCGCGCGCCTCGGGCTGCGCGAGCGTGGCCTTCACCTACAACGACCCGGTGATCTTCGCCGAGTACGCGATGGACGTGGCCGACGCCTGCCGCGCGCTCGGCCTGCGCAGCGTGGCGGTCACCGCCGGCTACATGCACGCCGAGCCGCGCCGCGCGTTCTACGCGAAGATGGACGCGGCCAACATCGACCTCAAGGGCTTCACCGAGGACTTCTACTTCCGGCAGACCGGTGCGCACCTCGCACCGGTGCTCGAGACGCTGCGGCACGTGCGCCACGAGACCGACTGCTGGCTCGAGATCACCACGCTGCTGATCCCCGGTCTGAACGACTCGGACGCCGAGCTCGATGCGATGACGCGCTGGATCGCCGCCGAACTCGGCACCGACGTGCCGCTGCACTTCAGCGCCTTCCACCCCGACTGGAAGCTGCGCGACGTGCCCGCCACGCCCGCGTCGACGCTGACCCGTGCGCGCGGCATCGCGCTCGCCAACGGGCTGCGGCACGTCTACACCGGCAACGTCCGCGACCTCGAGGGCGGCGTCACGCGCTGCAACGGCTGCGCCGCCCCGGTGATCGAGCGCGACCGCTACACGATCCTGCGCTATGCGCTCGACGAGGCCGGCGCCTGCCGGCACTGCGGCACCGCGCTGGCGGGCCGGTTCGCGAAGACCGCGGGGACCTTCGGCGCGCGACGCATCCCGGTGAGGCTGGCCTCGGCGTGAAGGACGCCGCCGGGGCGGGCGGCTCGCGCCCGCCCCGGCAGGCTCGCGATCAGCCCCGGCTCGGGACGATCAGGTACTTGGTGCCGGTGGCGCGCGCGCCGTACGCGGCGATCGCGTCGGCCGACAGCGCCTCGGCGAGCGACACCTCCTTCGAGTAGTGGCTGGCGAAGGTGGTGTGCAGCTCGTCGACGACCCGCTGACGCAGCCGCGCGCCGACCTCGGGCCCGACCTTCTGCAGGAACGGGAACAGCAGCCAGCCGCCCATGCCCCACGAGAAGCCGAAGTTGCGGACGATCTCGGTGGGCCGCATGTCGAGGGTGCCGTACAGGTAGACCTGCTTGTGCACGTTCGAGCCGTAGCGGCTGTACTCCTTGGCCGTGCGCGTGATCGCCGCCTCCATGCCGGTCAGGATCCGGCTGGCCAGCTGCCCGCCGCCGGTCGCATCGAACGCGATCGTCGCGCCGGTCGCGACCAGCGCCTCGGTCAGCTCGGCCATGAAGGTCTCCGAGCTGCTGTCGACCACGTGCGCGGCACCCTGCCCGCGCAGCAGCGCGGCCTGCTCGGGCTTGCGCACGACGTTCACCAGGCCGATGCCGTCCTTCAGGCAGATCCGGTTCAGCATCTGACCGAGGTTCGACGCGGCCGCGGTGTGCACGAGCGCGGTGTGGCCCTCGCGACGCATCGTCTCGACCATGCCGAGCGCGGTCAGCGGATTCACGAAGCACGACGCGCCGGCCGCGGGCGCGGTGCCCGCCGGCAGCGGCAGGCACTCGCGCGCCTTGACCACCCGGTACTGCGTGTACATCGCGCCGCCGATCACCGCCACGACCCGGCCGACGAGCGCCTGCGCCTCGGGCGAGGTCCCGGCCTCGACGACCGTGCCCGCCCCCTCGTTGCCGACCGGCATCGCATGGCCGACCCGGGCGGCCATCGCCGGCATCGCCCGCTCGGGGATGCGCGCGGTGACGACCGGGCGCGCGGCGGTGCCGCCGACCTTCAGCGTCGACAGGTCGGCCGCGCCGAACAGCAGGCCGAGGTCCGACGGATTCAGCGGTGTGGCCTCGACCCGCACCACCACCTCGTCGGGGCCGGGTTCGGGCACGGTGTGGTCGACGAGCGTGATCTCGAGCTCGCCGTCGGGCTTGACGAGCGAGCGCAGCTGCAGGCCGGTACGGGCGGTCATGCGGGTCTCCTGAGGTCGTTCCTGGGGACGCGCAGTGTGGCAGATCGGCCGCGCCGGGCGCTGTCGGCGGATCCGCGAAACGCACCGGGCCCCGCGGCCGACGGGAGGTCGGCGGCGGGGCCCGGAGCGATCCGGTCCGGTCGGCGACGGGCGGTCCGTCGCCGAGCGGAGCGGGTCGTCAGGCGCCGATCACGTACAGGCTGCGGACCGGCTGTGCCGTCATGTCGCGCTGCACGCGGGGCTGCGAGGCGGTGACCGGCGCGGTGCCGAGGTCGCCGACGGCGAGTTGGCCGCTCTGGCCGACCGGCCCGGTGATCGGCACGGCGGCGGCGGTGCTGACGGTGACCGGCTGCGCGCCGATGTCGCCGGCGGTGATTTCCGAGGCCTGCGCGCCGAAGGCGGCGAACGCGAGGGCGGCGGGGGCGAGGAGCTTGGTGAAGGTGTTCATGGCGGGTGTCCTTGTGGGGTCGCTTCGTGTTGGCGGGTCGACGGCTCCGTTGTCCGGGCCGTCTCGGCGGCGTTTTCTGCGCGTCGTCGATGGGATGAAGTGTGCGCACCGCACGGCTCGCTTCGGACCCGTGCGGGGATCGATGCGGCCTCGGTCTCGTCCCGTTCGGGTCTCGGCGCAGCGAACGCCCGGCCACGGCCGAGCCGCGACGCGCGTCACCGACATGTCACGGCGCCCCCCTAGGCTTCGCACCGCGGCGGCAGGCCGGCCAAGCGCCTTCCGGGCGGTGTCGCCCACGCTTCGCTTCCCGCTTCGCTTCCCGCTTCGCCTCCCTCCTCTCCTCGCGGAGCACCGATGAAGATCCGCCTCGCCTGCCTCGCCGCCGCGCTCGCGCTCGCGCCGCCCGTCCTCGCCCAGCCGCGCGAGTTCCCGGCCTCGCTCGCCGGCCACGCGCTGGTCCCCGCCTACCGGATGATCGTGCCGCCGGCCGACGCGCCGCCCGGCTTCGCCGTCTCGGGCCGCTTCACCGGCCCGGGCGGCACCCGCACCGACGCGATGGGCGCCCTGCCCCAGCGCACCGGCATCACGCTGCCCTTCGTCGGCCAACCGCTGCAGGGCTTCTCGGGCATCAAGCCGGTGGGCGACGGCAGCTACTGGGTGCTGACCGACAACGGCTTCGGCACGAAGCGCAACAGCCCCGACGCGCTGCTCTTCCTCAGCCGCGTGACGCCCGACTGGCAGGGCGGCGGCGTGGCCGTGCACCAGCACGTCTTCCTCAGCGACCCGAACCGCCTCGTGCCGTTCCGCATCGAGAACGAGCACACCCGCGAGCGCTACCTGACCGGCGCCGACTTCGACCCCGAGAGCATCCAGCCGGTGGCCGACGGCTTCTGGATCGGCGAGGAGTTCGGCCCCTACCTCGTCCATGTCGACCGCCAGGGCCGCGTGACCGGCGTCTACCCGACGCTGTCGGGCGGCCAGGAGGTGCGCAGCCCCGACCATCCCGCGCTGCAGCTCGGCGCCGATCCGACGCGCGCGGTGCCCTATGCGGTCCAGCGCTCGGGCGGCTACGAGGGGATGGCGATGTCGCCGGACGGCGCGAACCTCTACGCGCTGCTGGAGAAGCCGATGTTCGACGCGGCCGGCAAGCCCGAGACCGCCGACGGTCGTCGCTTCCTGCGGATCTTCGAGTTCGCGACGGCGCGTCGCGCCTGGACGGGGCGCGAGCTGCGCTTCGCGCTCGACGAAGGCGCGACCGCGATCGGCGACTTCAACATGATCGATGCGCGGCGTGCGCTGATCATCGAGCGCGACGACGGCGAGGGCGATCCGTCGATGGCGTGCGCGGCCGGCACGCAGTCCACGCCGGACAACCGCTGCTTCGCCAACCCCGCGCGGCTCAAGCGCATCGTCCTCGTCGATCTGCAGGCCACCGATGCACAGGGCTTCGTGCGCCGCATCGGCCACATCGACCTGATGGCGATCCGCGACCCGCAGAACCGCGCGCGCTTCAAGGGCGAAGCCCGGCGCGACCTGGCCGGCGTGTTCACCTTCCCGTTCTTCACCATCGAGAACGTGGCCATGGTCGACGCCGAGCACATCATCGTGGCGAACGACAACAACCTGCCGTTCAGCATCGGACGCTTCGTCGACCGCGCGGCCGACAACGAGTTCATCCTGCTGCGCGTGCCGGAGCTGCTGCAGGCGCGCTGACTCGGGTAAGGTCGGACAGCGGCCCGGCATCCCGCCGTCCGAGTTCCCGAAGGAGTCCCGAATGAGCGTCACCGTCGGCATCGTCGGCACGGGCTGGGTCGGATCGAGCGTGGCCATCTCCACGCTGCACGCGGGCATCGCGGATACGCTGCTGCTGCACGACGCGAACGCCGCGCTCGCCGAGGGCGAGGCGATGGACCTCGCGCACGGCGCGGCCTTCCGGCCGAGCTGCGCGGTGCAGGTGGCGGACCTGGACGCGATGCGCGGCGCCCAGGCGGTGGTGATCGCTGCGGGGCGGGGCGGGCGGCCGGGCGAATCGCGGCTCGACCTGCTGCGCGACAACGCGCGGATCGTCGCCGGCATCGGGACGCGGCTCGCCGGCTTCGCCGGCACGATCGTCGTGGTCACCAATCCGGTCGACGTGCTGGTGCGCACGGTGGTCGAGGCGAGCGGGCTGCCGCCGACGCGGGTGCTCGGCACCGGGACGATGCTCGACACCGCGCGCCTGCGGCAGATGCTGGGCGAGCGGCTGGGCCTGGCGACCGGCTCGCTGCACGCCCAGGTGATCGGCGAGCACGGCGACTCGGAGGTGGTGCTGTGGTCGGGCGCGCATGCGGGCGGCGTGCCGCTGCGCGACTGGCCGGGGTGGACGGCCGAGGACGAGACCCGCATCGCGCGCGACGTGCGCGTCGCGGCCTACGAGATCATCCGCCGCAAGGGCGCGACCAACCATGCGATCGGGCTGGTGACCGCGAACCTGCTGCGCGCGCTGCTGCGCGACGAGCGGCGCGTGCTCGACGTCTCGCGCGTCCAGGCGGGCGCGCTCGGGCTGCAGGGCGTCGCGCTGTCGCTGCCGACCGTGGTCGGGCGCGACGGCGGCACGCAGGTGCTGGAACCGGCGCTGGACGAGACCGAGCGCGCGGCGCTCGCACGGTCGGCGCAGGTGCTGGACGACGCCTGGAAGACGCTCGCGGCCGGGTGAGGACAGCGGCCGCTGACCGGGCAGACACCGACCGGGCACACACCGAGAGGGCGGCCACCACCGGGACGTCGGCCCCGGCCGACGTCCCGGCTCAGCGCTTCGGCTTCGCCTTTCGCGCCGGAGCCGCGACCAGCGCGTCGAACAGCCCGGCGAACTCCTCGGCGAGCTTGTGGCGCGGATCGAGCCAGGCCATCGGCGTGGCGTGCTCGTGGGACTCGCGGATCTTCACGCTTGCGCTCAGGTACGGCTCGAGCACCGGCAGGCCCTCGTCGATGAGCTCCTGGACGGTGCGCTGCGGCAGGTTCGCGCGCGGCTGGAACTGGTTGACGACGATGCCGCCGAGCTCGAGCGCCGCGTTGTGGTCGGCGCGGATCTCGTCGATCGAGGCCATCAGCCCGTAGAGCGCACGGCGCGAGAACTCGTCGCAGTCGAACGGGATCACGCAGGTCTGCGCGGCGATCAGGGCCGAGCGGCTGTAGAAGTTCAGCGCCGGCGGCGTGTCGATCCAGATGTCGTCGTAGACCTCGGCGAGCTCGTCGAGCGCCTCGCGCAGCTTGTAGATCTTGTAGCGCGACTCGAGCTTGGCGTGCATCTCGTCGAGCCGCGCGTCGGCGGCGACCAGGTCCAGCGACTCGAACGGGGTGTTCGCCACGTAGTCGGTCGCCGGCCGGGCGCGCACCGAGAACTTCAGCGACTGCTCGAAGAGGTCCGCGGCCCCGGCGCGCTCGGTGTCGGCCTCGGTGCCGAGCAGGTAGCGGCTGGCGTTGCCCTGGGGGTCGAGGTCGACGACGAGCGTGCGGCGGCCGCGGCTGGCGCCGACGGCGGCGAGGTTGACGGTGATCGTGGACTTGCCCACGCCGCCCTTCTGGTTGAACACGACGGTGCGCATGGAAGGCTCGGGGTATGACGGGAGGGGATCGGAGTCGCCGTCGTGCGGCGACCGCTCTTCGGCAAGTATACGGACGGCGGGTGACGCCGGCGTGTCGCCCCGACGGCGTCGGCGCGATCGCTCACGCCACGGCGGCGTCGTTTCGCGTCCGCCGGCGAGGGGTTCGTCGCAACGCGGCTGAAGGGCGGCCCGGTACCGCACACACTGCGCCGGTGCGCCTTACCGGAGACCGACCATGACCCCGCTTCGCCGATCCGCCCTCGCCGCCGCCGCCGCCGCGACCTTCACCGCCCTCGCCGGCTGCTCCTTCCTCGCCGTGCAGACCGCCCCCGCCAAGGCGCCCTCGGCCGACCGCACCGAACTCGCCCGCAAGGCCGACGCCCTCTTCTGGGCGACCCTGCACAACGGCCGCTACGACGACATCGGCCGCGCGCTCGAGGTGCAGACCGCCGCCTACCTGGAGAACCCGAACGACGCGGTGACCGCGGCGCGTGCCGGCTGGCTGCACATCTGGCGGCTGTCCGAATCGGCCCGGCTGGCGACGCTGCCGGCGACGATCACCAACGACGCGACGCTGTCGCGCAAGTACTTCGAGGAGGCCGCGCGGCTCGCGCCGAACGAAGCCCGCTACGCCGGCTTCCTGGGCGCGCTGCAAGTGACCGAGGGCACCATCCACCGCGACGAGAAGCAGATCCGCCAGGGCTACTACACGCTGCGCGACTCGATCGACGCCTGGCCCGAGTTCAACCTGTTCACCGCGGGCTACGTGATGTCGCGGCTGCCGGCCGACTCCTCGGGCTACCGCGAGGCGCTCGACTGGCAGTGGCGCACCCTCGACCGGTGCGCCGGCCAGCCGGTCGACCGGGCGAACCCGGACTTCTCGGGCGTGATGGCGCGGGCCACCACCGTGGGCGAGAAGCGGGTGTGCTGGAACTCGACGATCGCCCCGTACAACTTCGAGGGCTTCTTCATGAACATGGGCGACATGCTGGTGAAGGCCGGCGACCCGGCGACGGCGCGCAAGGTGTACGCGAACGCGAAGCTGTCGCCGACCTACTCGAGCTGGCCGTACCGCGCGGTGCTCGAGCAGCGCATGACGAGCGCCGACGCCAACGTCGCCGCGTTCCGGGCGGGCACCGGCACGCCGATGATGGGCCGCTCGGCGTATTCGTGCATGGCGTGCCACCAGGCGCGGTGAGGGCGTGGCCCCGATCACCCGGGAGTCGTAGGTCCCTGGGCGGATGTCGGCGATGCACGGCGCGCGCAGACTGGCGACAGTCGCCCGCAACGCCGCGCTCGGGCTGCCGTCCACCCGGCGGCATTGACGCCGCCCGGGCGGCCGGGTAGCGTTACATGTAACATTCGAACAGGCCGCCCCATGGCTGTCACCTCCGAACGCGTCCAGCAGCATCGCGAGCGTCTTCGCCGTGCGGGCCTGCGCCCGATCCAGCTCTGGGTTCCCGACACCCGTCGGCCCGGCTTCGCCGAGGAATGCCGCCGGCAATCCGCCCTGCTCGCCGACGACGGGCAGGAACGGGACACGCTCGAGTGGCTGCAGTCGGTGGCCGACGACGACGGCTGGCGCTGACGGGTGGCCATGAGGCGTGGCGACCTGGTGACCATCGCGCTGCAGGGCGCCTATGGCAAGCCTCGGCCCGCGCTCGTCATCCAGTCGGATCTGTTCGACGCGCATCCGTCGATCGCCGTGCTGCCGGTCACGAGCGAACTGCGTGACGCGCCGCTGTTTCGCATCCGGGTCGAACCGACGTCGGGAAACGGGCTTCGCGCGCCGTCCGACGTCATGATCGACAAGCCCCAGAGCGTGCCGCGCGACAAGGTCGGCGAGCCGATCGGACGCCTCGCCGACGACACGATGCTGCGCGTGAACCGCGCCATCGCACTCTTCCTGGGCTTCGCCTGAGACGCGCGTTACTTCTTCGGGTCCAGCGCGTCCCGCAGCCCGTCGCCGAACAGGTTGAACGCCAGCACCGTCAGGAAGATCGCGATGCCCGGGAACACCGCCATCCAAGGCGCCTGCGTCAGGAAACGCTGGGCGGTGTTGAGCATCGAGCCCCAGCTCGGCGCCGGCGGCTGCTGACCCAGGCCGAGGAACGACAGGCTCGCCTCGGCGATGATCGCGGCGGCCACCGCGAGCGTGGCCTGCACCATCACCGGCGGCAGGATGTTCGGCAGGATGTGGCGCAGCAGGATGCGCGCCGGCGGGTTGCCGACGGCACGCGCGGCCTCGACCCAGTCCTCGGCGCGGGCGGCGAGCACCTGCCCGCGCGCCAGCCGCACGAAGATCGGCGTGGCGGTCACGCCGATCGCGATCATCGCGTTGCCGAGCGAGGGCCCGAGGAACGCGGCGAGCGCGATCGCCAGGATCAGGAACGGCACGGCGAGCATCGCGTCGGTCAGGCGGCCGATCACCGCATCGAGCCAGCCGCCGACGTAGCCGGCGAGCATGCCGATCGGCACGCC
>RPRK01000123.1 GCA_003818495.1 Burkholderiales bacterium
CAGCGGTCGCAGACGCCAGGCGTGCCGCGCCCGCTCGCCGCGGTCGTCGACGGCCTGACGGTCCAGCAGGCGGAGGTGCTCGGGCTCGCGCTCAAGGGCATGCGCTGCGCGACCATCGCGAGCGAGCTCGACCTGCCCGAGAGCGTCGTCGCGAGCGAGCTGGCGATCGGGCTGCGCGCGCTCGGCGTCGCCGACCGGACCGATGCGGTCTACGCCACCGCGCGGCTCGGCGTCACCGTCCCGGCACGTCCCCTGGCGCACGCTCGCTGACGCTGCGCCGCAGCCACGCGGCCAGCGTCTGCTCCGACACCGGCTTGCGATACACCGCGACGTCGGCCGCACGACCGACCCCGCCGTCCGCGGTCTCGATGTCGCCGGTCACGATCGCGGCCGGCAGGCCCGGGCATCGCTCGCGGGCCCGTGCGATCGCATCGAAGCCATCGCCGCGGCCACCCAGCCGGTAGTCGGCGATCAAGGCGGCAGGCCGATCGCCCGCCCAGCCATCCAGCGCGGCGAGCAGCGCTTCGGTCGACTCGAACGCATGCGGCCGGCAGCGCCAGGCGCGCAGCATCTCGGTCATCGCGACCCGCACCCGCGGGTCGTCGTCGAGGACGAGGACGTCGAGGGAGTCGGGGGCGACCGCATCGGGCGCTCCCGCAGCGGGCTCGGCCGGGACCGGACCCGAAGCGGCGGCCGCTCCGGCGGCGAGCTCCAGGCCGATCACGAAGGTGCTTCCCACGCCCTCGGCGGACTGCAGCTCGATCCGGTGGCCGAGCAGCTCGCAGAGCCGGCGCACGATCGCCAGACCCAGGCCCGAGCCGCGCTCGGGGGCGCGGTTGGGATTGCGGAGCTGGTGGAATTCGTCGAAGACGCGCTCGCGGTCGGCCGCGGGGATCCCGCTGCCGGTATCGCGCACCGACAGCAGCACCCGCGTGCCGTCCAGGGCCGTCGACACCTCGACCTCGCCGCGATCGGTGTACTTGATCGCGTTGTCGATCAGGTTGCGCAGCACGCGCTCGAAGAGGAACGGATCGGTCCGCACGACGAGACCCTCGTCGATCCGCAGGTGCAGGGCGAGCCCCTTCTGCTCCGCCGCGACCGACAGTTCGGCGACCACCGGCTCGACCAGCGTGCGGATCCCGACCTCGCTCACCGATGCGCTGACCGCGCCGGCGTCGAGCTTGGAGAGGTCGAGCAGGCCGGAGAACAGCTTGTCGAGCGACGCCGCCGCGGACTGGATGTGCTGGACGAACTGCTGGCGGTTCTCGGCGCTGCCGCGCTCGAGCAGGGACGAGAACAGCATCAGCGTGTGCAGCGGCTGGCGCAGGTCGTGACTGGCGGCGGCCAGGAATCGCGACTTCGACAGGCTCGCCTCCTCGGCGGCGCGGCGGGCCTGCTGGGCGGCGTCGCTCTCGGCACGCAGGCGCTCGAGCAGGACGTCCTTCTCGCGACCGATCCGGACCGAGTCGACGAAGTCCTGGCGGATGCGCATCGAGAACCGCGTCATCAGCAGCAGCAGCGCCGCCAGCGTGAGTGCCGGTGCCCAGCCGGTCTCGCCGTGGGTCGCCCAGTAGACGATCGACGAGCCGATGTTGATCCACGCACCGGTCACGAAGGTCGGCGGGTGTGTCGATGCATTGATCAGCGCGCCGAGCGAGTAGAGCGCCAGCAGCATGGTCACGAGGAACAGCAGCGGCGGGTCCTCGCCGCGCGTCGAGTGGAGCCATAGGCCCGAGCCGACCGTGACGGTGTTCATCACGGTCAGCCACCACAGCCGCTCCTCGGCGCGCGCGACGCGGGCCGGTGGGGCCTCCTCGGGCATCGCCGCGAGGGGCGCGCACTCGCGCTGGTTGACGATCGCGGCGGCGGCGACGATCGCGCCCCATGCGAGGCTCGGCCAGCCGCCGCCCATCCAGGCGAGCAGCGCGCCGACGACGAGCGCGACCCCGGCGACGATCGGTCCGGTGTGGATCGACTGCGTGGCCCGCAGCCGGACCGATCGTGCCGCGGCGAGGCGGTCGGTCTCGTCCGAATCGGGGCCGATCGGGGAGCGGTAGGGGATCAGGAAAGGTCTCCGGCGCACGCTTCGGGAGGTTCTTGTCGCGCGTACCGGCCGAGGTTAACCGCAGCCGCACCCGTGTCGCAACGCGCCCCTGGCGGGCACGGGTCATGCTGTGGCACTAAGTGTGTCGTCGTGTGTCGTCGTGTGTCGCCGCATGACGTGCGACCGGCGACCGGCCATCCGAAGTCAGAGCGAGGTCCGCCCATGTGCCCTTCCCACGTCGATCCGCCGCCTGCCGGCGGCGGGCCGAGGCCCGACTCCACCGATCCTCTGGCCCGCCAGCCGCCCAGTCGCAGCGCCGACCCCGGGCAGAGCAGCTATGGGGGCTATCGCGGGGAGGACACCTCGGCGCAGCCCCAGCCCAAGGGACGTGACGACAGTGACCTCGCCGACGCCTTGCAGGAGCGGCTGCACGGTTTCGGCGACCTCGACCTGTCCTCGATCCGCATCGCCGTCGACGACGGTCGGGTGACGCTGGACGGCGAGGTCACCGATCCCGCGGCACGCGAACGCGTCGAAACCCGCGTCGCCGAAGTCCTCGGCGTCTCCGCGGTCGACAACCGGCTCGTGGTGCGCGGTCGATGAACCGGCTCGACCCGTGCCGCCATCGGCCCGATCCGCTCGATCCGGCGGCGCCCGAGCGTCCGATGCCGGGTCCGCCGCATCCCGACGATCCGCCCGAACCGGTCGACCCGCTGCCCGAGTGAGCGGGCAGGTCCGCGTTGGCCGATCGGCCAGTGCTCGGGGCGCCCGGACTGGTCGTGCGACGGATGGTCCGAGCGCGAACGCTCAGCAAGACTGTGGACTCGCCGTCGGTCACACCGGGAGTCCGTCATGCTCAGTCCTGTCTCTTCCGAAGCCCCTTCGTCGTCCGCCTCGGTGGAGGCCGTGCCGCAGGTGCACCGGTCGCCGCCGCCCGTGCCGTCGTTCCCCGGCCTCTCCGACCTCATCGACGATGCCTGGCTGGTGCTGTCGGCGGACGGCGGACTGCTGGGAGCGAACCGTGCCGCGCGGGGCCTCCTCCAGCTCGGCGACACGCTGGTCGTGGATCGCGGCCGCGTCGTGCCGGCCGACCCGGTCCTGCGCATGACCTGGCGCGCGGCGCTCGACGAGGCCCGCGTCGGTCGGCGCCGGCTGCTGTGGTCGCGCGAGGCCGGCGCCCGGGCGCTGTCGCTGCAGCCGGGCGGTCCGGGCGCCCCGGTGCTGGTGCGGGTCGGTGACGACGCCACCGCGCGGCTGCGCCGGCTGTGGGCCTATGCGCACGCGATCGAGCTGTCCGCCCAGGAGACGCGCGTCCTCGAGGCGCTGGTCGACGGCGAGTCGCCGGCCGGCATCGCGCGCCGGCACGAGGTCGGCATCGCCACCGTCCGCACGCAGATCCGCGGCGTCGTGACCAAGGCTCGCGTGGGCGGGATGCGCGAACTGCTCGCGCACGTGGCACGCGTCGTCGGCTGAGCCCGGCCCGAACGGGCGCCGGGCGCGGGGCCCCGGGCCCAGGTGCTCCGGCTCGAGACCTCGGGCCCGTGATCTCGGGCCCGTGACCTCGGGCCTGTGATCTCGCCCGACGGGCGTCAGCGCGGTCCGGCGATGTGCGCGAACAGCGCCGAGACGTCCTGCCCCCCCAGTCCGGCACGGCGCGCGGACTGCATCTGGCTGCGCACGAGCGCCGCCACCGGGGCCGGGCGGTCGAGCTCCTGGGCCAGGCCGAGGAAGTAGCGCAGGTCCTTTTCCATCAGCCCGAGCTGGAACTGCGGCGAGAAGTCGCCCGACGCCATCTTCGGGATCTTGGTCTTCACCAGCCGCGAGCCGGCGGCGCCCTCGCCGAGCAGCTCGCGGGTCGCCTCGGGGTCGAGCCCGGCGGCGAGCGCCACCGACATCGCCTCGGCGAGCGCCGCGTTCATCGTGCCCGACAGCATGTTGTTGACCAGCTTGATCGTCGCGCCGGTGCCGGAGTCGCCCATGCGGCGCGACATCCGACCCATCGCCGCGAACAGCGGCTGCGCCGCGTCGAACGATGCCTGCGGCCCGCCGACCATGAACACCAGCTCGCGGCCGCGCGCCTGCGCGATGCTGCCCGACACCGGCGCGTCGAGGTGATGCACGCCCCGGGCCGCCGCCGCCCGCGCCACCTCGCGCACCATCGCCGGCGTGTTGGTGCTGCTGTCGACGATCGTCGTGCCCGGGGCGGCCGCGCCGACCACGCCGTCCGCACCCAGCATCACCTGGCGGGTCGCCTCGTCGTCGGCGACCATGGACACGACGAACTCCGCGCCCTGCACCGCCTGCGCAGGCGTCGCGCAGACGGTGGCGCCGCGGGCGGCGAACGGCTCGGCGCGGCCCGGGCCGCGGTTCCACACGCGCAGCGTGAAGCCTGCGGCCAGCAGGTTCTCGGCCATCGGCGCGCCCATCGCGCCCAGGCCGGTGAAGGCGATCGTCGTGCTCATCGGGAGTCTCCGGTATCGGGGCCGCTCGGCGGCGGCGGGGGGTAGTCGAAATCGATCCGCTCGATCAGGCGGCCGCCGGTCGGGCGCAGCGCCGCCTGCGGCGGCTTGGTCGGGCGGGAGAGGGCGCGGCCCCAGGCGAGCTCCGGGCCGTCGCGCAGTGCATCGCGCGGCAGGCCGCTCGCCGCGTCGACGCGCAGCGTCACGCGGCTCTGCCCGCGCTCGGCCCAGGCGTCGTAGCGCATCACCACCGTCCGCGGGTCGCCGGTCGCGGCGTCCGACTCGCACCCGCCTTCGGGCGCGAGGCGCAGCGCGTCGCTCGCCCGGCCCTCCGAAGGCATCGTGCGCAGTGCGCGGCCGTCGAGGACCCAGCGCTGGGTCGGGCCGTCCCGGTGCAGGGCCAGGCTGTGCACACCGTCGGCCGGTCGGCCGGCGGCGACCTCGGCGCGCAGCACCACGCGGGGTCGGGCATCGAGCCGGGCGAGCGCCGCCGCCACCGCGTCGCAGCCGGGCGGCAGGGCGTCGGCGCTCATGCGCGGGCGGCGCGCTCGCGCTCGAGCAGGCGCACCAGCGCGTGCAGCGCCCGGTTCATCGGGACCGGCACGCCGAGCGCGTCGCCGCGCGCCACGACGTAGCCGTTGAGCGAGTCGATCTCCGTCGGGCGACCGCGCCCCAGGTCCTGCTCCGTCGAGGAGGTGGCCGTGGCCATCGCCGCGCCGAGCGCCAGCGCGGCGGCGTGCAGCGCCTCCCCGTCGGCGATCGCGACGCCGTCGGCGCGGGCCACCGCCACGCACTCGTCGATGACCACGCGGGCGGTGGCGGCGAGCCCGGGGTCGGCCACGATCGGGCCGTAGCGGCCGCGGGTCAGCGCCGACAGGGCGTTGAAGGTGGCGTTCATGACGAGCTTGGTCCAGAGCGCCGCCCGCACGTCCTCCGAGACGGGGCAGGGCACGCCGGCGCGCTCGAACACCGCCGCGATCGCCGCGATGCGCGCCGGATCGGCGGCGCCGGGACCGCCGGGGTAGGCGCCCAGCACCAGCTCGCCCCGGCCGGCGTGCACGACGTGGCCGGGCCCGCCCATCGATGCGCCGACGTAGACGACCGCGGCCAGCGGATCGAGGCCGGGCGCCGCCGCGCGGGCGCGCTCGACGTTGTCGACGCCGTTCTGCATCGACACCACCGTGGCGCCCGGGCGCAGGCCGGCCGCGATCTCGCGGGCCGCCGCGGCCGTATCGGCCGATTTCACGCACAGCAGCACCAGGTCGGCCGCAGCCACCGGCCCGCTGCCGGTGTCGGCCGCCAGCCTCACCACCGTGCGCGTGCCGCCGCTGTCGAACCACAGGCCGCGCTCGCGCACGGCCTCGACGTGCGGTCCCCGCCCGATCAGCGTCACCGGCGCACCCGCGATCGCGAGCTTCGCGCCGTAGTGGCAGCCGACGGCGCCCGCCCCGAACACCACGATGTTCGGCCAGGCGCCTGCGCCCGGCCCAGACCTGCCGCCTTCCATGGGTCTCCCCGCGCGCCGTGCCGGCGCCGTCGGTCCATTCTAGGCGGGCCGTAGAATCGGACGGTTCCATCTTTCCCGGGCTCCCCCGGCTCTGCCCATGAACGCGCCGTTCTTCGCCCCGCAGCGCTTCGACGACCCCGACGCCGCCCTCGCGCGCGTCCGCGAGATCTACGATGCCGGTGTCGCCCACCTGCGCGACGCGCTGCGCCGCTACGTCGCCGGCGACGACGGCATCGGCCGCGTGCGCGCCTGCTATCCGTTCGTGCGGGTCGAGACCGACACCGTCGCCCGGGCCGACTCGCGGCTGGCCTACGGCTTCGTCGCGGGCCCCGGTACCTTCGAGACGACGCTCACGCGACCCGACGTGTTCGGCCAGTACTACGCCGAGCAGTTCCGGCTGCTCGTCGCGAACCATGGCATCGCGCTCACGGTCGGCACCAGCCACCAGCCGATCCCGGTGCACTTCGCGTTCGCCGAGGGGGCCCACGTCGAGGCCGAGCTCGACGCGACCCGACTGCTGCGCATGCGCGACCTGTTCGACCTGCCCGACCTCGCCTCGATGGACGACGGCATCGCCAACGGCACGCACGAGCCGCGGGCCGGCGACCCGCAGCCGCTGGCGCTGTTCACCGCGCCCCGGGTCGACTACTCGCTGCATCGGCTGCGCCACTACACCGGCACCGCGCCGGCGCACTTCCAGAACTTCGTGCTGTTCACCAACTACCAGTTCTACATCGACGAGTTCGTGCGGCTCGGACGGCAGCTGATGTCGATGCCGGCGGGCGCAGACGGCTACGTCGCCTTCGTCGAGCCGGGCGACCGCGTGCACCCGCGCAGCACGTCCGCGCCCACCGACGGCGCGCCCGGATCCGCGGGCCCGGTCGGCGCGGCGGTCGGCGACGAGGAGCCCGCCGAGGCGCCGCAGCCGGCGCGGCTGCCGCAGATGCCCGCCTACCACCTGGTGCGCGAGGACGGCACCGGCATCACGATGATCAACATCGGCGTCGGGCCGTCGAACGCCAAGACCATCACCGACCACGTCGCGGTGCTGCGTCCGCACGCCTGGATCATGCTCGGGCACTGCGCGGGCCTGCACGCCACCCAGCGGCTCGGCGACTACGTGCTCGCGCACGGCTACGTCCGGGAGGACCACGTGCTCGACGAGGAGCTGCCGCTGTGGGTGCCGGTGCCGGCGCTCGCCGAGATCCAGGTCGCGCTCGAGGCGGCGGTCGCCGACGTCACCCAGCTCGAGGGCTACGAGCTCAAGCGGATCATGCGGACCGGCACGGTCGCCTCGACCGACAACCGCAACTGGGAGCTGCTGCCGCACCACGGTCCGACGCGCCGCTTCTCGCAGAGCCGCGCGATCGCGCTCGACATGGAGAGCGCGACGATCGCCGCCAACGGCTTTCGCTTCCGGGTGCCGTACGGCACGCTGCTGTGCGTGTCCGACAAGCCGCTGCACGGCGAGATCAAGCTGCCGGGCATGGCCAACCGATTCTATCGGGCGAGCGTCGACCAGCATCTGCGGATCGGCATGCGGGCGGTCGAGCTGCTGCGCCGGGCCGGCAACAACCGGCTGCACAGCCGCAAGCTGCGCAGCTTCGCCGAGGTGGCCTTCCAGTAGGCACGACGATGCGCCCTCCCGCTCCGATCGCCGGATCGACGGCCACCGCGGCCCCCGCTGCGGCCCCCGAAGCCGCAGCCGGCTCCGACGCCGCCACGACCGCCGCCGCCTGGCTCGACGCGCTCAACCCCGAGCAGCGCCTCGCTGCGACGTTCGGCGCCCGCGATCCCGATGGCCGCTTCGCCAGCGGCCCGCTGCTGGTGATCGCCGGGGCCGGCACCGGCAAGACCGCCACGCTCGCGCACCGGGTGGCGCATCTGGTGGCCGAGGGCGTCGATCCGGCGCGCATCCTGCTGCTGACCTTCAGCCGCAGGGCCGCCCAGGAGATGACCCGGCGCGCCGAGCGGCTGGCGGCGCAGGCGCTGTCGCAGCGCGCCGGTCGCCGGCCGGCCGCGGGCGAGGACGCGCCCCGACTGCGCCTGCCGTGGGCCGGCACCTTCCATGCGATCGGCGCGCGGCTGCTGCGCGCGCATGCCGCGCAGGTCGGCCTGGAGGAGTCGTTCGGCATCCTCGACCGGGGCGACGCCGCCGACCTGATGGACGTCGCGCGCCACGAGCTCGGGCTGTCGGGCAAGGCGAAGCGCTTTCCGCGCAAGGACGCGTGCCTGGCGATCTACTCGCACCGCGTGAACACCGGCTGGCCGCTGGAGCGCGTGCTGCGCGAGGTGCATCCGTGGTGCGTCGAGTTCGCCGACGAGCTCGGCGGGCTGTTCCGCGACTACGTGGCGCGCAAGCAGTCCAACGGCGTGCTCGACTACGACGACCTGCTGCTGTGGTGGGACGCCGCGATGTCCGACGCGGCGCTCGCCGCCGAGATCGCCGCGGGCTTCGACCACGTGCTGGTCGACGAGTACCAGGACACCAACGCGCTGCAGGCGCGGGTGCTGCGCGCGCTGCGCCCCGACGGCCGGGGCCTGACCGTGGTGGGCGACGACGCGCAGTCGATCTACGCGTTCCGCGCGGCCGACGTCGGCAACATCCTCGACTTCCCCGACCAGTTCGAGCCGCCCGCCGCGCGCATCGCGCTCGAGACCAACTACCGCTCGGTGCAGCCCGTGCTCGACGCCGCCGGCGCGCTGATCGCGGAGGGCCGGCGCCAGTATCCGAAGCGCCTGCGCGCCGCGCGCAGCGGCGGCGAGACGCCGGCGCTGGTGACCGTCGCCGACACCCGCGAGCAGGCCGACTGGGTGATCGCGCAGGTGCTCGCGCAGCGCGAGGCCGGCGTGCCGATGAAGCGCCAGGCGGTGCTGTTCCGCAGCAGCCACCACAGCGACCTGCTCGAGGTCGAGCTCACCCGGCGCAACATCCCCTACGTCAAGCACGGCGGCCTCAAGTTCCTCGAGGCGGCGCACGTCAAGGACCTGCTCGCGGTGCTGCGCTGGGCCGACACGCCGCGCCACGGCATCGCCGCGTTCCGGGTGCTGCAGCTGCTGCCCGGCATGGGGCCCGCCAATGCCCGGCGGGCGATCGATCACGTGGCCGGGGCGGGCGGTGCGCTCGCCGCGCTGGTCGGCTTCGTGCCGCCGGCGGCGGCCCGCGACGGCTGGCCGGCGTTCGCCGCGCTGATGGCGTCGCTCGCCGACCCGTCCACGCCCTGGCCCGGGCAGGTCGACGCGGTCTCGGCGTGGTACCGCCCGCTGCTCGAGCAGCGCTTCGACGACGCCGCGGTGCGCGCCGCCGACCTCGACATGCTCGCGGTGGTCGCCGCGCGCGAGGGCTCGCGCGAGCGGTTCCTCACCGAGATGACCCTCGATCCGCCGTCGGCCAGCGGCGACCTCGCCGGCGATCCGCTGCGCGACGAGGACTGGCTGGTGCTGTCGACCGTGCACTCGGCCAAGGGCCAGGAATGGGATGCGGTGTACGTGATCGACGTGACCGACGGCAACTTCCCGAACGAGTACCAGACGGGCAGCGACGCGGGCATCGACGAGGAGCGGCGGCTCCTCTACGTGGCGATGACCCGGGCCAAGGACACCCTGCACCTGATCGAGCCCCTGCGCCATGCGGTCGTCCAGCAGCCGCGTCTCGGGCCGGCGTACGTGCATGCGGCCCGCAGCCGGTTCATGACCGGTTCCGTGCTGCGCCAGCTGCGCCGCATCGGTCCGCCGCCCGCGCCCGCGCAGGCCGCGGGCGGGCCGGGCCGGGCCGCGCCGGTCGACGTCGGCGCGAAGATCCGCGCGATGTTCTGAGGACGTCCCGACCCGACATGCGACAGACCGAGCGCTACTACCGCATCGACCAGCTGATCCGATCGCGCGGCGCGATCGCCTTCAAGGAGCTGCAGGCCGCGCTCGAGGTCTCGCGGGCGACGCTCACGCGCGACCTCGCCGCGCTGCGCGACCGGTTCAACGCGCCGATCGTCTTCGATCGCGACCGCGGCGGCTACGTGCTGGCCGACGCCGGGTTCGGGCCGCAGTACGAGCTGCCCGGCCTGTGGTTCAGCGACCGCGAGATCCTCGCGCTGCTGACCATGCACCGGATGCTCGAGGACCTCGGCTCGGGCGGCCTGCTCGGCGACCAGGTCGCGCCGCTGGTCGAGCGGCTCGAGGGCCTGCTCGGGCAGGGCGCGGGCGGCGCGCGGGCGGTGCGCGAGCGGGTGCGGATCATCCCGGCGCAGAACCGGCCGGTGGCGCCGCGCTTCTTCGAGCTGGTGGGCAGCGCGCTGGTCGGGCGCCAGCGCCTGGAGATCGCCTACCACTCGCGCGGTCGCGACGAGCGCGGCCGCCGGGAGGTGTCGCCGCAGCGGCTCGTGCACTGGCGCAATGCGTGGTACCTCGACGCCTTCTGCCACCGGGCCGAGGCGCTGCGCGTGTTCGCGCTCGACGCGGTGGAGGAGGCGCGGCTGCTCGATCGCCGGGCGCTCGAGGTCTCGCTCGCCGAGGTCGATCGCGTGCTGGGGACGGGCTACGGCATCTTCCGCGGCCGGCCGCGCAGCTGGGCGGTCCTGCGCTTCTCGGCCGAGGCCGCGCGCTGGGTCCGCGCCGAAGTCTGGCATCCGAGGCAGGAGGCGCAGGATCTGCCGGACGGCGGCTGGGAGCTCCGGCTGCCGTACTCGGCGAGCCCGGAGCTCGAGATGGACATCCTGCGGCACGGCGAGGAGGTCGAGGTCGTCGGGCCGCCCGAGCTGCGCGAGCGGATCGCGCAGCGGCTGGCGAAGTCGGCGCGGCGGTACCGGAAGGCCGCTCCGGGCTGAGGGCCCCGGGGCGCCTGCCGGCCCTCACTCCACCGCGACGAGCACCTTGCCGACGTTGGCCATCGCCTCGGTGGCCTCGTGCGCGGCGACGATCTCGTCGAGCGCGAAGGTGCGGAACACCTGGTGCCTGAGCGCATCCCGCGCGAGCGCGTCGGTGATCCAGCGCGCCGCCTCGTCGTGCGCCTCGCGCGACATCGCGTAGACCAGCACGAAGCGTGCGGTCAGGTCCTTGGCCAGCATCGGCCAGAACGGCAGCGTCGGCTCCGGCACCGCGTCCGACGCGTAGGAGGCGATCACGCCGCCGGCCTTCAGCAGCGCGACGTCGGTGGCGAGGTTCGCGCCGAACGCGACCTCGATCACGCGGTCCAGGCCGGCGTCGGCCCCGGTGATCGCGCGGACCCGGGCGGCGACGTCCTCGGTGCGCCGGTCGATCACCTCGTGCGCGCCGGCCTCGCGGGCACGCTCGGCCTGCTCGGGCCGGCTCACGGTCGCGATCACGCGGGCACCCTCGAGCCGCGCGATCTGCACCGCGTAGTAGCCGACCGCGCCCGCGCCGCCCTGCACCAGCACCGTCCGGCCGGCCACCGGGCCGTCCGCCATCACGCAGCGGTGCGCCGTCATCGCCGGGATGCCCATGCAGGCGCCGGCATCGAAGCCCGCGCCGTCGGGAAGCCGCACCGCCTTGTGCGCGGGCACCACCGACCACTGAGCGGCGGTGCCCTGGTAGCGGCCCTGGGTCGCTTCGTAGACCCAGACGCGCTCGCCGATGCGGGCGGCGTCGACGCCCGCCCCGACCGCGTCGATCACGCCCGCGCCGTCCTGGTGGGGGACGATGTACGGGAACGGCATCGCGACGTTGCCGCGCGCGCCGCCGCGGTTCTTGGTGTCGGACGGGTTCACCGCCGAGCGGTGCACGCGCACCCTCACCTCGCCGGGCGCCGGGTCGGGGGTGGGGCGCTCGCCGACCCGCAGCACCTCGCGGGCGGGTCCCTTTCGTTCGTACCAGGCTGCCTTCATCGCTCGTCTCCGTGGCCGCGCGCGGCCCGGCGCGGGCGCGCGTCGCGCAGCCGGCCATCCTGCCACGGAACGCGTCGGTGCCGCGCGCGCCTACAATCGCGCCCCATGGCCCTGCGTTCCACCATCTACAAGGCCGAGCTGACGATCGCCGACATGGATCGCGGCCGGTACGCCGACCACGCGCTCACCCTCGCGCTCCATCCCTCCGAGACCGAGGAGCGGATGATGCTGCGCGTGCTCGCGTTCGCGCTCTTCGCCGACGACGCGCTGGCCTTCGGGCGCGGGCTGTCGGCCGAGGAGGAGCCGGACGTGGTGCTGCGCGACGACACCGGGCTGATCCGCCTGTGGATCGAGGTCGGCCTGCCGGACGACAAGTGGGTGAAGAAGGCCTGCGGCCGGGCCGACAGGGTCGTGGTGCTCGCCTACGGCGGGCATCGCGCCGAGGTCTGGTGGCGCCAGCAGCAGTCGCTGCTGGAGCGCTTCGGCAACCTGTCGGTGGTGGCCGTCGATCCCGAGGCGACGGCCGCGCTCGGTCGGCTCGCGGCCCGCTCGATGAAGCTCTCGTGCACGGTGCAGGACGGGCAGGTCTGGATCGGGGGCGTCGCCGACGGCGATGGCGTGAACGTGACGCCGACCTGGTGGCGCGGCACGCGGCTCGACGAAGGCGCCTGAGCCGAGGCCCTGCGCTCGCCTCGGCTCGGCTCAGCTCAGCTCAGCTCAGCGAGATCGATTGGGTGGGGTACTGGCGGCCGAGTTCGGCCGCGAGCGCGGCCAGCGGCCCGACGACCGCCGGGTGCGCGGCGGCGGTGAGCATCAGCAGGTGCTCGTGCGGATCGAGGCTGACCAGGGTGGCGCGCAGCGCGCAGGCGGTCGGCGCGGTCTCGGTGCGCAGCAGCCTGAGTGCGTCGCGCTCGCGATCGCCGCGCGTGCGGCCGCAGATCTCCACCACCGAGAGCTCGACGCCCGAGGCGCCGCGCGGGCGTCGCAGCGCGTCGCGCCAGATGCCGGCGAGGCGCTCGCACAGCGCGTCGGCATCGACGAGGGCGGACAGGCGCAGCGCGATCCGCGAGGCGCTGTCGCCCTCGGGATCGTCCGCGGGTCCGGGCATGGGCCCGAGGGCCCCTCGCGCGTCGCCCAGCGTCGCGGCGGTCGCGATGCGGGGCGGATGCGGGAGGAGGCTCGAGTTCACGAGGCAAGCTTCGCATGGGCCGCCTGCCCACGGCGTGACCGATGTCGCGTCACCCATCCGAACGTGTCGGTCGACGACACGTTCGGGTCCGGCCACCGTGGCCGACCCCGGAGCCGACCCGGAGTCGACCCCGGCGCCGACCCTTGTGTCAGCGCACGCGGCGCTTGAAGGGCAGGGTGCTGCTCAGGCCGCCGTCCACCGGCAGCGCCTGGCCGTTGACGTACGAGGCCTCGTCGCTCGCCAGGAACAGCGCGGCGGCGGCGATCTCCTGCGGCAGGCCGTAGCGCTGCAGCGGGTTGATCTGGCCGAGCTTGTCCTCGTGACCGGCGGCCCGGGCGTGGTCGAAGATCGGCCGGGTCATGCCGGTCTCGATCAGCCCCGGGCAGATCGCGTTGATGCGCACGCCCGTGCCCCAGAACGAGTTGGCCGCCGTCTGCACCAGGCTCACCACGCCGGCCTTGCTCGCGCTGTACGGGTTGCCGCCCGCGTTCGCGCGCAGCCCGGCGACCGATGCGGTGCAGACGATCGCGCCGTGTCCCTGCGCCACCATGTGCGCGCCGGCATGCTTGACCGCGAGGAACGGACCGATGAGGTTCACCCGCAGCACCTCCTCCCACAGCGCGACCGTCTGCTCGTGGATCGGCACGTCGCCGCCGCTCACGCCGGCATTCGCATAGAGCACCTCCAGGCCGCCGAGCTCGCGGATGGCGCGCTGCACGAAGGCCTGCACGTCGGCGTCGCTGCCGGCGTCGGCCGCCTGCGCGATCGCCACGCCGCCCTCGGCCCGGATCATCGCCGCGGTCTGCTCGACCCCGTCGGCGCTGCGGTCCACCGCGAGCACCGCGGCCCCTTCGGCGGCGAACAGCCGGGCCGCGGCGCGGCCGATGCCGCTGCCCGCGCCGGTGACGATGGCGCGCTTGCCGGCAAGCCGGCCGGCCGCACGGGTCGGGTCGCCGCCGATCACGGCGGGCATCTTCTCGTTGGACATCGGAACGCTCCTCCTCGACGGGCCTGTACGATACGCGGGATGAATGCCCCCAGCCAGGATCGGCCCCTGACAGACGCCGAGATCGAGACGCTCGAGACGCGCCTCGCCGCAATCGACCCCGACGACTCCATGGCGGTCGAGGAACTCGACGGCTTCTTCGCCGCGCTGTCCTGCTGCCCCGAGCCGGTGGCGCGCGAGGAGTGGCTGCCGATGGTCCTCGGCGACTCGCCGCGGGCCCGCGAGGCGCTGCTCGGCGAAGGCGACGACGCGTCGCTGCTCAAGCTCGTCGAGCGTCACCGGGCCGCCGTCGCCACGATGCTCTACGAGGGCAAGGGCTTCGCCCCCGTCCTCGCCTACGACGAGAACGGCGACGCCTGGGGCAACGCCTGGGCGATCGGGTTCGCGCGCGGCATGTCGATGCGGCCCGAGGCCTGGCTGGCGCTCGAGGAGGAGGAGGATTTCGCCGACGCGCTCGATCCGGTGATGCGGCTGGTCGCCGACGCCCAGCTCGATGGCGGCGACGACGACGAGGA
>RPRK01000124.1 GCA_003818495.1 Burkholderiales bacterium
GAACTGGATCACCGCCTGGCCGACGCCGGAATTGCCGGCGTTCTGGATCACCCAGTCGCCGGGCGCGAGCTGCACGAAGTCGTGCAGCATCAGCCATGCCGTGGGCGGGTTCACGCCGAGCATGGCGAGCTGCTCGATGTCGGCCTCGGGCAGCGCGAAGAGCCGCGCGGCCGGGGCCTTGGTTCGAGGGCGCCAGTTGCCGCGCGCGGCCAGCAGCGCGAGCACGCGATCACCGGCCTTCAGGTGCGTGACGCCCGCACCCGCCTCGATCACGCGCGCGACCGCCTCGCCGCCGGCCCAGACCGGCAGCTTCGGCGGGGCCGCGCCGTAGCGCCCCTCGAACTGCAGCAGGTCGGCGGGGTTGATGGACGAGCGCTCGATCTCGAGCAGCACCTCGCCCGGGCCGGGCGCGCCGGGCTCGTCGACGTCGACGAGTTCGGCGACCTCGTGGGCGGGGCCGAAGCGGGAGAAACGGACGGCTTTCATCGGTGGGAATCCTGGTGGGGGTCGAAAGAAGGGATCAGCGGAAGACGGTCTCGTGGCGCGTGGTCAGCGGACCGATGCGCGCCTGCACGTCCGCGCTCACGGCGGCCTGCCGCGCGGGTTCGACGCCCTCGAGCGACACGGTGATCAGGCTGCCGTGCACCGGATGCGCGCCGACCGTCACCTGCAGACCCGGCAGCGCGAGGTCGGCCAGCATCCGCTCGACGACGCGCTGCGCGGCGTCCCAGCGCAGTGCGGGCTTGAACACCTTGCCCACGCCGGTCAGCGGCATCGGGTCGACGACGTGGATGGACACCGGCACCGCCGCCCGCTCGGGCGAGCGCTCGCGCACGAAATCGACCAGTGCGGCCGTCTCGACCGTGGCGCCCGGCTTGAGCTGGACGTAGGCCACGGGCAGCTCGCCCGCATAGGTGTCGGGCTGGCCGACCATCGCGGCGAGCGCGACCGCCGGATGCGAGAACAGGATCTCCTCGATCGGCTGCGGGTCGATGTTGTGGCCGCCGCGGATCACCAGGTCCTTGGCGCGGCCGGTGATCCACAGGTAGCCGTCGGCATCCAGGCGGCCGAGGTCGCCCGAGTTGACCCAGCCCGGCTCGACGAAGGCGTCGCGGTTGTGCTTGTCGCTGCGGTAGCCGGAGAAGGCGCCGGGGCCGGCCATCGCGACCACGCCGATCTCGTCGGTCGCGCAGTCGCCCGCCGCGCGTCCCTGCGCGTCGAGCTTGACGATCCGCACGCGGCTGTACGGCACGGGGTGGCCGACGGACCCCAGGCGGATCGGACGGTCCGCGTAGGCGATGGTGTGCACGCTCGAGGTCTCGGTCATGCCGTAGACCTCGAGCACCGGCCAGCCGAAGCGCTCGGTGTACGCGCGACCGACCGCGACCGGGATCGCCGAGCCGCCCGCCGACACGCGCTTCACGCTCGAGACGTCGACATCCTGCATCGGCGCGTTCAGCGCGGCGGTGAGCACGGTGGGCACGCCGGAGAAGGTGGCGGGCCGGTAGGTCTCGACGAGCGCCCAGACGTTGCGCTGCGCGGCGGCGCTGCGCCAGCCCGAGGCGGACAGCACCGTCAGGCAGCCGCCCGCCGCCAGCCAGGCCAGCCCCTGCGTGAGGGCGCCGCCGACGTGGAACAGTGGCAGTCCGAACAGCACCGTCTCGCCGCGCCCGATGCGCAGCATCAGCCCGCACACCCAGGCCTGGTAGACCTGGTTGGCGTGGGTGTGACGCACGAGCTTGGGCGTGCCGGTGGTGCCGCCGGTGTGGAAGTACGCCGCGGTGTCCTCGGCATCGATGCGCCGGCCGCTCGCGAGCGCGTCCGGGCGCTGCACCGCGAGCAGTGCGTCGAAGTCGTAGATCGGCGCGAGGCCGTCGGCGGTGGCCGGCACCGGCTGCCCCGCGGCCACCGGCTGCGCCGTCGCGACCGAGGCGCCGCCGACCACGACGATGGCCGCGAGCGACGGCAGCTCGGCGCGGATCCGCAGCACCTTTTCCCAGATGTCGACGCCCGGCATCGGGCCGAGCGCGACCAGCACGCGGGTGTCCGCCGCGCGCAGGATCTCGACGAGCTGGTAGACCTCGAGCAGCGGATTCACCGGGTTGGCGATGCCCGCGGCCTCCGCACCGTACAGCGTGAAGAACGCCTGCGGCACCAGCGGCAGCAGCAGGCTCACCACGTCCTGGCTGCCGACGCCGATGGCGCCGAACGCGTTGGCCGCCTGCGTGACCCGGCCGAGGAACTGGGCGTGCCCGAAGACCACCGGCGCCTCCGCCGGATCGGCGTTCGGCAGGAAGCGCAGCGCCGGCGCGTCCGGGTTCACGCTCGCGCCGATGCGCAGCGCGTCGTAGGTGCTGCGGGCAGCGATGCGGTCCGCGTACGGCGTCGCCTCGAAGGCGCGCACGGCCTCGGGCCCCGAGAGGTCGGGCCAGTCGGGACCGATGATCCGGTCGAGCAGATGGGGGCGGTTCACGGTGGGGTCTCCTCGCGCGGCGCTCGATGCGCCGTCATGATGGGCACGGATGCTCGCCGGGCGGCAGGCCCGCGTCAACCGCATGCCGTGCCGCCGCGGGCCTGCATCCTGCTGCATCGCCCTGACCCCCTCGTCCGGAGACCCTGCCGATGAACCCGAGCGTCAACCGAATCACGGCCGACCTGCCGCGGTCAGAGTGGTCGCTGGCCCACCGCTACGCCGAGGTGCGCGCCCGGACGCTCGCGCTCGCCGAGCCGCTGTCGGAGGCCGACGCGCAGGTGCAGTCGATGCCCGACGCGAGCCCGGCCAAGTGGCATCTCGCGCATGTGACCTGGTTCTTCGAGACCTTCGTGCTCGAGCGCTTCGAGCCCGCCTTCGCGCCCTTCCATCCCGCCTACCGGGTGCTCTACAACAGCTACTACGAGGGTGTCGGGCCCCGTCACCCGCGGCCCGAGCGCGGGCTGGTGACGCGGCCCTCGCTGGCCGAGGTGCGCGCCTGGCGCGCCGACGTCGACGCGCGGATCGCGGCGCTGCTGCGCGAGCCGCCGCCGGGCGTCGCGGCGTTCGTCGAGCTGGGCCTGCAGCACGAGCAGCAGCACCAGGAACTGCTGCTGACGGACCTGCTGCACGCGTTCTCGTGCAATCCGCTGGCCCCGGCCTACCGGCCGTCAGACGGCACGGGCGCGGTCGCACCGGGTGCGGTGCGGCTCGCGATCGCGACGGACAGGGCCGCCGCGGCTGCGACACCGCCGACCGCGGGCGCGCCGCGCTGGATCGATTTCGACGGCGGCCTGGTGGAGATCGGCCACGACCCTGGGCATGACGCGGACGCCGGCTTCGCGTTCGACAACGAGTCGCCCCGCCACCGGGTGTTCCTGCGACCGTACGCGCTCGCGGATCGGCTGGTCACGCAGGGCGACTGGCTCGCCTTCGTCGAGGAAGGCGGTTACCGCGATGCCCGCTGGTGGCAGTCCGCTGGGCTCGACGCGGCCCGGGCCCGTGGCTGGGAGGCGCCGATGCACTGGCGGCGCGGTGACGCGGGCTGGTCGGTGTTCACCCTGCGCGGCGAGCGTCCGCTCGAGCCCACGGCGCCGGTGGCGCACGTGAGCTGGTACGAGGCCGAAGCCTACGCGCGCTGGCTCGGCGCGCAGCGCCCGGGCGAGCCGCCGCCGCGCCTGCCGCTCGAGGCCGAGTGGGAGCATGCGGTCGCGCAGGACGCCGCGGCCGCGCTCGCGTCGGGTCGCTTCGCCGAGGCCGATGCACTGCGGCCGCTGCCCGCGCCGGCGGGCGAGGGCCTGCTGCAGGCTTTCGGCGACGTCTGGCAGTGGACCCGCAGCGACTACGCGCCGTACCCGGGCTTCAGGCCCTGGACGGGCGCCGTCGGCGAGTACAACGCGAAGTTCATGTCCGGCCAGTACGTGCTGCGTGGCGCATCGTGCGCGACGCCGCGCGCGCACGCCCGGCTCACCTACCGCAACTTCTTCCCGCCGGACGCGCGCTGGCAGTTCAGCGGGCTGCGCCTGGCGCGCGACCGGGGCTGAGCGCCGCCGCGCGCTCGAGCGTCTCGCGGTGCGCCGGGTCCGCGATCGCGATCAGCGCCCGTGCGCGCTCGGCGAGCGACAGTCCGCGCAGCCGCGCCGAACCGAACTCGGTCACCACATGGTCGACGTCGCTGCGCGGCGTCGTGACCGGACCGCCCAGCGACGCGACGATCCGCGAGCGTCGCGCCTCGCCCTGCGTCGCGGGCAGTGCGATCACCGACACGCCGCCCTCCGAGAGCCGCGTGCCGCGCACGAACTCCACCTGCCCGCCGATCGTGCCGATGTAGCGTCCGCCATGGGCCTCGGCGTTGACCTGTCCGGAGAGGTCCACCTCGAGCGCCGAGTTGATCGAGAACAGCCGCCTCACCCGCGCGAGCACCAGCGCGCCGTGCGTGTAGGCGGGCCGTCGGACCGCGACGCGCGGGTTCTCGTGGACGAAGCGGAACAGCCGCTCGGTCCCGAGCAGCAGGCCGGTCACCGCGCAGCCCTCGTCGATGCCCTTGTGCGCGTCGTCGATCGCGCCGCATTCGATCAGGTCGACCACCCGGTCGCTCATCATCCCGGAGTGGAAGCCCAGGCCGCGACGGCCGGTCAGCCGCGCCAGCACCGCATCCGGGATCGCCCCGATGCCGAGCTGCAGCGTCGCCCGCTCGGGCACGAGCGCGGCCACGTGCTCGCCGATCCGCGCCTCCACCTCGGCGGGCTCGGGCCAGCGGGTCTGCACCAGCGGCCGGTCGGACTCGAGCACCGCGTCGAAGTCCTCGAGGGCGAGCGTGACCTCCGCGCGCACGCGCGGCGCGTGCCGGTTGATCTCGGCGATCACGGTGCGCGCCCGGGGGATCAGCGAGAGCGCCGCGTCGTGCGAGGCGCCGAGCGTCACGCGGCCGTCGGCATCGGGCGGGCTGACCTGCACCAGCACCACGTCGGCGCGCACGTCGCCGTCGGCGCACAGGCGGTCCAGGTCGCCGTAATGCGCCGGGATCACGTCGATCGAGCCGGCGGCGGCCAGCGCGCGCGTGCCGGCGGTGACCGCGGTCGCGCGAAAGCGCAGCGCGTCCGCGTGCTCGGGCCGGAAGGTGTCCGACATCACCGTGAACAGCAGCACGGTCGCGCCGGCGAGCCGATGGCGCTGAGCGACGAGTGCCTGCGACAGCGCGAGCGGTTCGCCGCAGCCCTGGCCGACGAAGACGGTGTCGCCCGGGCGGATCCAGCGGGCGAGGTCGAGGGAAGCGGGGTCGAGGACGGTGGGCGCGGGCATGGCGTCGCGACGGCCGGGGGGCCGACGAAGGCAGTGGAGGTCGGTGGACGGCAGGTAGGGCCGGGTCGGGCGGGGTGGGCCCGGACCCGGGACGCAGGCCGGATCGTACGCCGCCTCAGGCCGCGGGTGGCGTGCCCGGTCCGCCGCGCGGCAGCGTCACGGTGAAGGTGGTGCCTCGACCCCGGCCGGCGCTGTGCACGCTCACCGTGCCGCCGTGCACCTCGACGATCGCCTTGACCCACGCCAGTCCGATGCCCAGGCCGCCGCGGCTGCGGTCGATCGTCGTGTCGCCCTGCACGAACAGGTCGAACACCCGGGGCAGGCTCGCCGCGTCGATGCCGATGCCGTCGTCGCCGACCTCGATCCGCACCGCGTGCGCATCGCTGTCGACGCGCAGGCGCACCGCGTCCTTCGGATCGGTGAACTTGAAGGCGTTCGACAGCAGGTTCTCCAGCACCTGCTGCAGCCGCGCCGGATCCGCGCGGACCGCCCCGACGTCCGCTGCGACCGACACCTCGAAGGGCTGGCTGCGCTCGCGGGCGAGGGGCTGCATGCCCTGGACGACCTGCATGACCGCATCGGCGACGTCGACCGCGATCGGCTGGAGCGCGAACTTGCCCTGCGCGATCCGGGTCGCGTCGAGCAGGTCGTCGACCAGCCGACGCAGCTGCGTGCCCTGGCGCACCGCCATCGCGAGCGCCGCGCGGCCGGTCTCGTCGAGGCGCTGCGTGCGTTCGATGAGCCGGTGCGCGTTGGCGATGGGCGCCATCGGGTTGCGCAGCTCGTGGCTCAGCATCGCGATGAACTCGTCCTTCGAGCGGTTCGCCGACTCGGCCTGCGCCGTCGCGAGCCGGGCGCGGTCGGTCGCCTCGGCCAGCTCGCGGGTGCGGGCCTCGACGCGCGCCTCGAGCCCGGCCCGGGCCGCGAGCAGATCGGCTTCGGCGGCACGCCGCATCGCGACCTCGCGGCGCAGCGCGTCGTTGGCCTCGTGGAGCTGGGCGGTGCTCGGCAGCTCGATCGCGCGCGGCAGCAGGATGAACAGCGCGATCGCGGTGGGCACCGAGGCGGCCGCGGTGATCGCCTTCACCGCGCCCGAGAGCCAGTAGTCGGGCACCCAGACGTTCCAGATGCCCAGCAGGTGGGTGGTGCCGCAGGCGACGATGAACGTGCCGAACAGCAGGAACATCCAGTGGAACGGCAGGTCGGCGCGCCGACGCGCGAGGCGCCACAGGCCGATCGGGATCGAGAAGTACGCCAGTGCGGTCAGGCCGTCGCTGACGACGTGCAGCCAGAGCAGCGACGGCAGCCAGGTGAAGCAGAAGCCGTGGGGCAGCAGTCCGGGGCCGGCATTGCGCTCGGCCCAGACGCTGGTGGCCACCAGCGCCGCCAGGATCAGGCATACGGAGACCGGCGCGGAGAGGGCGGGTGGGCTGCGGTACGGCATCGATCGCGCTGGGGACGGTCCCTCGAGCCTGGCCGAAGGCCTGCGCAAGGCCGTCCGGCGAACGGCTGCACTCGCAGCCGACCACTCTAGCGGAGCCCTGCGGCCGTGCTTGCGGCGGATACGGGTAATCCCTCGGGGGCCGCCGCCTCAGTCCCGCTCGAAGCGCAGCACGCCGTCGTCGAGCCGGTCGCGGCCGAGGGTCCGGCGCTCGAGCAGGTAGTCCTGGTCGGCGCGCCACGGTGCCCGGGCCCCCTGCTTAGGGAGCCGGTCGGCGGCGCGCTGGAAGTAGCCGGACGAGAAGTCCACGAACGGATCGGTCGCGACGTCGTCCGGCCGTGGCCGGGGCACGCAGCGGCGTGCGCCGACCCGGTCCATGTGGTTCAGCACCCGGCACACCCAGCCGGCCACCAGGTCCGCCCGCAGCGTCCACGACGCGTTCGTGTAGCCGAAGACCATCGCCAGGTTCGGCACGTCCGACAGCATGATGCCCTTGTAGGGCAGGTGCGCCGCGAGCGCGACCGGTCGGCCGTCGACGGTCGGCACCACGCCGGAGAGCAGCTGCAGTTCGAGGCCGGTGGCGGTGACGATCACGTCGGCGTCGAGGTGCTCGCCCGAGCGCAGGCGGATGCCGGTCGCGTCGAAGGCCTCGACGTGGTCGGTCGCCACCGAGGCGCGGCCTGCGCGGATCGCCGTGAAGAAGTCGCCGTCGGGCACGACGCACAGGCGCTGCTCCCACGGACGGTAGCGGGGCCTGAAGTGGCGCTCGACGTCGTAGCCCGGCGGAAGCTGGCGACGTGCCCAGTCGAGCAGCTTCGCGCCGACCCGGTCGGGCCAGCGGCGGCACGCGGCGAACAGCACGCGCGCGGCCAGCACGTTCTTGGCGCGCACCACCGCGTACCGCAGACGGGTCGGCAGCACGCGGCCGAGCACGCGTGCGAAGGCGTCCTCGCCGGGCAGCGCCATGATCCAGGTCGGCGAGCGCTGCAGCATCGTCACGTGCGCGGCGGCCTTCGCCATCGCCGGCACCAGCGTGACCGCGGTCGCGCCGCTGCCGATGACCACGACCCGCTTGCCGGTCCAGTCGAGGTCGGCCGGCCAGAGCTGCGGATGCACGATGCGACCGCCGAAGGACTCTCGGCCGGGGAACGCGGGGTCGTGGCCGCGCGCGTAGTCGTAGTAGCCGCTGGCCATGACGACGAAGCCCGCGGTGAGCACGGCGCGTTCGCCGCCGGCGCGCTCGACCTCGACCGTCCAGCGCGCGTCGGCACTCGACCAGGCGAGACCGATGACCCGGTGCCCGTAGCGGATCCGCGCATCGAGCCCCGACTCGCGCGCCGTGTCGCGCAGGTAGCGCATGATCGAGTCGCCGTCGGCGATCGAGCGCGCGCCGGGCCACGGCCGGAAGCCGAAGCCGAAGGTGTACATGTCCGAATCGGAGCGGATTCCGGGATAGCGGAACAGGCTCCAGGTGCCGCCCAGCTCGTGCCGGGCCTCGAGGATCGCGAAGGACTTGCCGGGGCAGCGGCTGCGCAGGTGCCAGCCCGCGCTCAGCCCGGAGATGCCTGCGCCGACGATCAGCACGTCGAGGTGTTCGGGAGCGGGAACGGGGTCGGTGGGCGCGGGGAGGGGCACGGGGGCACGCTGCGGCAGGCGCGCAGGCAGGGCGCGGAAAGTGGTCCGGTCCATGGTAACCGGGGCGGGCGGGGCGCGGTATGCTCCGCGCCGCGCGGGCCGGCCGGACGGTCCGCGAACCGCCGGAGCCCCCGATGCCCGAAGTCACCGCACGCCGCGACGGACCGATCGGTCGCGTCGTCATCGCCCATCCCGAGAAGCTCAACGCGATGAACCTCGCGATGTGGGAGGCGCTGCCCCTCCGGCTGGCGGAGCTCGACGCCGACCCCGCCGTGCGCCTCATCGTCATCGAGGGCGAGGGCGAGCGCGCCTTCGTCTCCGGCGGCGACATCTCGGAATTCGAGTCGCAGTTCGGCGCCGCCGAGGCCCGCGCGCGCTACGACGGCGCGGTCGAGGCCGCCTACCTCGCGCCGGGCCGCTGCGGCAAGCCGGTGATCGCGAAGATCCGCGGCATCTGCATGGGCGGCGGACTCGGGCTCGCCGCGGCCTGCGACCTGCGCTTCTGTACCGACGACGCGCGCTTCCGGATGCCCGCCGCGCGGCTCGGCCTGGGCTACGGCGTGGCCGGCGTCGAGCGCTTCCTGCAGGTGCTCGGGCTGCAGAACACGCTCGACGTGTTCCTGTCGGCCCGCGTCTTCGACGCTGCCGATGCGCTGCGCATGGGCTTCGTGACGCGCGCGGAGCCGCTCGGGTCGTTCGACCGCGAGGTCGACGCCTGGTGCGCGATGGTGGCCGACAACGCGCCGCTGACGCTGCGCGCGCTCAAGCTGACGACGGCGCAGCTCCTGCGCGAGCCGGCCGGGCGCGATCTCGCCGCCGTGCAGGCCGCGATCGCCGCGTGCTTCGCGAGCGAGGACCATCTGGAGGGCGCGCGCGCCTTCATGCAGAAGCGGCGCCCGGTCTTCACGGGGCGCTGAGCGCGGACCACCTCCGGTGCACCGCGCACCCGCCCGAGGCGCCGTCCGGCCGCCGCGCCCCGTCGTCGGGCACGCCGGTTCGAAACACCGCGATCGGACTCGGATGATCGCCGCCGGAGCGCGCCGCGGGCGTATCCTCGCGGCCTACGTTCCTTCCTGGCCCCCTGCCTTTCCATGACCTGGTCGATCGTCGCGCGCGACCCCGCCAGCGGCGCCTTCGGTGTCGCGGTCGCGACGCGCTTCTTCGCAGTGGGTGCGCTGTGCAGCCATGCCGACGGCGGCATCGGCGCGCTCGCCACGCAGGCGCTCATCAACCCCACGTTCGGTCCGCGCGGCCTGCGCCTGCTGCGCGAGGGGCTGCACGCATCGACCGTGGTCGACGCGCTGATCGCGGCCGACCCGGGCCGGGGCTCGCGCCAGCTCCACCTGCAGGACGCGCGCGGCGGCATCGCCGCCCACACCGGCGCCGACTGCGTGCCGTGGTGCGGCCACCTCGTGCGCGACGGCTTCTCGGTGGCGGGCAACATGCTGGCCGGGCCCGAGGTGATCGAGGAGACCGCGCGGGCCTACGAGTCGGGCGCTGCGCTGCCGTTCGCGCGGCGGCTCATCGGGGCGCTCAAGGCCGGCGAGGCGGCGGGCGGCGACAAGCGCGGCAAGCAGTCGGCCGCGCTGCGCATCCACACCTCCGAGGAGTACCCGGCGCTCGACCTGCGGGTCGACGACCACGCCGACCCCCTTGCCGAGCTCGAGCGCCTCGAGGCGGTCAGCCGCGAGCGCTTCGTGCACTTCGCGACCTTCTTCGCGACCCGCGCGAATCCGGGCGGCACCTGGGACCGCGCGGTGATCGACGCCGCCCTCGCCGCGCTGGCGCAGGACCCGCCCCGGTGAGCGCGCTGCTCCAGGTCGAGGGGCTGCACGTGTCGTTCGACACGCCGCGCGGCACCGCGCATGCGGTCGACGGCGTCGACTTCTCGCTGCAGACCGGCGAGACGCTGTGCATCGTCGGCGAGTCGGGCTGCGGCAAGTCGGTCACCGCGCTGTCGATCATGGGGCTGGTGCCGATGCCGCCGGCGCGCGTCTCGGGTCGCATCCGCTTCGAAGGCCGGGACCTGGTCGGCCTGTCGCGCGCCGAGCTCTCGGACCTGCGCGGCGACCGGCTCGCGATGATCTTCCAGGAGCCGATGACCTCGCTGAACCCGGCGTTCACCGTCGGCGCGCAGCTCGCCGAGGTGCTCGTCCGGCACCGCGGCCTGGACGCGGCCGCGGCCCGTGCCGCGACCATCGAGATGCTGCGCCGCGTGCGGATCCCCGCGCCCGAGCGCCGCGTCGACGAGTATCCGCACCGGATGTCGGGCGGCATGCGCCAGCGCGTGATGATCGCGATGGCGCTGCTGTGCGCGCCCGCGCTGCTGATCGCCGACGAGCCGACCACCGCGCTCGACGTGACCATCCAGGCGCAGGTGCTGCAGCTGATGCGCGGGCTGCGCGACGAGACCGGCACGTCCATCGTCCTGATCACGCACGACCTCGGCGTGGTGGCCGAGATGGCCGACCGCGTGGTCGTGATGTACGCGGGGCAGGTGGTCGAGCAGGCGCCGGTCGGCGAGCTGTTCGCGATGCCGCAGCATCCCTACACCGTCGGCCTGATGGGCGCGATCCCGTCGATCGACGCCCCGCGCGAACGGCTGGCCGCCATCGACGGCATGGTGCCGGCCGCCACCGCGATGCCCGCGGGCTGCCGCTTCGCCGCGCGCTGCCCGTTCGCCGACGCGCGCTGCCGCGACGAGGCGCCGCCGCTCGCCGAGGTGAGCCCGGGCCACCTGTCGCGCTGCTGGAAGGCGCCGCTCGAGGTGCTCGCGGCCTCGCTGCCCGCACTGGAGACGGCCTCGTGAGCGCCGCCGCCGGTCGTCGACGCGGGGGGGCGCGATGAGCGTCGCGCTCAAGGCCGAGGGGCTCGTCAAGCACTTCCCGGTGCGCACCGGCCTGTTCGGTCGCGCCACCGCGCACGTGCGCGCGGTCGACGGGGTGTCCTTCGAGGTCGAGGCCGGGCGCACCTTCGCGATCGTCGGCGAGTCGGGCTGCGGCAAGTCCACCGTGGCGCGCCTGCTGCTGCGCCTGATCGAACCCGATGCGGGGCGGGTCACGCTGGGCGGCGACGACCTGCTCGCGGCGGACGCGGCGTCGCTGCGGCGCCTGCGCGGCCGCATCCAGCTCGTCTTCCAGGACCCCTACGGCTCGCTGAACCCGCGGATGACCGCCGGCGCCATGCTCGCCGAGCCGCTGCTGCTGCACGGCACCACCGAACCCGCCGCGCGCGCCGAGCGCGTGGCCGAGCTGCTCACCCAGGTCGGGCTGCGGGCCGATGCCGCGCGCCGCTATCCGCACGAGTTCTCCGGCGGCCAGCGCCAGCGGCTGGCGATCGCGCGGGCGCTGGCCGCGGGACCGAAGGTCATCGTCTGCGACGAGCCGGTGTCCGCGCTCGACGTGTCGATCCAGGCGCAGATCCTGAACCTGCTCGGCGACCTGCAGCGCCGGCTCGGGCTGGGCTACGTGTTCATCTCGCACGACCTCGCCGTGGTCCGCCAGATCGCGACCGACCTCGGCGTGATGTACCTCGGCCGCCTCGTCGAGACCGGCCCGGCGCCCGCGGTGTTCGAGGCGCCGCGCCATCCGTACACCCGCGCGCTGCTGTCGGCCGTGCCGATCCCCGACCCGGCCGCGCGCGGCCGCGAGCCGGCCATCGGCGGCGACGTGCCGAGCCCGCTCGATCCGCCCTCGGGCTGCACCTTCCACACCCGCTGCCCGCACGCGGACCAACGCTGCCGCACCGAGGCGCCGGCGCTCGAGGCGGCCGGCGACGGCGTGTCGGTCGCCTGCTGGCACTGGCGCACGATCGTGCCGCCCGCCTCGACGCGCGCCCGCGCGACCCGACCCGACGATGCACTCGCGCGGCTGCAGGCCGCGTTCGTGCGCTGACCCACCGACACCGCTCCGACACCGACAACCGAGACCCCAGGAGGACCCACGATGACCCCGACCCATGCCCTGAAGGCCGCCGCCGCGGCGCTCGCGCTCGCGCTCGCCGGCACGGCCGGCGCGCAGACCACGCTGCGCATCGGCCTCGCCGAGGACCCCGACGCGCTCGATCCGAGCACCGCCCGCACCTACGTCGGCCGGATCGTCTTCTCGTCGATCTGCGACAAGCTCTTCGACATCGACGACAAGCTCAACATCGTCCCGCAGCTCGCGCTCTCGCACGAGACCTCGGCCGACGGCAAGACCGTCACCATCAAGCTGCGCCCCGGCGTGAAGTTCCACGACGGCGAGCCCTTCGACGCCGCCGCCGCCAAGTTCAGCCTCGATCGCCACCTGACGATGCAGGGCTCGTTCCGGCGCGCCGAGATCGCCCAGATCGACACCGTGAGCGTCGTCGATCCGACGACCATCCGCCTCGCCCTCAAGACGCCGTTCGCGCCGCTGATCGCCCAGCTCACCGACCGGGCCGGCATGATGGTCTCGCCCAAGGCCGTCGCCGCGCTGGGCGACAAGTTCGGCACCGCACCGGTCTGCGCGGGCCCGTACAAGTTCACCGAGCGCGTCGCGCAGGACCGCATCGTCGTCGACCGCTTCCCGGACTACTGGGACAAGTCGAAAGTGACGATCGACCGCATCGTCTACCGTCCGATCCAGGACTCCACCGTGCGGCTGGCGAACCTGAAGTCCGGCCAGCTCGACCTGCTCGAGCGCCTGCTGGCCACCGACATCGGCGAGGTGAAGAAGGACGGCAAGCTGCGGCTCGCCACCGGCTTCGAGCTCGGCTACCAGGGCATCACGATGAACCTGGCCAACGGCGAGAAGGCCAACAGCCCGCTCGGCAAGGACGCCCGGGTGCGCCGCGCCCTCGAGCTCGCCATCGACCGCGAGGCGATCGACCAGGTGGTGTTCAACGGCGTGCAGAGCCCGAACAACCAGTGGGTCAGCCCGCAGAACCCGTACTACCAGCCGAAGTTCCCGACTCCGAAGCGCGACGTCGCGCGGGCCAAGGCGCTGCTCAAGGAGGCCGGCGTCACCGGCCCGCTGCAGCTCGACTTCATGGTGCCGAACAACCCCGAGACGCGCGCCGTCGCCGAGGTGATCCAGTCGATGGCGGCCGAGGCCGGCTTCGACCTGAAGATCCGCGTCACCGAGTTCGCGACCTCGCTGAACGAGGCCGAGAAGGGCAACTTCCAGCTCTACATGCTCGCGTGGAGCGGCCGCACCGATCCGGACGGCAACATCTACTCGTTCGCCTCGTGCAAGGGGCCGCTGAACTACGGCAAGTACTGCGACGCCGCCGTCGACGGCCTGCTCGACAAGGCGCGCACCGTGACCTCGGCCGCCGAGCGCAAGGCGCTGTACGAGCAGGTCGCCGCCAAGTGGCTCACCGAGGGCTCGGTGCTGTACCTCTACCACCGGGCGCTGCTGTTCGCGCACTCCACGCGTCTGGAGGGCTTCAAGGTCATGCCCGACGGCCTGATCCGCGTGACGGACCTGAAGCTGAAGTGATCCCGTGCTGAGCTTTCTTCCCCGCCGTCTGCTGCAGCTCATCCCGACCCTGTTCCTGGTGTCGGTGCTGATCTTCGGGCTGCAGCAGCTGCTGCCCGGCGATCCGGCGCTGGTGATGGCCGGCGAGGAGAAGGATCCCGAGGTCATCGAGCAGATCCGCAAGCAGTACCGGCTCGACCAGCCGCTGCCGATGCAGTACGTGTACTGGATCGGCGGCGTGCTGCAGGGCGACCTCGGCGAGTCGATGCGGATCCGCCAGCCCGTCTCGCAGCTCATCGCCGAGAAGCTGCCGGTGACGCTGCAGCTCGCCACGATGGCGATGACCTTCGCGCTGCTGATCGGCATTCCCGCGGGCGTGCTGTCGGCGGTGAAGAAGGGCACGGCCTGGGACGTCGGCGCGAACGTGTTCGCGCTGTGGGGCCTGTCCACGCCGAACTTCTGGCTCGGCATCATGATGATCTTCCTGTTCTCGGTGCAGCTCGGCTGGCTGCCGGCCTCGGGCTACGTGAGCCCCTTCGAGGACCTCGGCCAGTCGCTCGCCGCCACCGTCATGCCGGCCTTCGTGCTGGGCAACGCGATCGCGGCGGTGCTGATGCGCCACATGCGCTCGGCGATGCTGCAGGCGATGAGCGCCGACTACGTGCGCACCGCGCGTGCCAAGGGCCTGCACGAGCGCGTGGTGGTGCTGCGCCACGCGCTGCGCAAC
>RPRK01000125.1 GCA_003818495.1 Burkholderiales bacterium
CGAGACGCCGCCCTCGTCGCAGCTGCTCGGCCACCACGTGCCGATCCTCAAGCGCCCGCTCTACTTCTCGCTCAAGCAGTCGGGCGTGCAGGTCGGCGCCGTGCTCGCCTCGCTCGGGCTGCCGGCGATCGCGCTCGTCTGGGGCTGGCGCGCGGCGCTGCTCGTCGTGATCGTCGCGCTGCTCGCGTTCGCCTCGACGCTCGGCGTGCCCGCGCGGCGTTACCCGGTGCCCGATGCGCCGCGCAGCGCCCCCTCCGGCCTGCGCGCGCTGCTCGGCTGGGCGCGCCCGCTGCGGCGCCGTCCCGGGCTGATGCGGCTGTCGCTCGCGGCCGCCGCCTTCGGTGCGACCCAGGTCTGCGTGAACAGCTTCTTCGTGACCTGGGCGGTGCTCGAACGCGGCCTCGACCTCGCGGGCGCGGGCCTGCTGGCGGCGACCGCGCAGGGCGCGGGCCTGCTCGCGCGCCCGCTGTGGGGCTGGGTCGCCTCGCGCGCCGGTGACGCGCGCGTCGTGCTGCGCGCCCTCGGCCTGGTGATGGCCGCCTGCGGGCTGCTGCTCGGGGTGTTCGGCGCGCACTGGCCGATGGCCCTGCTCGCCCCGCTGGCGGCCTGCTACGGGCTGAGCGCGAGCGGCTGGAACGGCGTCTTCCTCGCCGAGGTCGCCACCCGCGCGGACCCGGCCGAGATCGCCTCGACCTCGGCGGCGGCGATGGTGCCGCTGTTCATGGGCCTGGTGGTCGGGCCGCTCGCGTTCGCCGCGGCCGGTGGCGCGCTGGGGCTGTCGAGCGGGTTCGTCGCGATGGCGGCGGTGTCGCTGGCGGGGGTGCTGCTGCTGCCGGGGGACGGAGGGCGCTGAGCGGTCGTCACGCGCTGCCCTCGTGCCCGACCGCGCGCACCATCGCCCGCGCGATGACGCGATGCATCGGACGGACCGGCACCATGTAGAGACGCCCGAGCAGGTTGTGGACGTGCACCACGGTCGTGACCGTCACGATCGTCGACCCGCCTTCGGGCGCGACGAGTCGATGGACCGACACGACGACATCCAGGTGCGCGTCCCGGTCGCCCAGCAGCACCTCGTCCGCCGAGTTCGAGATCAGCGTGAACAGTCCCACTCGATCGCCGATCCCGTAGTCGCGGCCCGGCTTCGTCGCGTCGATCCGGGACATCGCGCCGAGATCCTTCAGTCCGAGCCGGGCCGCCGCCGCGTTGCGCAACGCCATCAGCCCCTCGATCCAGGCCGGGGTCCGGCGGGCCACGCGCAGGAACTGTTCGAGCGCATCCAGGTCCGGGCGGGCCGCGATCACGGACCATGCATCCCGGAAGTGGGCACCCTCGATGTGCGATGCGATCTCGCTGCGCGAGGGAGGCTCCGACGCCCAGGGGCGGCCGTCCCTGGGCTGGGGCGCGCGGACGCCGACGACCAGTGCCCAGGCTGTACCGAGCTCGACGAGCACTGCAGGCGCCATGCCGGGCCCGACCTGACCGACGACCCATTGTGTCAGCCCGATCGCTGCGAGGGCCACGCAGACGAGCGCGACGCCATCCGCGACGGCGCTGCGACCGGGCGAAGCAGGCAGATCACGGATCCGGGCCAGCATGATGCCGAGCCCGAGGAACGGCGCCGCGAGCCGACGCCCGACGGTGTCTGCGGACGCCGAGGCCGGCACGCTCCACAGCGACGGCAGCAGCTCGGGCGCCACCAGCCAGGTCAGCGACAGCCCGAGGCACAGCACACTGGCACCCGTGCAGACCGTTCGGAAGCTCGGCATCATGTCGGGGGCGCTTGGCGCGCGCGGGTGACGGGAGCCCGACCGTAGATCCGATGCGCCGGCCCGTCTTGAACGTTTCGGACACCCACCGCGCGGCCCGCGTCGAATGTCGCATCCGATCCGACCCCTGAAGGAGCTGCACGGCGCGGCCGGCACCACGCACGCCGCGCTCTATGCGCCCGATCCGGTGCTGTCGGGATGCGTGCGCGCCTACCTGTCGCGCACGATCACCGGGGCGGCCCGACTGACGCCCGACGAGCGGTGCAACCGGTTTCCGCCCACCCCGACCTGCGTGGTCGTATGGGTCCTGCGCGGACACGACTCCCGTGTGCCCGAGTCCGGATCGGCCTCGTCCGAACGCACGGATCGGCTGCCCGTGGTGTTCTCGGGTCCTCACACGCGTGCCTCCTCCAGCCGGAACCCCGGTCCGGTGCATTTCTTCACGATGCTGATGTACCCGGACGCGGTGCAGGCGCTCACCGGCCTCGCGATCGGTCCGCATGTCGATCGCTACAGCCCGTTCGCGGACCTGTTCGACCTGGATTGGCAGCGGATGGCGCGTGAGGTGATCGACGCAGAGGACGACCGGGCGCGGGTCCGGTCGATCGAGGCGTTCCTCCGACCACGCTGGGAGACCGTGCAGGCCCGCGGCTGCGGCACGCCCCCCTCCTCGCGCATCGGTGTCTCGACCGCCGACGGCTCACCCCGGATCGAGCAGTGGGTGGGTTCGGTGCTCGAGCGTGCGCCGACGCGCGACGGCGAGGTCGGCGAGCGGCAGGGTGCGCGGCGGATCAGGGCATGGACCGGCCAGACCTCTCGGCAACTGCGCGGACTGGCCCGCATGGAATCGGCGCTGATCGGCGCCAACCGGAGCGACGGCGCACGCCGAATCCGCTGGTCGGACCTGGCCGCCGCGAACGGATTCTCCGACCAGGCCCATCTCTGCCGCGAATTCCGCCGCCACATCGGCATGCGGCCCGGCGACCTCGTGCGCGGCCTCGCGCACGAGAGCGCGTGGGTGCTTCGGATCTGGGAGTGATCGGCAGGCGCCGACGCCGTCAGCGCGCGTCGATCCCCTGCGCCTGCAGCGCCGCCACGATCCGTCGCCGCTCGCCCGACACGTCGGCGAGCCGGGCACGGCGCGCCTCGCGCACCTCGGCGGCCTCGTAGGGCCGGAACCCGGCCGGCACGGTCGACGGCGAGAACCGCCGCAGCATCCAGTTGGTCAGCTCGGCCACCTCGCCATCGGCGATCCGGGCCTGCGCGACGCCGGGCACCTGCAGCACGAAGCGACGCCCCTCCGGCGTCGACACGAACCGGCCGAGGTTGTCGCGCAGGTCGGGCACCGACCCGGCATGCCCCGCCCCGTCGGCGCCGTGGCAGCCCGAGCAGTGGAGCACGAAGAGCGTCTGCCAGTGGCCGTCACCGGGCACGGTGCCGGGTCGGGCCGCGACGACGTTGGGCGTATCGGGCACGACGCGCGGGCCGGGGGAGGGGGCGAGGCCGGCCGCGCCGGCCATGCCCAGGGCCGAGGCGAGCACGGCCGCGCAGGCGAGCCGGGCCGCGAGCGTCACCGCGCTATCCCTTCTGCGCGATCCCGACCACCACCGCCGTCGTGCAGTGGAACATCTGCGACGTCGTGTTCGCCATGCACCAGTTGACGTCGTTGTGGATGCCCATCGCGTAGCCGGGGCGCTCGCCGTGGTTGGTGTTGCAGAAGCAGCGCCCGCAGGAGGTCTTGCCGCAGCAGTCGTTGTACGAGATCAGGTAGTCGCGGCCGTCGCGCGGATTGCGGCAGGTGCCGATCCACGCGACCGTCGATGCCTCCGTGCCGGGCGGGCAGGTGGTGGGCGAGCCGCCGCAGCACGAGCACAGGTAGCCGTCGAACGCGCAGTAGCGCCAGTAGTCGCACTTCGTGGTGTCGCCGTCGGCGGGGCCGGCGGCGTGCGCGTGCGGCGCGGTCCGGTCGAAGGGCAGCACCGGGAACAGCATCGCGCCGCCGATGGCCGTGCGGCCGATGCGCGCGAGCGCGCCACGGCGCGAGCTGCGCGTGGCGAGGCCGCGCGCCGAGCGTTCGAAGAGCCGGTCGAGCCACCTCATGCGCGCACCTCGCCGGCGGCGGGCGCCGCGCCGCGGCGCGCGACGTACTCCTGCACGGAGGCGACGCCGAGGTCGTCGGCGAGCAGCAGGCTCTCGAGCTGCTCGCGGCTGTTGACCAGCCCCTTGGCGGCGACGCGACCGTCGGCGCCGATCAGCACCGCGTGCGGCAGCTTGCCGACCCGCCAGGCCATGCCCAGCGGCTGCGACAGCAGGTAGGGGAAGGCCTGGAGCGCATGTCGCTCGACGAAGCGGCGGTGCGTGTCGGCGTCGTCGCCGTCGCTGGCGAGCACCACCTGCAGCCGCGCGGCCTCGGTGCGCGCCATCGATTCGATCGCCGGCAGCAGCTTCTTGCACACCGGACAGGACGGCGACAGGAAGAACAGCAGGGTCTGGCGCGCGTCCGGCGCGCCGACCTGCAGCGTACGTCCGTCGAGCGCGCGCGCCGCCACCACCGGTGCCAGATCGCCGACCGCGGGCCCGTGGTCCATCACCAGCGCACCCATCGGCGCGATCCGCTCGTGCAGCACGCCGATCTGCCGAACCAGCGCGAACACCACCGCCACCAGCACGAGCACCGCGATCCACAGCACGATGTTCGAGACGACCAGTGCCTGCTCCATTCAGCCTTCCTCCATCCGGGTCGCGGCCTGCATCGCCTGCCGATTGTGCTGCCACTGCTCGAGCGTCGCGTAGAGACCGACCACCGCGGCCAGCGCCATCGCCGCATTGACCGCGTCGAGCCAGCCGAGCGCGCGCGCCCCGACCGGCACGAGCAGCGCCAGGGAGAGCACGGCCAGCACCGCGTTGCGCCCGACCAGCCAGCGGTGGATCGGCCGCGGCGCATCGCCGCAGCCGCAGTCGATCGCGCGCCGGCCGCGCCGCAGGTTGACCGCGACCGCCACCGCGTAGAGCGCGAGCAGCGCCGCCGACGCGATCGCGGCCGCACCGCGTTCCGGCCAGGCGACCAGCCCCGCCGCGACCGCGAGCTCGGCCGCCGGCAGGGCCAGCGAGGCCGGCCGCACGAGCGCCTCCGGCAGCAGTCGGTAGTCGGCGATCACGCCCTCGAGCCGCGCGAGGTCGCGCAGCTTGGCGATGCCGGCGTGCAGCCAGAGCGCCGCGAGCGCAGCGACGAGCACTGCATGCAGCAGCGGATCGAGCGTACCCACGTCAGTGCGTCTCCAGCATCACCGCGGTCTCCATGACCTGCGGCATCCGCCTGACGACCTTCATGCCGGCCGCCGGGTCCAGCGACACCAGCTCGTTCTTCAGGCCGTCGATGACGAAGAGCAGCGGCCGCGCGTCCTGGCTGACCGCGAGCGAGATCGCCGCCGAGGCCGGCGTGCGGGCGAGCACGCGGCGCGTCGTGGTGTCGACGGTCCAGATCTGGTCTGCAGGATTCTTGTGCGAGCCCTCGCCGCCCTTGCGGTGCATGCCGATGTACAGCCGGCCGCTCGAACGATGCAGGGCCGTCACCTGGTAGCCGCCGGGACGCCAGCCCTCGCGCACCCGTTCGCCGCGGACCAGCGGCCAGGCGCGCGCGGTCGCGACCGGGCCCGAGAGGTCGACGGCGTGGAGCACGCCCGCGAACGACACGTACCAGAGCGTGTCGCCGTCGGCCTCGGCGTGCACGAAGAGCGGATCGCGCTCCAGGTCGAAGAGCTTCTCCGAGCGCGCCAGCGTCGCGGTCTTGCCGTCGTCGGAGAGCGTCACCGTCAGCATGGTGCCGTCGCCGCACAGCGTGGCGAACGCGTTCGGGCGGCTGCGCACCGGCTGCACGGTCCAGCAGCCGGGCGTGTCCACCTCCTGCACGAAGGTCTTCGCGCGCGCATCCACGATGCTGACCGACACCGCGGGGGTCGCGTTCTGCACGAACACCCAGCGGTCGTCGGCCGAGGCCGCGATCAGGCCCTTGTAGTTCAGCGCCTGCGCGTGCTTCGGAGGCACGACGATCTCGTGGCTGTGGGCCAGCGTGCCCGCGTCGTACACGTCGACGACGTCGGTGCGCTCGCCGCGGCTCAGGCGGGTGTAGTAGCTGGTGGCGACGTAGAGGGTGCGCCGGTCCGCCGACAGCGTGGCCTGGCCCGCATAGCCGGTGGCGACGAGGCCGCGATAGCGCATCGTGTCGCCGTCGATCACGTGCAGCTTGCCGTCGACGATGTGGGGCAGCGCCACGTCGGACAGGTAGAGCCGCTTCGGGCCGGCCGGCTCGAGCGGCTGCACCGTCAGCGTCTCGAGGGGCAGCGGCGCGGGGCGCGGCGCGGGCTTGCGGGCGGCCGCCGGCTTCGCTGCCGCGGCGGCCTTCGGCGGCGCTTTCGTGGCCGGCGTCATGGCGGGGCTCTCGGCCGCGGGCTGTCCGGCCGTCTGCGCGGCGCCGGGGCCCGCGCCGACGGCCGCGGCGAGCACGAACACGACTGCGGCGGCGGACTGACGACGGGAGGGCATCGGCACGATCGGTTCGGGGCGGTGGCTCGACCGTAGCGGCTCGCCCGTGTGCGCGCTATCCGAAATCGGCAGCCCGCGACTGCGGCCCGGGCCCCCGGGCGCGGGCCCGCGTCTCGGAGGGCAGCTCGCCGAACATCGCCCGGTAGTCGGCCGAGAACCGCCCGAGGTGCCAGAACCCCCAGCGCACCGCGACCTCCGACACGCTCGCCGCGTCGCGCTTGAGGTCGGCCCGAACGCGGTTCAGGCGCAGCGCCCGCAGGTAGCGCGACGGTCCGATGCCCAGCACATCGACGAACGAGGCCTGCAGCGTCCGGCGGCAGGCGCCGGTCGCACGGCACAGCTCGGCCACCGTCGGCGCCGCCGGATCGTGTGCATCGCCGTGCGCCTCCACGAAGGCCTCGGCGCGGCGCACCAGCGACAGGCGCCGCGCGAGCGCCGGCACCTCGACGGTGCCCTCGCCGCCCGAGGCGATCCGTGCGGCGACCCCGCCGACCTCGTCGGCGAGCAGGCCCGCGAACCGCGCCCGCACCGGATCGCCATCGCCGTCGCCGTGGTCCTGGCCATGCCCCACTTCGACTCGACCGTCGCGCGCGCTGCCGCGACGCGCGGCCGCGAGGCCCTGCGCGAACAGCGCGCGCATCGCGTCGGCGCACCCCCGGTCGCGCAGCACGCGCGGCACGCCGGGCTCCAGCGCGTCGACCGCCGGGCCCGTCGCCGGGATCGCGAAGCCGACGATGCCGAACACGTTCGGCGTCAGCAGATCGGTCGGCTCGCCGCCGCGGCAGACCGCGATGGCGTCCGCATCGAGCCGCGCGTCACCCCAGTGCGCGGGCCCCGACAGCTCGATCGGCACGGCGACCACCAGCTCGCCGGCGGGCACCACGAAGCGTTCCCGAAGCCTCTGGTTGGTGCGCTCCTGCAGCAGCGCGACCGAGCCGAGCGAGGCCTGCAGCACGGTGCCGTCGAAGCGGCCCGGCGAGAGCTGGCTGTAGTCCTGCCGCCAGCCGACCAGCCGTCGCGCATGCTCGTCGACATCGCTCGAGCGCGCGGGCTGCAGCACCGCTTCGGACCGGGACGCGGGGATCATGGGAACGGCCGCGCGCACGGCGCGGCGAGGACATCGGACACGGTCGCTTATACGCCGCGGACCGGCCGCGGTCGAGCCGGTGCGCGATCCGCGTACTTGCACGGGCAGGCGTCAATGATCTAACGTCGCGCTTTGCGGTGTCCCCTCGGACGCCGAGTCCACTTCGTTCAAGGAGCCACACCGTGTCCCTCTCCACGCTGTTCAAGCGCGGTGCGCTGGGCCTCGCCGCCGCCGCGGCGATCGTCGCCGCCGTGCCGGCGCACGCCCAGTCGAACGTGCTGCGGGTCGTGCCGCACTCGAATCTCGCGGTGCTCGATCCGATCTGGACGACCGCGTACATGAGCCGCAACCACGGCTACATGATCTACGACACGCTGTTCGGCACCGACGAGAAAGGGCAGATCAAGCCCCAGATGGTCGACACCTGGACCATCAGCCCGGACAACCGCCTCTACACGTTCAAGCTGCGCAAGGGCCTGCTGTGGCACGACGGCACGCCCGTCACCGGTGAAGACGTGATCGCCTCGATCGGCCGCTGGGGCAAGCGCGACGCGATGGGCTCGGCGCTGATGCAGTTCGTCTCGCGCATGGACTCGCCCGCGCCCGACACCTTCCGGATCTTCCTCGGCGAGGCCTGCGGCTTCGTGCTCGAGGCGCTCGGCAAGCCGGGCTCCTCGGTGCCGTTCATGATGCCCAAGCGCGTGGCCGACACCGATCCGTTCAAGCAGATCGAGGACTACACCGGCTCGGGCCCGTACGTCTTCAAGCGCGACGAGTTCAAGCCGGGCGACAAGGCGGTCTACACCAAGTTCGACAAGTACGTGCCGCGCAGCGAGCCGCCGTCGGGCACCACGGGCGGCAAGCGCGTGTTCGTCGACCGCGTCGAGTGGAACCTCGCGCTGCGCGACGCGCAGGCCCAGCTCGCGGCGCTGCAGAAGGGCGAGGTCGACATCATCGAGGCACTCGGGTTCGACTTCTACGAGGCGGCCAAGAAGGACACCTCGATCCAGATCCCGACGTACTCGAACATCGGCCTGCAGTACATGGCCCGCTTCAACCACCTGCACAAGCCGTTCGACAATCCCAAGGTGCGCCAGGCGGTCATCGCCGCGTTCGCCCAGGAGCCGTTCCTGCGCGCGCAGGTCGGCGTCAAGGAGCTCTACAAGCCCTGCTACTCGATGTTCTACTGCAACACGCCGTACGGCTCGACTGCGGGCAGCGAGCTCCAGTCCAAGGGCGGCATGCGCAAGGCGCAGGAACTGCTCAAGGCGTCCGGGTACGACGGTACGCCGATCGTGGTCATGAAGCCCACCGACCTCGCATCGATCCAGAAGCTGCCCGACGTGGCCGCGCAGCTGCTGCGCCAGGCCGGCTTCAAGGTCGACCTGCAGGCGATGGACTGGCAGACGCTGGTCGGACGCCGCGCGAAGAAGGACGCGCCGGACAAGGGCGGCTGGCACATGTTCCTGACGGCCTGGACCGCGCACGACATCTGGAGCCCGATCTCGAACCCGACGATGGACACCCGCGGCGAGAAGTCGGTGTGGTTCGGCTGGGCGACGGACGACAAGCTGCCGGCGCTGCGCGACCAGTTCATGCGCGCCACCGACGAGCCGACCAAGAAGAAGCTCGCCGACGCGATCCACACGCGGGCCTTCGAGATCGGCACGCACGTCGCGATCGGCGAGTACCAGCAGCCGATGGCCGCACGCAAGAACATCAGCGGCTTCTTCATCCACAACGGCAACATCTACTGGAACCTCAAGAAGGATTGAGTCCGCACTGAAACCCCAGCGGGGCCGGCACGACCGGCCCCGCGTCTTTTCGTGGATGTGTGATGCTCGCGTTCCTTGGGCGCCGACTGCTGGCGACGATTCCCGTTCTCCTGATCGTCTCGGTGCTGGTCTTCCTGCTGCTCAGGCTGACGCCGGGCGACCCCGCGGCGATCCTCGCCGGGGACCAGGCCACCACCGAGCAGATCGCGCAGATCCGAGAGAATCTCGGTCTGAACCGGTCGATTCCCGCGCAGTACCTCATCTGGCTGGGGCACATGCTGCAGGGCGACCTCGGCCAGTCGTTCTATTACAAGACCGAGGTCGTCACGCTGATCGGCCAGCGGATCGAGCCGACGCTGTCGCTCGCGCTGATCACCATCGTGGTGGCGGTGCTGGTGTCCGTCCCGCTCGGCGTGCTCGCCGCCTGGCGGCACGGCGGATGGCTCGACCGGGGCCTGATGGCGTTCTCCGTGCTCGGCTTCTCGATTCCGGTGTTCGTGCTCGCCTACCTGCTGATCTGGCTGCTGTCGATGCGCCTGGGCTGGCTGCCGGTGCAGGGCTACGTGCGGCTGTCGAACGGCGTCGGTCCCTGGCTGTACCAGCTGCTGCTGCCTTCGATCACGCTGTCCGTGATCTACATCGCGCTGATCGCGCGAGTGACCCGCGCCGCGGTGCTCGAGACGCTCGGCGAGGACTACATCCGCACCGCGCGCGCCAAGGGACTGCCCGAGGCGAAGGTGCTGCTGCGTCATGCGCTCGCCAACGCAGCGGTGCCGATCATCACCGTGATCGGCATCGGCATCGCGCTGCTGATCGGCGGCGTGGTGGTCACCGAGTCGGTCTACGCGATTCCGGGGCTCGGTCGACTGACGGTCGACGCCGTGCTCGCGCGCGACTTCCCGACCATCCAGGGGATCATCCTGTTCTTCTCCTTCGTGTACGTGTTGGTCAACCTGCTGGTGGACCTGTCCTACGTGTTCTTCGACCCGCGCATCCGGTACTGAGACCATGGCGACCCCGCTCCCCCAGGACGATCCGTCCCTCTCCGTCGAGGCCGCGACCGTCGTCGAACGGCCGTCGACCTGGCAACGGGTCAAGCGCAACGGCTCGGTGCGCATCGGCGGCATCGCGCTCGCGATCCTGGTGCTGATCGCGCTCGCCGCGCCCTGGATGGGGACGGTCGATCCGTCGCTGTTCGATCCGGCGAGCCGGGACCTGCTGCCGGGCAAGGCCGGCGAGATCACCGACCTGGACGGCAACACCTTCGAGCACACGTTCCGCTTCGGCTCCGACAGCTTCGGACGCGACATCTACAGCCGCGTGATCTACGGCACGCGGGTGTCCCTCGTCGTGGGGCTGGCGACCGCGGTCGTCGCGGTCGTCTTCGGCGTGCTGCTCGGGCTGTGCGCGGGCTACCTGCGCTGGCTCGACGGCCCGCTGATGCGCGTGATGGACGGGATCATGTCGATCCCGGCGATCCTGATCGCGATCGCGCTGGTCGCGCTCTGGCGGGGCAGCCTGCTCACCGTCGTGATCGCCATCGCGATCCCGGAGATACCGCGCGTCACGCGGCTGGTGCGCTCGCTGGTGCTCACCGTGCGCGAGGAGCCCTACGTCGAGGCCGCGATCTCGCTGGGCACCCCGACCTGGAAGATCATGCTGCGTCACATCCTGCCGAACACGATCGCACCGCTGATCGTGCAGGGCACGTTCATCGCCGCCTCCGGCATCCTGGTCGAGGCGATCCTGTCGTTCCTGGGCGTCGGCCTGCCGCCGGACATCCCGACCTGGGGCAACGTGATGGCCGAGGGCCGCTCGCAGTTCAACGAGTTCCCGCACAACATCCTGTTCCCCGGCATCTTCCTGGCGATCACGGTGCTCGCGGTCAACATCCTGGGCGACGGGCTGCGCGACACGCTCGACCCGAAGATGGCGAAGCGGTCATGAGCGGCGGACCCGGCAAGGACCGCAGCGGCGCGACCGGGGACGGGCCGATCCTCGAGATCCGCAACCTGACGGTGGCGCTGCCGGGCGGCGCCGACCGCAAGGCGGCCGTGCGCAACGTGAGCTTCACCGTCGGGCGTGGCGAGACGCTGTGCCTGGTCGGCGAGTCCGGCTCGGGCAAGTCCGTGATCGCGCAGGCGGTGATGGGCCTGCTGCCCAAGCAGCTGCCGGTCGAGGCCGGCACGATCCTGCTGCAGGGCGAGGACGTCACGCGGGCGAGCAACGCGCGGCTGCGCGAGCTGCGCGCGACCCGGATGTCGATGATCTTCCAGGAGCCGATGACCGCGCTGAATCCGGTCATGACCTGCGGCGACCAGATCGACGAGGTGCTCTCCGAGCACACCGACCTGTCGGCCGCCGACCGCCGGAAGAAGGTGCTCGACATCATCCGCGAGGTGCTGCTGCCCGATCCGGAGCGCATCGTCGCCAGCTATCCGCACCAGCTGTCGGGCGGCCAGCGCCAGCGGATCGTCATCGCGATGGCGCTGGTGCTCGACCCCGTGCTGCTGATCGCCGACGAGCCGACCACCGCGCTCGACGTGACCACCCAGGCGCAGATCCTGAAGCTGGTGCTCGAGCTGCAGGCCCGGCACGGCACGGGCGTGCTGTTCATCACCCACGACTTCGGCGTGGTCGCCGAGGTCGCGCACCGCGTGGCGGTGCTGCGGCTCGGCGACATGGCCGAGATCGGTCCGAAGGAGCAGGTGCTCAAGCGGCCGACGCACGACTACACGAAGATGCTGATGGCGTCGGTGCCGACACTGAACGTGCCGCACCGCACGCTCGACGACGCCGCGCCCGTGGTGCTCAAGGTCGCCGGCCTGTCCAAGACCTACGACTCGAAGTCGTGGTTCGGCAAGCGTCGCATCGTGCATGCCGCGCAGGACGTGTCGTTCGAGATCCGCCGCGGCCGCACGCTCGGCATCGTCGGGGAGTCCGGGTCCGGCAAGTCGACCGTCGCGCGCTGCGTCGTGCGGCTGATCGACCCCAGTGGCGGCCAGGTGCTGCTGTCGGGCACCGACATCGCCAGGACCCCGCACGGCGCGCTGCGCTCGCTGCGCGACAAGGTGCAGATCGTGTTCCAGGACCCGTACCGGTCGATGAACCCGCGGCGCACCGTCGCCGAGGCGATGATCGAGGGGCCGATGAACTACGGCGTGTCGCACGCCGACGCGATGGCGCGCGCCCGCTCCCTGCTCGATCTGGTCAGGATGGACGCTTCCGCGCTCGACCGGTATCCGCACCAGTTCTCGGGCGGCCAGCGCCAGCGGATCTGCATCGCCCGCGCACTCGCGATGGAGCCGCAGCTGCTGATCGCCGACGAGGCGGTCTCGGCACTCGACGTGTCGGTCCAGGCCCAGGTGCTGCGGCTGCTGGCCGACATCCGCGAGCGGCTGAACCTCGCGATGCTGTTCATCACCCACGACCTGCGCGTCGCCGCGCAGGTCTGCGACGACGTGGTGGTGATGTCCCAGGGCCGCGTCGTGGAGTACGGCCCGGCCGCCCAGGTGTTCCGCGAGCCGCGCCACGAGTACACCAAGGCGCTGTTCGAGGCCGCGCCCGGCAAGGGCTTCGAGTTCGGCACGGCAGCGGCCGCCGCATAGCCGCGCGCAGCGGCGCTGCTGCTAGACTCGGCGCCGGGAGAGACCGGGGCGGTATCCCCCGGCGCGCTCGGCGCGGCCGACCCCGGGGGACGCTGCAGCCGTGACGACCATCCAGTGGGTGAGCGCGGCGATCTTCGCGATCGCGCTCGTGCATACCTTTTCCACCAAGTTCTTCGAGCGGCTCGCGCACAGCCAGCCGAACCACGCGGGCGTGTGGCACCTGCTCGGCGAAGTCGAGATCGTCTTCGGCTTCTGGGCGATGGTGCTGATCGCGGCGATCGCGATCGTCGGCAGCTCGACCCAGGCGACCGACTACCTCGACTCCCGCAACTTCACCGAGCCGATGTTCGTGTTCGCGATCATGGTGATCGCCGGCACCCGCTCGATCCTGCAGTGGTCGCGAGCGGGCGTGGTCGCCATCGCGCGCTTCGTGCCGATGCCCGGGGCGGTCGGCTTCTACTTCACGACGCTGGCGGTGGTGCCGCTGCTCGGCTCGCTGATCACCGAGCCTGCGGCGATGACGCTCGCCGCGCTGATGCTGCGCGACCGGGTGTTCGCGGCCGGCGTGTCGAACCGGCTCAAGTACGCGACGATCGGCGCGCTGTTCGTCAACGTCTCGATCGGCGGCACCCTGACCTCGTTCGCCGCGCCGCCGGTGCTGATGGTCGCCGCCAAGTGGCAGTGGGACTCGCTCTACATGCTGTCGCACTTCGGCTGGAAGGCGGCGGTCGCGGTCGGCGTCAATGCGCTGGTGGTCGCGACGATCTTCCGCGAGGAGCTCGCGCGGTTGCCGCGCAAGGTGGAGGCGAGCGGCGACGCGGTGCCGTTCTGGGTCGGCGCGGTGCACGCGCTGCTGCTGTTCGGCGTCGTCGCGCTCGCCCACCATCCGGCCGCCTTCATGGGCCTGCTGCTGCTGTTCATGGGCATCGCCACGGCCTACCCGCAGTACCAGGACCGGCTGATCCTGCGCGAAGGCCTGCTGGTGGCCTTCTTCCTGGCCGGCCTGGTGGTGCTCGGCGGCCAGCAGCAGTGGTGGCTCGAGCCGCTGCTGCACAGCATGAACGAGACCACGGTCTACTTCGGCGCGACGGCGCTGACGGCGATCACGGACAACGCGGCGCTGACCTACCTGGGCTCGCAGGTGGAGGGGCTGTCGGAGCCGTTCAAGCAGGCGCTGGTGGCGGGCGCGGTGACGGGCGGCGGGCTGACGGTGATCGCCAACGCGCCCAACCCGGCGGGATTCGCGATCCTGCGCGGGCATTTCGAGGACGGCGCGATCTCGCCGCTCGGTCTGCTGGTCGCGGCGACACCGCCGACGATCGTGGCGATCCTGGCGTTCCGGGTGCTCTGAGGGCGAGGGTCGATCGGTCGATCGGTCGATCGGATTCGAGTACCTTCATTCGACGGTTGGCGCGCGGCGTCGCTGCCCTTCAGGCCGTTGCTTCCTCCGAGGCCCGCACCCCGGGCTGCGCCCGGGGTCCCCGTCTCGCGCAGGCGCCCGACGGGCCGGCAAAAAAACTCGGCCGGCCTGCGGCCGACCTCAAACAGTTTTTGCCTATCTGCCGGCTGCGCCGGCAGATGCCCGCCGGACACCTGCGCGAGCCGGTGCGGCCCAGTCGGTGCGCAACGGCCTGAAGGGCAGCG
>RPRK01000126.1 GCA_003818495.1 Burkholderiales bacterium
CGTGCTCGAGGCGTCGTACGGGTAGCAGTCGAGACAGACGTCCTGCTGCAGGCTGGCCGCCTCGATCAGGGCCAGGGTCTCGGACGAGCGACCGTGGTTGGCCTGGCCCGACACCTTGTGGTGCGAGATCACCAGCGGCGCGTTCGCGCCGCGGCCCACGTCGAAGGCCTCCTGCAGGGCGGCTTCGATGTGCGCCGCGTCGTCCCGGATGTGCATCGTCAGCAGTCCACCCGCTTGGCCGAGCGGTCGGGCCACGGCGATCAGCTCGTTCGTGGTCGCGGCGCGGGCCGGCGGATAGAAGACCCCGGTCGACAGACCCCAGGCGCCCTGCCGCAGGGCCGCGCCCACGTCCGCCGCCATGGCCTCGGCCTGTGCCTCGGTCGCCTCCCGGCCCAGGTCGGGCAGGTGCTTGACGCGCAGGCTGGTGTGGCCTACCAGGGCCGCCACGTTGCACACCGGAGGCTGCGCGGCCAGTGCGTTCAGGTAGGCCGCCATGCTGGAGAACCGGAAGGCCTCGCGCTCCAGCAGGTTCAGCGGCGCGGGCAGGTCGCGAACCGCGGACGCGTCCAGCGGCGCGAGGCTGATCCCGCAATTGCCCGTCACCACCGTGGTCACGCCCTGCGAGAGCTTCGGATGCGCCCGATCCAGCGGCGCCCGCTCCAGCATCAGGGCGTCGTCGTGCGTGTGGACGTCGATGAAGCCCGGTGCCAGCACCAGCCCGTCGCAGGCCACGACCTGCCGGGCGTCGGCCGGCCGCCCCGAGTCCTCGGCATCGCGGATCTCGGCGATCAGACCCGCGTCCACGACCACGTCGGCGAGTCGGGCCGGCGAGCCGCTGCCATCGATCAACCGGGCGCCACGAAAGAGGAGGTCGTGCATCCGGACGATGGTGCGCAGTGCAGGCGGGGACCGTCCAATCGATTTATCGGAGGCTATTCCTCGTTTCTTGCATGGTGGGGGCGCGGCCGGCGCCCACCCCGGTCTCAGTGCCCGAGCACCTCGACCCGCCCTCGGCCGATGCGCACGAGCCCTTCCCGCTCCATCGCCTTGAGGGTCATCGAGAGCCTCGGCCGGCTCACGCCCGCACGCTCGGCCAGCGCCTCGTGCGTCAGCAGCACCACCGAACGATCGTCCGGGTCCGGCCCGGCGTTCGCCACTTCGCGCATCAGCGTCGCCCAGACGCGCGCCTTCAGGCCACGCGACAGCCAGATCCGCTCGCGCATCTGGACTTCGCGCAGTCGCTGGGCGAAGAAGCGGATGAGCGGCGGGCCCAGCTGCGGCTGGGCCACCACGGCCGACTCCACCACATCCCGCGGCAACCAGCGCAGCCTCGAGGGCCGGGCGGTCACGATGTCCGCGTGCACCGCACTGGCCGAGAACAGCATGGAGCACATCGCGATCTCGCCGGCCTCGAAGGTGGCCGGCACGACCCGCTGCCCGTCGGCGCCCGTGTGGATGACCGCCTGAAGCGCGCCGGCTTCGACGAACGGCAAGGCCTTGGGCACGGTGCCCGTGCGCATGACCGCGCGGCCGGTGGTCACGTTCCTGGCGGGATAGGCGCTGGCGTCGATGCACGCCAGCAGTTCGAGCGCGAACAGCCGGTTGAGCCGGCGGCTCTCGCGCTCGAACGGGTTCTCCCTGACCATCGCCGCAGTGTAACCAAGGTGACTGAACCGCGCTCCGCCGCTTTCCATACTCCACGGACATCGGCCACGTGGCCCGGAGGTCCGACATGAGCGTGAATCGCCGTACGACGTTGAACATCCTGGCCGTCGCGGGGCTCGCGGCCGCAGCCGGGCCGGTCGGGGCCCAGTCCGGCCGCCCCGTCACGCTGCTCGTCGGCTATCCACCCGGCGGCGCCGTCGACGTCGTCGCGCGCGAGTTCGCCGAAGCGATGCGGACTCAGGGTGTCGCCATCGTCGTCGAGAACCGCACGGGTGCGGCAGGCCGACTGGCCACCGAGCAGATGATGAACGCACCGCCGGACGGCAATACGCTGGTCTTCATGCCGGGCGGCAACGCGACGATCTTTCCGCACGTCTACCGCAACCTCAAGCACGATCCCCTGAAGGACCTGGTCGCGCTCGGCGCGGTCTGCGAGTTCAGCTTCGGACTCGGCGTCGGCCCGGGCACCCCGGCCCGCACGCTCCGGGAGTTCGTGGACTGGGCCAAGGCGAATCCGGGCAAGGCCAGCTACGGGACCCCCGGCGGCGGCACGGCGATGCACTTCATGGGCGTGATGTTCGGCCGTGCGGCGGGCATCGAGTTCATCCATGTTCCGTACCGCGGCGGAGCCGCCGCGACCGTCGACGTCATCGGCGGCACCGTGCCCGCGCTGGCCACGACCCTGCCCAACCTCGTCCAGCCGTATCGGCAGGGCAAGCTCCGCATCCTGGCCTTCACCGGCGAGCGTCGGCTGGACGAGCTGCCCGACGTGCCGACCTTCAAGGAGCTCGGCTACCCCGACCTCGTGCTCACGGAGAGCTTCGGTGTCTTCGGCTCGGCGCGCCTGCCCGACGGCAAGGTCGCCGAGCTCGAAGGCGTGATCCGCAAGGCCGCGAGCGACCCGCGGGTGACCGCCGCGCTGCGCAGGCAGGAGTTCTCGCCGCTGTCGCTGAGCCGGGCCGAGTACGCGGCGCGCCTGAAGCGCGACCACGACCGCTGGGGCCCGGTCATCAAGGCGAGCGGCTACACCGCCGATGACTAGGCCGACGCGCGGTCTGCCCGGCGAGCCCGGTCGATGAACCTGCTGCTGATCACCAGCGACCAGCACCGCGGCGACTGCCTCGGTTCGGCGGGCCGGCGCGTGCGCACGCCCCACCTCGACCTGCTCGCGTCGCAGGGGGTGCGGTTCGATGCGTGCATCACGCCCAACGTGGTCTGCATGCCCGCACGGGCGTCGATGCTCACCGGCCTGCTGCCGCTGACCCACGGCACCCATGACAACGGCATCGACCTCGACGAGGCCACGGGTGAGCGCGGGTTCGCGGGCACGCTGGCGCGCGCCGGCTACCGCACGGCCTTCATCGGCAAGGCGCACTTCTCCAGCAACCACTCGGAGCAGCCGACCGGGCGCTGCGAGAACGTGCCCAGCTCGCACCGCTTTCCGGACGACTGGTCCGGACCGTACATGGGGTTCGAGCACGTCGAGCTGATGCAGCTCGGCCACAACTACTGGCTGCCCGAACGGCCGCCGGGCGGCCTGCACTACGAGCGGTGGTACCACGCCGACGGACTCGGCGATCTCAAGGACCGCCTGTACCGCGAGCGCCTGCCGCCCGCGACCCGTGCAGCGCAGACCCACAACAGCGCGCTTCCGGTCGCCTGGCACAACAGCACCTGGGTCGGCGACCGCGGCGTCGAGTACCTGCGCCGTCAGGCCGGGGCGCGCGACGCGGCCGGTGGCGCGCCGCATGCGCCGTTCTGTGCGTGGCTGTCGTTCGCCGACCCGCATCATCCGTTCGACGCGCCGGCCCCCTGGTGCTGGATGCATCGCCCCGAGGACGTGGACCTGCCGCCGGTGCGCAGCCGCGATCTGGCGGGTCGCCCGTGGTGGCACCGGGCCGCGCTCGAGCGGCCTCCGCAGGGCGGTTCCGCGGAGGCCCGGCGCGTGCGCGAGGAGTACTCGCGCATGCCGGCGCAGACGGATGCGCAGCTGCGCGAGCTGATCGCCAACTACTACGGGATGATCTCGCTGGTGGACCATCAGGTCGGCCGACTGATGGCGGTGCTCGAGGAGACCGGCCTGGCGGACGACACCGTCGTGATCTTCACCTCCGATCACGGCGACTGGCTCGGCGACCACGGCCTGGTGCTCAAGGGCCCGATGTTCTACGAGGGTCTGCTGCGCGTGCCGCTGATCGTCCGCGCGCCTGGGCCGGTCGGCGGCCCGGTCGGCGGCACGATCGCCGGCCCGAACGCCGGCCCGAACGCTGGTCGTATCGTGCCGGATCCGGTGTCCACGATCGACCTCGCGGCCACGCTCGGCGACTACGCCGGCGTGACGATGCCCGACGCGCGCCACAGCCGCTCGTTGCGGCCGCTGATCGAAGGTGCGGCGGGCGCGGCCGAACGACCCGACCACGCGCTGACCGAGTGGCGACTCGGACCGCAGCGCTGCGGCGTGGCGCTGGACCTGCGCGGCGTGCGCACGCGCCACGCCAAGCTGACGTTCGAGGCATCCAGCGGCGCGGGCGAGCTGTACGACCTGCGCGAGGACCCGCACGAGACCGTCAACCGCTTCGACGATCCGGGCTGCGCCGGCCTGCGCGCCGAGCTGATGGACCGGCTCGCGAGCCGGCCGGACGACCGGATGGATCCGCTGCCCTTGCCGGTGGGCCCGGCCTGAACGAGGAACGACACCATGGACCTGTCCCGACGCCGGCTGGTGCTGGCTTCCTGCACGGCCGCCGCGCTTTCGGGCTGTGCGGCCACGGCCGCGCGCGACGCGGGCACCGCGCGGCGCCACTACGTGCTGGTCCATGGCGCATGGCACGGCGCCTGGGCCTGGCATCGCATGGCCCCGCTGCTGCGCCAGGCCGGCCACACCGTCACGACGCCGACGCTGTCGGGGCTCGGCGAGCGGGCGCACCATGCGCCCGGGCGCTGCGGACTGGACGTCCACGTCAAGGACATCACGCAGCACCTCGAGATGGAAGACCTGCAGCGGGTGGTGCTGGTCGGCCACTCCTATGCCGGGTGCGTGGTCTCCGGCGTCCTCGCGGCGCGCACGGGCCGCGTGGGCCACGCGATCTACCTCGACGCCTTCGTGCCCGCACGCGGCGAAGGGCTCGCCAGCTTCGTGCCCCCCGCCGTGCGCTCGGACTACGAGAAGCTCGCCGCCGCGGAGGGCCTCGTGCCCCCGCCGCCGCCGGCGAGCTGGGGCGAACGATGGGGCGTGAGCGACCCCGCGCTGCTCGCCTGGTCGCAGGCCCGCATCACGCCGCAGGCGGCGCTCAGCTTCGTGCAGGGCGTGCAGGGGGATCCCTTCGCCGACGGCACGGTGCGGCTCGACTACCTGAAATGCACGCAGAACCCCAACCCGGGATTCCGCAGCGCCGCGGCCGCCGTGCAGCGCAATCCGCGCTTCCGCTACACCGAAGTGGATGGGCACCACAACGTGATGCTCATCGATCCCGGCCGTCTGGCCGATGCCCTGATGCGGCTGGGCTGACCCCACCGCCCCCGAGGAGACGCCGATGCCGAACAGAAGATCCTTCACCGCCGCGCTGGGCGCCGCGATGCTCGTCGACCCACGTCTGGGCTTCGCCCGCACGGACCCCTTGCGCCTGGTCGTGGGCTTCCCGGCGGGCGGCGTCGTCGACGTCGTCGCACGCGAGCTGGGCGAGGCACTCAAGACCGTGCTCGATCGCCCGGTCATCGTCGAGAACCGCCCGGGTGCCGGCGGACGGCTGGCCGTCGTCGCGGTGAAGTCGGCGCAGGCCGACGGCAACACGCTGCTGCTGACGCCGTCGTCGATCATGACGCTCTATCCGAGCGTGCTGAACCGCCTGCCCTACGACACCGAGACCGACTTCGCGCCGGTGAGCACGGTGTGCATGTCGACGAACGCGCTGGCGATCGGCACGCACGTGCCGGCACGCACGCTCGCCGAGTTCCTCGCGTGGTGCAAGGCCAATCCCAAGGACGCGATCTACGCGTCGCCGGGCGCCGGATCGGCGCCCCACTTCCTCGGCGCCCAGATCGCCCGGGCGGCCGGCGTCGAGATGCTGCACGTGCCCTACAAGGGCGCCCCGGACATCCTCGTCGACCTGTACGGCGGTCGCATCGCCGCGTTCGTGACGGCGCTGTCGAATGCGGTCCAGCCGCACCGTGACGGCAAGATGCGCGTGCTCGTGACGACGGCCGAGCGGCGTTCCGCCTTGCTGCCCGACGTGCCCACGGCGCGCGAAGTCGGACTCGACGCCGTCACCGGCAACGAGTGGTTCGGGCTGCTCGCGCCGGCCGGCACGCCCGCCGACCGCATCGCGGCGCTGCATGCCGCCACCGCGAAGGCGGTCTCCAGTGCACGGGTCAAGCAGGCCTTCGAGACCCTGATCCTCGAGCCTCAGGCTACCGGCCCGGCCGAGTTCGCGGTCCGGGTCAAGTCGGATCTGGCGCGCTGGAACACCATCGCACGCGACCTGAACTACCAGCGTGTCGACGCCTCCTGAGGCGGCCGAGCCGGGTGCACCGTGCCATGTGGTGCTGGTGCACGGCGGCTGGCACGGCGGATGGGCCTGGGAGCGCCTGGCGCCGCTGCTCGCGGTCGGCGGGCTCCGGGTTCACGCACCGACGCTGACGGGTCTCGGCGAGCGGCTCCCGGAGTTCTCCGCCGACGTCGGGTTCCAGACCCACGTCGACGACATCTGCGACACGGTCCGCGCCCTGGACGCCGGGTCCGTCACGCTGGTCGGCCACAGCTACGGCGGCAGCATCATCACCGCCGTCGCGGACACGATGGCCGAACGCATCGCAGCGCTCGTCTACCTCGACGCCTTGATTCCGACCGATGGTGTCGCCGGCTGGCACGGCTTTCCGCCCGAGCGACAGGCGCAGATGCTGGCGGGCGCACGCGCGCTGGGCGGGCTTCAGGTACCGCCCCCGGACCCGTCGATCTGGGGCATCGAACCGGACTCGCCGGAGCACCGGGTGCTGCGCGAGCGGCTGACCCCGCATCCGCTGAAGACCATGACGGACGTGCCGCGGATCACCGGACGATGGCGGCAGGTGCAGCACAAGTACTACCTGCTGGCGGCCGGGCCGCCCGCGTCCCGCTTCGCGCACTACCACGACAGGGTCGCGGGGCTGCCGGACTGGACCACCGCCGTCGCGCCGGGCGGGCACGAGTCGATGTGGACCCATCCGCAGGAACTGGCCTCGGTGCTGCGCCCCTGCATCGCGCGTGACGCGCGAGACCCGAGATCGCCATGAAGACCAACGTCCTGATCCTGCTGTCCGACGAGCAGTCCGCTCCCGTCCTGGGCTGTGCCGGTCATCCGTGGGTGCAGACGCCGAACCTCGACGCACTGGCCGCGCGCGGCACGCGCTTCGAGCAGGCGCTGACGCCGTCGCCGATCTGCGTGCCGGCGCGCGCCGCGCTCGCCACCGGCCGATGGGTGCACCAGACCGGCCACTGGGACAACGCCATCGGCTACGACGGGCGCCCGCCCGGCTGGGGCCATGCGCTGCTGGCTGCGGGCCGGCGCGTCGAGTCCATCGGGAAGCTGCACTACGCCGGCGCCGAGGCCCCGACCGGCTTCTCCGCCCAGCATCAGGCCATGCACCTGGCCGACGGCGTCGGCCAGGTCTGGGGGTCCGTGCGCGATCCCCTGCCCCGGGAACCGCGCCCCTCGCGCCTGTTCCGCGAGCTCGGGCCGGGCGAGTCCCGGTACAACCGCTACGACGCCGCCTCGGGCGAGCTTGCGGCCCGCTGGCTCCACGAACGCGCGGCGACCCCCGATCCGCAGCCGTGGACCCTCTTCGTGGGCTTCGTGGCGCCGCACTTTCCGCTCGTCGTCCCGCCTCGCTACCTGCAGGGCATTCCCGTCGACGACCTGCCGCTGCCGCGCCTGCTGCCGCGCGACGGCCATGTGCGGCACCCGTGGGTGCAGCGCTTCGTCGACTTCAGCGACGCCGACGCCGAGCTCGGCACCGACGCGCGCCGGCGCCTGGCGCTCGCGTGCTACTACGGGCTCGTGAACTTCGTCGACGAGCAGGTCGGACGGGTGCTGCACGCACTCGAGGCCAGCGGTCAGGCCGACTCGACCCTGGTGATCTTCAGCAGCGACCACGGCGACAACCAGGGCGTCCGCGGCCTGTGGAACAAGTCCATGCTCTACCGCGAGTCGACCGAGGTGCCGATGATCCTCGCCGGACCGGGCGTGCCGCAGGGCCGCGTGTGCTCGACGCTGGTGAACCTCGTGGACATCGCGCCCACCGTCCTCGATGCCGGCGGCGTTGCCGCGCCGTCGGACCTGCCCGCCCTGCCCGGGCGTTCGCTGCGGTCGATCGCGAGCGAGCCCGACGACCCGTCACGGGTCGGATTCAGCGAGTACCACGCCGTCGGCTCGCCGTCGGCGGCCTACCTCGTGCGACAGGGCCGATGGACCTACCACCACTACGTCGGCTTCTCGCCCGAGCTCTTCGACCTGGCCACCGATCCGGGCCAGTCACGCGACCTCGCCGCCGACCCCGAGTGCAGCGCCGTGCGCGACCACCTCGATGGGCTGTTGCGCGCGATGCTCGACCCGCTCGCCACCGATGTGCGGGCCAAGGCCGATCAGGCGGTGCTCGTCGCCCGCCACGGCGGCCCCGAGGCGGCGCTGAGGCTCGGCCCCGAAGGCGCCACGCCTGTTCCGGGCGTGGCGGCCGGCTGAGGGCTCACGGACCCGGTCAGGGGATTCCGGCACGGTCGCGTGTCATCCGCCGCGCTTCGGCGGACCATGCGGGCTCTCCCCTTCGACCCGACCGAGAGCTCGAGATGGAATTCGACGACGTCATCCGCAGCCGCCGCAGCATCCGTGGCTTCCTCGACAAGCCCGTGCCCCGCGCGCTGATCGAGGAGATCCTCGAGCTCGCGATGCGTGCACCGAGCTCGATGAACACCCAGCCCTGGCACTTCCACGTCGTGGCCGGCGCCGTGCTCGACCGGATCCGCGCGGGCAACGTCGAGCGCAACCTCGCCGGCATCCCGCACTCGCGCGAGTTCCGCCTCGGCCCCGAGTACGCGGGCGACCATCGCCAGCGGCAGGTCGACATCGCCAAGCAGCTCTTCGGCGCGATGGGCATCGCCCGCGACGACAAGCAGGCGCGCCAGGACTGGGTGCTGCGCGGATTCCGCCAGTTCGACGCACCCGCCTCGATCATCGTCACCTACGACCGTGCGCTGCACGGCAGCGACATCCCGCCGTTCGACTGCGGGGGCGTGGTCAATTGCCTGGTCAACGCCGCGTGGTCGCGCGGGCTGGGCTGCGTGATCAACAGCCAGGGGATCATGCAGTCGCCGGTGGTGCGCGCGGAGGCGCGCATTCCGGAGGACGAGGTGATCCAGACGTGTGTGGCGATCGGCTGGCCGGACGAGACGTTTCCGGCGAATGCGGTGGTGTCGCGGAGGAAGGGGGTGGGGGAGGCGGTTAGGTTCCTTGGGTTCGAGGACTGACCCGTTCGTTCTGGATGCCCGACCTTCACCATGGATAAGTTCGTTCTGCGGCAGCAGGTGCTGGAACGGCTCGCCGAAGACCTGCTGCAAGCCGAACAGGCCGTGCGAGCGGCCCATGAAGCGGCGACTCACGAAGAGAACGTCGCCGAAAACAAGTACGACACCTTGGGACTCGAAGCCGCCTACCTCGCCACCGGCCAGGCGCGTCGCGCCGAAGCGATCCGCCACGCGATGGCCCATTGGCGCGAGTTCCGTCCCAGCCCCTACGATGCCGGCAAGGGCATACAGCTCGGCGCGCTGGTCTGCCTGGTCGATCTCGACGACACGCAGCAGCACCTCTTTCTCGGGCCGGATGGGGGCAGCATGAAATTGGTCAGCGGCGCTCAGATCGTGCAGGTCATCAGCAGTGACGCCCCGTTGGGCCGGGCCATGCTGGGCAAGTTCGAGGGTGATCAGGTATCGATACAGGTCGCTCGACTCCGACAGCAGTTCGAGGTGCTGCGGGTTCTTTGAGCCGCCATAGAGGGGCGGGCCCTGGGGCCCGCCCAACCCCACAACGTCACGCCCGGCACCGCCCTGCCCCGACGGCAAGCGGGCTGGTCCGCACGTATCTCTGGTGACTGATCTGCCAGGGCCGACGGCCCACCATCGACTTCATCCCGTCCGCCCGCGTCACCGCCCGGCTCTTCGCCCCGGGCACGCAGCACCCGCAGCCCGCCCCCTGCCGCGAGGCCTTGTACGCGGCGAGACTCCGCGGCTCGCGCACACTCGGCTCGTTCGCTGCACGCGTCTCGCGCTCGAGCATGGCCAGCAACCCGCGCGTCGCCGGCTCTGACAGCACGGGCGCCACCGGCACGGCGCAGCGCGGGCAGGGCTGCGCCGCCTTGCGCTCTGCGATCGGCCGAAGCGCGGCGAAGCCGCCGCGCTTGGTTCACTCGTCGTCGTAGAACGGCGTGGCTCTGGCCTCCTGGCACGCGCGACGGCCGCTGCTGGACAGCCGAGCCGGCTGCGGATCAGGGCGTGGCGCGCGCCTCGACCTCGCGCACCACGTCCTCCGCCGCCCGCCGCAGCCGCCGCACCATCGCGTCGACGTCGGTGGTCGCGAAGCGCCGCGTCGCGAGGATCACGCCCAGCGCCGCGGTGCCGCCATCGCCGGGCCGCGGCAGCGGCACCGCGATGCCGGCCAGGCCCGGGTCGAGCTCGCCGACCGACACCGCGTGGCCTTGCGCCCGGATGGGCTTGAGATTCGCGACCAGCGTCTCGAAGCTCGCCGAGAAGGGCTCGGCCGCGGCCTCGGCCGGGTGCGCGTCGTACAGCCGGCGCAGCGCCGGGCGCGGCATCCAGGCGAGGAGCGTCTTCGACAGCATCCCGCGGAACGGCGGCATCCGGCGGCCGCGTCCGAAGCTCGCCGAGACGCCCTCGATGCCGTGCAGCTGCTGCACGGTGATCAGCCGGTCGCCGAGCGCCTCGGCCACCACCACGTCGCAACCGGTGTCCTCGCACAGCGCGCGCAGGGCCGCGTCGCCGTCGCGCAGCAGCGGGTCGGTGCGGCGCATCTGGAAGTCGAGCTCGGCCAGCCGCGGGCCGAGCACGTAGCTGCCGGCCACCGCGCGGCGCAGCAGCCCCGCGCGCATCAGCGCCCGCACGTAGCGGTAGGCGGTGGGCAGCGAGCAGCCCAGGCGCTGCGCGATCGCGTCCGGCGTCCATGCGGGCTCGGCCTCGGTGAAGAGGTCCAGCACGGAGAGCATGCGCACGAGGCTCGACACGGGCGGGGTCCTTTCGGTGCGGGAAGTCTGTGCGGTGCGACCGGAGGCGGCGGTCGTCAGGCCATCAGCGCGGAGACTGCCGCGAGTTCGCCCGCGTCGCGCGCGGCGCCGAGCAGGTAGCGGTCGGGCCGCAGCACCACGGCGGCCATGCCGCGCGTGCGCCACCACGCGGCCACCGCGTCGCCCGGATCGCGCAGCACCACCGCCCCGGCCGCCCGCCAGCGCTCGCGCGTGGCCGCGTCGACGGCATCGATCGCGGCGGCGTCGCCGAGCACCGCGAACGCGTCGCCCAGCGCCTCGTCGAGCCGTCGACCGTCGGGCAGTCGGGGCTGCGGGAACAGCGTGCCGCCGAGCGCACCGGCGTGCTGCCCCGGTCCGAGCCCGGGCTGCGGGTACTCGAACACCTGCGCCTCGCCGGCGAGGAAGCGCGCGTCGCGCTCGGCCGCCACCGCCGGGTCGGTCGCCTGGATCACCGCGCCCAGCCGCACGGCCAGCTCGATGAAGGCCTGAACGTGCGGCCGGCGCTCGGGCTCGTAGGTGTCGAGGAGCGTGTCGGGGGCGGTGCCGCGCACCACGCGCACGAGCTTCCAGGCGAGGTTCACGCAGTCGCGGATGCCTGCGCACAGGCCCTGGCCGAGGAAGGGCGGCGTCTGGTGCGCGGCGTCGCCGGCGATCAGCAGGCGGCCCCGGCGCCAGCCGCGCGCGATCACCGAATGGAAGGTGTAGACCGCGCTGCGCTCGAGCCGCGCGTCGGCGGGCGTGACCCAGCGCGAGATCAGCGGCCAGACGTTCTCGGGCCGCGCGATCGCCTCGGGGTCGTCGCCCGGCATCAGCATGATCTCCCAGCGGCGACGCTGCCCGGTGACGCAGCACATCGTCATCGGACGCGCCGGATCGCAGCGCTGCACCGTGTAGTCGGGCAGGTCGAGCTCGCGCTCGAGGATCGCGTCGAACACCAGCCAGGGCTGGTGCAGGCCGAGGTCCTCGTTCGTCGAGCCGATCGCACGACGGACCATCGAGCGGCCGCCGTCGCAGCCGACGAGCCAGCGGGCGCGGACCTCGGTCGGCGCGGCGGCGTCGGACGCGGCCTGCGGGTCGGTCGGGGCGTCCGGTCCGTTCGTAACGGACGTGACGATCCCGTCGCGCAGGCCGTCGTCGAGCACGATGCGCACGCCCGCGGCATCCGCCTCCACCGCCATCGCCTCGCGCCCGGCCAGCAGCCGCACGTTCGGATACCGCGCCAGCCCCGCGCGCAGCACCACCTCGAGCTCGGGCTGGTGGAAGTAGTGGTTGTTCGCGCCGCCCTGCGGCCCTTCCGCCGCCGTGCCCGCGCGCACCATCAGCACCCGGTCCTCGGCGTTGACGAACTGCATGCCCTTGGTGCCCGGCCGCGAGATCGCCTCGACCTCGGCGCGCAGCCCGAGCGACTGGAAGATCCGCATCGTCTCGCCGTCGAAGTGGATCGCGCGCGGCAGCGGGAAGACCTGCGCGTCGCGCTCGATCACCACCACGTCGAGTCCGGCCGCACCGAGCTGGTTGGCCAGCGTGGCGCCGACCGGGCCGCAGCCCAGGATCGCGACGTCGCAGTCCATCTCAGCCCCGGCGCATGCGCTCGCGCATCTCGGCGACCCACTGCGCGCGCGGCTTGAAGCCGGGCCGCGCGCGCGCCATCGCCTCGGACTGCGCCATCAGCGCATCGTCCGCCTGCTCGAGGTCGACCGGCTCGCGCAGCGGCTGCTCGCAATACCAGGGCGTGTCGAAGAACACCTCGAGCCGATTGCCCTCCGGGTCGCGGAAGTAGATCGAGATGGCGTTGCCGTGGGTGACCGCGATCAGGTCGGCGGCCTCGGCCGCGCGCAGCCGGCGCGACAGCGCGCGCAGCGCGGCGACGTCGGGCACGCGGAACGAGATCTGGTTGATCGGGTTGAAGTGCGCGCCCTCGGGCCGGCCGCTCGCCAGCACGATCTGGTGGTGCTCCTCGGGGTCGCGGCTCATGAACACCAGCTCGACCGGGCCGAGCTGCCCGCGGTCGGTGACCGTGAGGCCCAACACGCCCGAGTAGAAGGCCTCCATCGCGGCCATGTCGCGGACATAGAAGCCGAAGTGGCTGAAGCGCAGGTCGGGCGGGGCCTCGGTCATCGGGAGTCTCCTCGTGTCGTGGATCGATCGGGGCAGGCCGTGGCTGCCGCCGAACGCCAGCGATCCTTGCACGAATTCTCGTATATTGACAATTATTCAGGGCGCAACCAGACTCCGTTCCGTTGCGGCCCCCGACCGGGCACGCCTGTGCGCGGTGGTCGGTCAGGCGGGCATCGAGCCCGATCGAGCGGAGAACACGGACGATGAAACTGGCGAGCTTCACCCTGAACGGCCGTCCCGCATGGGGCGTGGTGGTCGATGGCGGCGTGGTCGATGCGACCTCGCAGTACCCGACGCTCAAGGCCGCGCTCGCGGCCGACGGCATCGCGCGCGTGGCGGCATGGGCCGCGGGCCGCAAGCCCGATGCCGCGCTCGACGCGGTCGCGCTGCAGCCGGTGGTCCCCGACCCCGGCAAGGTCTGGTGCTGCGGCCTGAACTACGGCGAGCACGTGCGCGAGACCGGCCGCGAGGTCACCGAGCAGCCGACCTTCTTCACGCGCTGGGCCGACGCGCAGGTCGGGCACGACCAGCCGATGATGATCCCGAACGAATCGATCCAGTTCGACTACGAAGGCGAGATCGCGGTGGTGATCGGCCGCGGCGGCCGGCGCATCGTCGAGGCCGACGCGGGCCGTCACATCGCCGGCTACGCCTGCTTCAACGACGGCAGCATCCGCGACTGGCAGCGCCACACCTCGCAGTTCGCGCCGGGCAAGAACTTCTGGCGCAGCGGCGCGTTCGGGCCGTGGATGGTCACCGCGGACGAGATCCCGTTCGGGACCTCGATGACGCTCGTCACGCGCCTGAACGGCGCCGAGATGCAGCGCGCGACCACCGAGATGATGATCCACACGATCGCCAAGCAGATCGCGTACGTGTCGACGGTGGCGCCGCTCGAGCCGGGCGACGTGATCGTCACCGGCACGCCGGGCGGCGTCGGCGCGCGGCGCACGCCGCCGGTGTGGATGAAGGCCGGCGACGTGGTGGAGATCGAGATCGATCGGGTGGGCGTGCTGCGGAACACGATCGCGGCCGA
>RPRK01000127.1 GCA_003818495.1 Burkholderiales bacterium
GAACAGCACGCAGGTCGTCACCGATCACATCGACCGCGCGCTGCAGGGCTTCCGCCGCCCGGACGGCCCTGCCATCGTCTGCGAGACGCTGCGCACCGGCCCGCCCGGCATCGAGTCGCAGGCCCACGTGGACGGCACGACGGCGCGCCTCGTCGAGTACTTCGACGCGCATCCGCAGCACCGGGCGGCCGACGCCGTGGTGCTCGCCTGCTTCTCGGACCCCGGCCTGCACGCGATGCGCGAGACGCTGCCGGGCCGTGTGTGGGGCAGCGCCGAGTGCGCCTACCTGACCGCGGCGGCGATGGGCGAGCGCTTCGGCGTGATCTCGATCCTGTCGCGCGCGATCGGCCGCCACAAGCGCCAGCTCCGCACGATGGGGCTGGAGTCGCGGCTGGCCGAGGACCTGGCGATCGAGCTCGGCGTGGTCGAGCTCTCGCGCGAGGACGAGACCTTCTCGCGGATGAGCGCGGTGGGGCGCACGCTGGTGGACACGCACGGCGCGCGGGTGATCGTGATGGGCTGCGCCGGGATGGCGCGCTACCGCGACCGGCTCGAGGACCTGCTGGACGTGCCGGTGATCGACCCGACGCAGGCGGCGGTGGCGATGGCGCTGGGGCAGATCCTGGCTCGGGCGCCCCGGGGCTGACTCAGCCCGCCAGCTCGGCCGGCAGCGCGTCGGCCAGGAAGTCGTAGACCCGCCGCACCAGCCGGTTCGAGCGGATCTCGCGGTGCACCGCGAGCCAGCACGGCAGCGGCGGGATCGCGAGCGCGGGCAGCAGCGCGGTCACGCCCGGCCAGTGGCGGATGTTGTATCGCGCCACGAACCCGATGCCGGCGCCGGCGGCGACCAGGCGGCCGTAGGCGACCTGGTCGTCGGTGCGCACGGCGAACCGGTCGTGCGGCAGGGCCATGCCCATGCGGGCGAAGCCGCGCTCGATGGTGTCGTCGCGGTCGTAGCCGATCAGCCGATGCTGCGCGAGCTCGCGCGCGTCGCGCGGCGTGCCCGCCCGCTGCAGGTAGCTGCGATGCGCGGCCGCGACGACCGCGATGTCCCCCAGCTTGCGCGCGATCAGCGAGCTCTGCACGGGGCGCACCATCCGCACCGCGATGTCGGCCTCGCGCCGCAGCAGGTTGGTGATCTGGTTGGTCGACACCAGCTCGATCGCGATGCCGGGCTCCGCCTCGCGCAGGGCGGCGATCACCGGCGGCAGCAGCCAGGTCGCGGCGACCGCGCTGGTGCTGATGCGCACGGTGCCCGTCTGGGCGCTGCGGGCCGCGGCCAGGCTGTGTGCGAGCGCCATTGCGCCGTCTTCCATCCGGCGCGCCGCGTCCGCGATCGCGAGCGCCGCGGCGGTGGGCGCGACGCCGCGGCCGGTCCGCTCGAACAGCGGCGTGCCGAGCTGCGCCTCGAGCTCGGCGACGTGGCGGCTGAGCGTGGGCTGGTGGGCGTTCAGCCGCCGTGCGGCACCCGTGAGGCTGCCGGCGTCGAGCACGGCGAGGAAGCTCCTGACGAGTGCCCAGTCGAAGCGGTCGGGGGTGGGGTCAGCCATGCAAAAGTGTATGCCTGCATTGCGCAGTACGGCAATTGTCGGATGGCGACGTGGCGCGGACACTGGTTCCATCCACTCCAGGAGCCGTCCATGACGACCGACCGATCCTCCGCCGACACCCGCCCGACCGTCCTGATCCTCGGTGCCAACGGCCGTCTCGGCACCGCCGCCGCGCGCGCCTTCGCGGCCGCCGGCTGGCGGGTGCTGGCGCAGGTCCGGCGCAACGCCGGCGCCGACCTCGCCGCCGTCGCGATGCCCCTGGCGGTCGCGCTCGAGGACACGGCGACGCTCGCTGCCGCGGCCCACGACGCCCGTGTGGTCCTGCATGCCGTGAGCCCCGTCTACACCCGCTGGGAGGCCGAGGCGATGCCCGCGTTGCACGCGGGACTGGCCTTGGCCGAGCAGCTCGGCGCCCACTTCATGTTTCCCGGCAACGTCTACAACTTCGGCGCGTCGATGCCGGCGCGGCTGACCGAGGACACGCCGCAGCGCCCGAGTACCCGCAAGGGCGAGATTCGCGTCGACATGGAGCGCACGATCGCCGCGCGCGCCGCCGGCGGTCGCTTCACCGCCAGCGTGCTGCGGGCCGGCGACTTCTTCGGCAGCGGCTCCGGCAGCTGGTTCGACCTGGCGATCGCGAAGTCCCTGCGCGCCGGCAAGCTGGTCTACCCCGGCCCGCTCGACCGGCCGCATGCCTGGGCGTACCTGCCCGATCTCGCGCGGGCCTTCGTACGTGTGGCGCAGCAGCCGGGGCATCCGGCGTTCGCGTGCCGGCACTTCGAGGGTCACACGCTGACCGGCCGGCAACTGCTGGACGGGATCGAGGGCGCGGCGACCGAGCTGGGCATCGCACCGGCACGCGGCCTGCGGCGCGGCGGCATACCCTGGGGCTTCATCCGCATCGCCGGTCTCGTCGTGCCGGGCTGGCGCGAACTCGCGCAGATGGCCTACCTGTGGACCGTGCCGCATGCACTCGACGGTCGGAGCTTCGCCGTGCTGCCAGGGGGGCCGATCGTCGCGACGCCGCTGGCCGACGCGCTGCGCGACGCACTCGTCGCGCTGGAGGCGGCGCCGCGCGAGCGGGCCGTGCCCGCGCTCTGAGCGGTCGTCTCCGGCGTCGAGCGATGACGGGCCGAGCGGCCCCGGCAACTCACCGCCCCCCCACGCTCCGATGCTCCAGCCGGCTCAGCAGCCGCACGATCGGCCACAGCAGCGCCAGGTACATCAGCGCCGCGATCACGATCGGCGTCGGGTTGTAGGTCAGGGCCTGCGCCTGGCGTGCGTTGTTCAGCAGCTCCGGCAGCGCCACCACGCTCGCCAGCGTGGTCAGCTTGATGACCTCCAGCGTGTTGCTCACCAGATCCGGCAGCACGTTGCGCACGGCCTGCGGCAGCACGACGAAGGTCAGCGTCTGCCAGCGCCCCAGGCCCGTGGAGCGCGCCGCCGCCGTCTGGCCCGCCGGGATGCTCTCGATGCCGGCCCGGAAGATCTCGCCGTAGTAGCTCGAGGTGTTCAGCAGGAAGCCGAAGGCCACCGCCGCGAGCTTCGGGATGTCGAGCCCGAGGAAGGGCGTGCCGAAGTACAGGAAGATCAGCAGCACCAGCGGCGGGAATGCGCGGAAGAAGTCGACGTAGGCGATCAGCAGCCAGTTCAGCCAGCGGATGTGCAGCGAGTGCAGCACCGCGATCGCGAGGCCCCCGGCCAGCCCCAGCGGCACGACGATCGCCGACAGCAGCAGCGTGGTCCAGAAGCCCTGCAGCAGGAACGGCCAGACCTTGGCCGCGATCTCGGGGTTGAAGAAGTTCAGGAGGAGCGCGTCCATCACTTCCTCCACGCGTAGCGCGTCTCGACCCAGCGCCCGAGGATGACCACCGGCAGGAAGAGCAGCAGGTAGGCGGCGGCACCCACCGTCAGCGGCGTGGCGTTGCCCGCGAGGCTGGCCGCCGACGAAGACTGGTTGAGGATCTCGCTCAGCGCGACCACCGAGCCCAGCGCCGTGCCCTTGGTGGTGGCGATCACGCGGTTGGTGAGCGGCGGCACGGTCATGCGCACCGCCTGCGGCAGCACCACGTGCGCGAGGGTCTGGAGGCGCGACAGGCCGGTCGAGCGCGCGGCCTCCCACTGGCCGCGCGGCACCGCGAGGATGCCGGCCCAGAAGATCTCCTCGGCGAACGCGCACAGCACGAGCGTGAGCGCGAGCCACGTCGCCATGAACGCGCCCAGCGACACGCCGGTGTAGGGCAGCGCGAAGAACAGCAGGATGATCACCACCAGCGGCGGCAGCGCGCGCATCACGTCGGCGAAGGCGATGATCAGCCAGTTCAGCGGGCGCACGCCGAACGAGCGCAGCATCGCCAGCACCAGGCCGCCGAGCGTGCCGGCGACGATCACCGCGAGCGCGAGCTGCACGGTGACGACGAAGCCCTTCGCGACCAGCGGCAGCGCCTGCATCGCGATGTCGGCGTTGAAGAAGCTGAAGACGAAGCGGTCCCAGGCGCCCATGTCGCGCACGCCCGCGCTCAGTGGTCGAGCCGCGAGAGGAACTCGCGCAGCCGCTCGTGGCGCGGCGCGCCGAACACCTCGGCGGGCGGGCCCTGCTCGACGATCGCGCCGCGGTCCATGAACACCACGCGGTCGGCGGCGGCGCGGGCGAACGCCATCTCGTGGCTCACCACCACCATCGTCATGCCGGCGTCCTTCAGTTCGCGCATCACCTTGAGCACGCCGCCGACGAGCTCGGGGTCGAGCGCGCTGGTGGGCTCGTCGAACAGCACGATGCGCGGCTCCAGCGCCAGCGCACGCGCGATGCCCACGCGCTGCTGCTGCCCGCCCGACAGCTCGTTCGGATAGGCGGCGAGCTTCTCGCCCAGCCCCACCCGCTGCAGCGCGGCGATGCCCTTGGCGTCGGCCTCGGCGCGCGCGAGCTTCTGCACGCGACGCAGCGCCAGCGTCACGTTGCCCAGCGCCGTCATGTGCGGGTACAGGTTGAACGACTGGAACACCATGCCGATCTTCTGGCGCAGCCGGTTCACGTCGGTGCCCGGCGCCATGATGTCGGTGCCGTCGACGCGGATCGCGCCGCCGTCGGGTTCCTCGAGCCGGTTGCAGCAGCGCAGCAGCGTGCTCTTGCCCGAGCCCGAGGGCCCGATCACGAACACCAGCTCGTTCTCGCGGACCTGCAGGTCGATCCCCTGCAGCACCTTGTTCGGGCCGTAGGACTTGTGCAGGCCCGCGATGTCGAGGATCGCGCTCATCGGGCGGCGCCCGCGCGCCGCCCGCCGGAGGACGTCAGCGGCACGTCAGGAGCACTTGAGCGCGACCGGCGTCGCGTCGTAGCCCGGCATGTTCGGCACGCCATGGCCGGCCACCGGCTTCATCGCCGAGGAGTCGGCGGCGGCCTTCGCACCGAACCACTTCTCGTGCATCTTGCCGATCGTGCCGTCGGCCTTCATGCACTTGATGACCATCGAGACCTTGTTGCGGTTCTCGACGTCGTCCTTGCGGAACGGGATCGCCCAGACCAGGCCGGTCGGCACCAGCAGGCTGGTCTTGATCAGCGGGTTCTGCTTGGCGGCCCAGGCGGCGACGGTGTTGCCGGCGAGGTTGGCGCCCGCGCGGCCCGAGAGCACCGCCTGCACCGCGTCGGCGTTGGTGTCGTAGATGTCGAACTTGAAGCCGTACTTCTCGGCGTTGGCCTTGGCCCAGCTCTCGTAGGCCGAGCCCTTGTTCACCGAGACGGTCTTGCCCTTGAGGTCGTCCAGGGTCTTGATGTCCGCGTCGGCCTTCTTCTGGACGAACAGGTAGTCGGTGTCGAGGTAGCCCTCGGTGAAGAGCAGCGCCTCGGCGCGCTCCTTCGTGACCGTGGTCGGCGCGAGCACGAAGTCGTACTTCTTCGCGTTCAGGCCCGGGATCAGGCCCGAGAACTGGGTGCCCTCGATCTCGATCGGGCGGCCGAGGCGGCGCGCGATCTCGTTGCCCAGGTCGATGTTGAAGCCCTCCATGCCGCCGCCGAGCTTGGCCATGGCGTGCGGGGCGAAGGTGGCGTCGACGCCGGTCTTGATCGGCTGGGCGTGGACGGTGCCCGCGGCGCCGAGGGCGACGAGGGCGGCGGCCGTGAACGCCGCCGACAGGAGGCGGGCGAGCGGACGCGAGGAGAAGGCGGCCTGGGTCATGGGTGGTGTCTCGGTGCGTGGGGAACGTTGGAGAGGACGGGCCGCACGGCGGCGACCCGGGGGGGACTGTCTAGCAGCGTTCGTGCCACCTCAGCCCGGCAGCGGGTCGCCGGCGCCGGTGCGCTCGACGATCAGGCGGTAATGCTCGGGGCGGCGGTGCTGGGCGAAGTTGAAGACGAACTTGCGGAAGGTGTCGCCCAGCGCGAGGTCGCAGTTGAAGAAGATCACCTCGTCTTCCTCGGTCGACGACTGGGCGGCGATCTCGCCGGTGGGCGAGACGATGGCCGAGCCCGCGATCATGTGGAAGCCGTCTTCCGCCCCACATTTGGCCGCCGCGCCCACCCACAGTGCATTCTCGTGGGCGTGCGCCTGCAGCAGCAGCAGGTGGTGGAACATCCGCAGGTGCGGCGGCTCGGGCCAGTGGATGTTCACCGACGGGGTGTTGTAGCCGAGCACGACCACCTCGGCGCTCTGCAGGCTCATCACGCGGAAGGTCTCGGGCCAGCGGCGGTCGTTGCAGATGCACATGCCCATCCGCGTGCCCATCGTGTCCCAGACCTTGAAGCCCTCGTCGCCGACCTGGAAGTAGCGCTTCTCGAGGTGCTGGAAGGGCGCGGCCGGCTTGTGCTCCGAGTGGCCCGGCAGGTGGACCTTGCGGTAGCGCCCGACGATGGCGCCCTCGCGGTCGACCATGACGGCGGTGTTGAAGCGCTCGCCCTCGGGCGTGAGCTCGGCATAGCCGAGGTAGAAGCCGATGCGCAGGCGGCGGGCCTCGTCGAACAGCGGCTGCGTGGCCGCGTTCGGCATCGAGCGCTCGAAGAAGCGGTCGATCTCGTCCTGCGAGGTCATCCACCAGCGCGGGAAGAACGTGGTCAGCGCGAGCTCGGGGAACACCACGAACTCGGCGCCGCGCGAGGCGGCTTCGCGCAGCATCTCGAGCAGGCGGCGCACGACGGCCTCGCGGGTGTCGGCGAGGTGGATCGGGCCGAGCTGCGCGACCGCGAGGGGGAAGGGACGTTTCATGGGATCGGCTCGGAATGGGCGGGACGGTCGGTGGGGCGTGGGGCGTGGGCCGTGGGCCGTGCTCAGGGCTGCGCCGCCGGCTTCGCGATCAGCGAGCGGAGCAGGCCGAGCTGCGCGGACGGCGCGCGCGCCTCGGCGATCGGGGCGGGCGTGCCCCGCGCGAGGAAGCGGCCGCTGCCGCGCTCGGCGTGCAGCGCGCCGTCGGCGACGACCGGCCGGCCGCGGCTCAGCACCGTGGTGGGCCAGCCGCGGATCGTGCGGCCCTCGTACGGGGTATACCCCACGTTGTCGTGCAGCGCTGCGGCGGTGATGGTGGTCTCGTGAGTCGGGTCCCAGATCGCGAGGTCGGCGTCCAGGCCCACCGCGATGCTGCCCTTGCGGTCGGCGAAGCCGTACATCCGCGCGTGGTTGGTGGCGGTGAGCGCGACGAAGCGGTTCATCGTGATCCGGCCCTTGAGCACGCCTTCGGAGAACAGCAGCGGCAATCTCAGCTCGATGCCCGGCACGCCGTTGGCCATGTCCTTGAAGGTGGTGGCGTCGCCGCGGGGCAGCTTGCCCGAGGCGTCGTAGCGGTAGGGCGCGTGGTCGGACGAGTAGACCTGGAAGGTGCCGTCGGCCAGTCCCTGCCAGACGGCCTCCTGCGAGGCCTCGTCGCGCGGCGGCGGGCTGCAGCAGTACATCGCGCCTTCGAGCCCCGGGCGGTCGATGTCGCTCGCCTTCAGGAACAGGTACTGCGGGCAGGTCTCGGCGTAGACCGGCGCGCCGAGCGACTGCGCGCCGCGGATCGCCGCCACCGCGCCGATGCCCGAGACGTGCACCACCAGCACCGGCGCGCCCAGCAGCCGCGAGAGCTGGATCACGCGGTGCGTGGCCTCGCTCTCGGCGAGCGGATCGTGGCTGACCGCGTGGAACTTCGGCGCCGTGTGGCCGTTGGCGAGCAGGCGCTTGGCGATCCACTTGATCATGTCGTGGTTCTCGGCGTGCACCATCACCAGCGCGCCCTCGCGGCCGGCGAGCTCCAGCACGTCGAGCATCTGGCCGTCGTCGAGCTTCAGCATGTCGTAGGTCATGTAGACCTTGAACGAGGTGTAGCCCGCGCGGATCAGGGCCGGCAGGTCGTGCGACAGCGCCTGCTCGGTGGGGTCCGAGACGATCAGGTGGAACGCGTAGTCGATCACCGCCTTCGGGCCCGCGCACGCGTGGTAGTCGGCCACGACCTTGGGCAGCGACATGCCGCGGTGCTGGGCGGCGAAGGACACGATGGTGGTGGTGCCGCCGAAGGCCGCCGAGACGGTGGCCGAGTGGAAGTCGTCGGCGGTCATCACGCCGTTGCTCGAGAGCTGCTCGACGTGGCAGTGGCTGTCGATGCCGCCGGGCAGCACGAAGCGGCCGGTGGCGTCGATGTCCGTGGACCCGGGGTCGAGGTGCGGTGCGATCGCCGCGATGCGTCCGTCGACGATGCCGATGTCGGCGCGGTACGTGTCGGCGGCGGTGACGATCGTGCCGTTGCGGACGGTGCACTCGAAAGGGGTCACGTGGGGCAGCTCCAGGAGGGGCGGTCGGCGATCCGGCATGATCGCCGCGGATCGACGACGCGTGGGCCGTCGGTGCAATCATCGTGCCACGGACCGATGTCGGGCGTTCCGAAACCGGGCGCCGCGGCCGCTGCGCGGGAGGGGGCGAGCGGCGATGCGATGTGAGTGGCGATGGGAGCGGCGATGCGAGCGGTGACGTGCGCCACGATGCGCGCAGCGATGTGCCGGCGCACGCGCTCAGCGCCAGGTGAAGCGGGGCTGGTCGAAGTGCGCGACCCGCGTCGCGCGACCGAGCAGCAGCACTTCGCGCAGCTGGTAGATCATCGCCGCGGTCGGCGCGGCCACCCAGTTGTCACCGAGCGGCATGCGCAGCACCGGGGCGCCGCCGGGCTCGTGCGGAGCATCGAGGATCGGCGCGTCGTCGCGCAGCCACTCGGCGAGCGGCACGCGGTGGGCGGATTCGACCTCCTCGGGTGCGGGCGTCAGGGTGCGCGCCTCGCCGCCCCACACCACCACCGGCGTGATCACGAAGCCGCTGCGGGTGGCGTAGTCGTCGAGCCGGCCGAGCACCGCGCCGGGACCGGTGTCGAGCCCGACCTCCTCGTGCAGTTCGCGCAGCGCGGCCGCCTCGGGCGTCTCGTCGCCGTCGATGCGCCCGCCGGGCAGGGCCCATTGCCCTGCGTGCCGGTTCATGTGCGCAGGGCGCCGGGTGAGCAGCAGCGCGGCCTCGTCGCTCCAGTGCTCGTGCCGTGCGAAGCCATGCAGGTCGGCCCCGTGGCCCGCATCGACGAGGACCAGCGCGACCGCCGCCCGTCGCCGTTCGTCGTGGGCCATCGCGCTCACCGGCCAGTCGGCGAGGCGACCGGCGAGCAGCGCCCGCAGCGTGTCGTCGCGTCTCATCGGCCCGTCCCGCCGTGCCCGGGCCCTCGAGCCGCTGCCGCCATCGTCCGCCTCCCGTGCGCCCGCACCGTGTCGTCGATGCGCCGCCGATTGTAGCGAACGGGACCGGCACGCTGCGGAGGCCGTCGGTCGCATCGCGATCGCGGTGTAGTGTTCGGCCGTGTAACCCGACGCAGCTTCCTGACGAATCCACCGGAGAGAACGGCTTGGTGCCGATCGAGGACACGCTCACCGCGCTGCTGCGCGCCGCCAACGACGGCGACGCGCGGGCGTATCGCGCCTTCCTCGAGACGCTCGGCCGTCAGCTCCGCGCGTTCTTCCGCAACCGGCTGTCGTCCCGGCCCGATGCCGTCGAGGACCTCGTCCAGGAGACCCTGTTCGCCGTGCACGTGCAACGCCACACCTGGGATCCCGAGCGGCCGCTGCGCGCATGGGTCCTCGCGATCGCCCGCTACAAGCTGGTCGATTCGATGCGTCTGCACGGTCGGCGCGATGCGCTGCACGAGCCGCTCGACGACGACTCGGAGTGGCTGGCGTCGTCGTCGCACGCCGATGCGCACGAGGCCCGCCGCGACCTCGAGCGCCTGCTCGGCGACCTCCCCGAGCGGCAGCGCGCGCCGATCGTGCACATGAAGCTGCAGGGCCTGTCGGTGGTCGAGACCGCCGAGCTCACCGGGATGTCGGAGTCGGCGGTGAAGGTGGGCGTGCACCGCGGGCTCAAGGCGCTGACCGCGCGGCTGCGGGGAGCGGGGCGATGAAGGATCCGACGGTCCGGACGATGAACGGTGCGATCGCGACCGATGCGCTGATCGCACGCCTGGCGCAGGATGCGGCGCCGGTGCGGCCGGCGGCGATCGGCGCCCGCTTCGCCCTGGCCCTGGTCCTGGCGCTCCCGCTCACCACGATCCTGATGGCGGCGGTCCCCGGGTTCGGACTCCGGCCCGACCTGTCCGCGGTGCTCTCGGGCTCGCCCGACCTGCCCAAGCATCTGTTCACGCTCGCGATGCTGGCGGCCGCCTGGTTCGCCTGCACGCGGCTCGCGCGGCCCGGGGCATCGCTGCGCGGCGTGTCGGGCGCGGTGGGGTTGCCGGTGGCGGCGATGCTGGCGCTCGCCGTCGCGGCGCTGGTGACGGCCGCTCCGCAGGCCCGCGCTGCGCTGCTGCTCGGCGAGACGTGGACGAGCTGCGCGGCGAGCATCGCCCTGCTGTCGCTGCCCGCCTTCGCCGGTGCGATCGTCGCGATGCGCGGACTCGCGCCGACGCGGCTCGGGCTCGCCGGCGCGGCCGCCGGACTGTTCGCCGGCGCCGCCGGCGCCGCGGTGTTCGCCCTGCACTGCACGGAGGCCGCGGCGCCCTTCGTCGCGGTGTGGTACCTGCTCGGCATGGCCGTGCCGACCGCGGCCGGCGCGCTGGCCGGTCCCCGATTGCTGCGCTGGTAGACCTGCGGTCGGCCGACGGCTGCGCCGTCCCGGGCGAGGGCGTAAGCTGGAACCACGCATCCGACCGGGAGCCCCCATGCGAGTCACCCTGAACGCGATCGGCGCGGCCTGCCTCGTCGGCCTGGCGCTGGCCGCCGCCCCGCCCGCCGAGGCCCGGCACGGACACGGCTGGCGGGGCAGCGTCTACCTCGGGGTCGGTCCGGTCTACCGGCCCTACTGGCCGGGCTACTACGGTGCGGGGTATTACGGTGGCTACTACGGCGGTGGCTACTACGGCCCCTACGGCTCGCCCTACTACGGCTGGCCGTACGTCGCGCCGCCGACGGTGGTGGTCGCGGCGCCGCCCACCGTCTACGTCGAGCGCGCCGACGCCGTGCCCGTCCCGAGCACCGCCCCCGCCGTCGCGGCCACGCCTCCGGGCGGCTACTGGTACTGGTGCACCGAGTCGCGCGCGTACTACCCGTCCGTCCCGACCTGCGCGTCGTCCTGGGTGGCCGTGGCGCCGCGCTGAGCGGCCGCGGTCGGCGGTCCCGCGCGCCGCATCGTGCGACGCGGGCCGATGCTAGACTCGACGCGAAGCCGCCCCGCGCCAGCCCCGCCCCCGATGACCGTCAGCCTGCGCTCCTCCGTCGCCGCGTTCGTCGCGGTGTGCCTGGCCCTGTCGGGTCTGGCACCGAGCGTCTCGCGCGTGCTCGCGGCCTCCCTGGCGACGGTCCACGACCTGTGTCTCGCCGAGGGCGCCGCGCCGGATCCGGCGACCTCGGGCGGGCAGCGTCCCGCCGTGCACGACGCGGCGTGCGCGCTCTGCCTCGCGCACGGCGGCAGTGCTGCCGCGTCGCCACCCGCAGCGCCCGGGTTCCTCCCGGCCTTCGCCTCGACCGGGCCGATCGACGCGGAGCACGCTGCCGTCCCGGCCCGTGGCCGATGGCTCGCGCCCGGGCCGCGCGGGCCGCCGGCCGATCCGCCCGGCATCGCCTGAACGGCGCGCCGCGTCGCGCGCCGTTCCCCCGCACCCTCGCGGGCCTCCGCACGCATCGCACCCGTTCGTCGCGCGTGTCCGCACGCGCCGCCCTCTCCAAGGATTCCGACCCATGTCCGCACACCGTCTCCCGTCGCTGCGCAGCCTCCTCGCCGGCATCGCGCTCGTCGCCGCCCCCGTCCTGTCCTTCGCCCAGGTCGCCGTCGGCGATCCGTGGGTCCGTGCCACCGTGCCGCAGCAGCAGGCCTCGGGCGCCTTCATGACGCTGACCGCGCCGCAGGGCGCCCGCCTCGTCGGTGCGACCTCGCCCGTGGCCGGGGTCGTCGAGGTCCACGAGATGAAGCGCGAGGGCGACGTCATGCGCATGCGGGCGATCGCGGGACTCGATCTTCCCGCGGGCCGTGCGGTCAAGCTCGAGCCGGGCGGCTACCACGTGATGCTGATGAGCCTGAAGCAGACCCTGAACGCGGGCGACACCGTGCCGCTGACGCTGATCTTCGAGGCGGCGGACCGCAGCCGTCAGACCGTCGAGGTCAAGGCGCCGGTGCGGCCGCTCGCGCAGGGCTCGGCGGCACCGAAGCACAAGCACTGAGCGGCACCGGCCCGCGCCGCGCGACCACGGCCGCCCACGGCCGCCTCGGGTCGGGCAGCAGGCGGCCGTCGGCATCGACCGGGACGCGGGTCATCGCGACCACGTCGGACACGTTGCCGCCGATCGTCTGGATCTCCCCGGGGCGCGCGGCGACCACCAGGTCGCAGTGATAGGCGCCCCGGCGCAGCGCGCCGTACGGCACGAAGCCGCTGCGCTGGGCGAGTTCGGCCGTGCCCTCGCGCGCCTGGCAGACCAGGTCGCCGACCCGTGGTGCGGCGCGTGCGGCGTCGCGGGTCTCGAAGACGTCGTTGGGACGCGCGCGCATGAAGCGCTCGATGTAGTCCCAGTGCAGGACGGTCGCGGGGAACTCGTCGCCGCCCAGCCCCGCGCCGCGCGCGAGCCAGGACACGAAGGCGGCGGACCAGGGGCGCAGCTCGCCCGAGGTGCCGACGATCGGCGCGCGCGTCACGCCGTACCAGTAGACCAGCACCCGCGAGAGCATCGGCGCGTGGAGCTCGTGCGTCGGGGACCCGGGGTCGGCGAAGGCGAGTCGCCCGCCCGCGGCGGCGCCGCTGCCGCCCGTGCCCGACGGATCGCCGGGCGCGGTGACCTCGGGCGCGCCGAACAGCGTCCACTCCTGGCGCGCGAGGAACACCATGCGCTCGCACGCGCTCGGCACGGGGAAGGCCGGCGCGACGTTCTGCGAGGCGGTGAGCGCGGGTGCGGGCCGCTCCACGACCCGGGGCTCGGGGCGCGGGGCGGCACAGCCGGCGAGGGCGGCCGCGAGCACGGCGCCGAGGACGACGGCGATCGGTGCCGAGCAGCGGGAGGCGTGCGGATCGGGCTTCGTCATGGTCCGATTGTCCGCCGGCGACGTGACACGCGTGAAGCCCGTCGCGCGCTTGCCCGTCGCGGCATCCGGAACGCGCCCTTCGGCGGGCAACGCGCCGGGCGTACCATGCTTGCAGCATGTCCGCCCCTCCCGAGGTCACCCCCGCGGGCCCTGCGTCCGCCGAGTCCGCGCGCCGCTCGGCGACGCTGCGCGGGATGGCCTGGATGGCGATCGGCGGGCTGCTGCTGGTCACGATGAACGCGCTGATGAAGCGCATGACCGACGAGATGTCGCCGCTGCAGGCGCAGTTCCTGCGCTACCTGTTCGGCCTGCTGGTGATGATGCCCTGGGTGATGCGCGCCGGGCTCGCCGCCTACCGACCCAACCGCCTGCCCGGCCAGCTCTGGCGAGGGGTCATCCACACCGCCGCGCTCACGCTGTTCTTCCTGGCGCTGCCGCACGTGCCGCTCGCCGACATGACGGCGATCCTTTTCACCACGCCGATCTTCGTGCTCGCGGGCGCCGCGCTGGTGCTGGGCGAACGGGTGACGTTCGCGCGCTGGGCGGCGGCCGCGGTCGGCTTCTCGGGCGTGGCGGTGGTCGTCTGGCCGCACCTGAGCGGCGGCGGAGCCGGCGTCTGGAGCCTCGTGATGCTCGCCGCCTCGCCGTTCTTCGCCGTCTCGTTCCTCATCAACAAGGCGCTGACGAAGCACGACTCGCCGGCGGTGATCGTCACCTGGCAGAACCTGGTCGTGACGCTGCTCGCCCTGCCGCTGGCGCTCCCGTTCTGGCAGACGCCGAGCGCCTTCCAGTGGGGCGCGTTCCTGGTCTGCGGACTGCTCGGCAGCGCCGCCCACATCGCGATGACGCGCGCGTTCTCGCTCGGCGACATCTCGGCGATGCAGCCGATCCGCTTCCTCGACCTCGTGTGGTCCTCGCTGCTCGGGCTCGTGTTCTTCAGCGAGTCGCCGACCGTCAACGCGATGGCGGGCGGCGCGATCATCGTCGCCTCGACGATCTGGATCGCCCGGCGCGAGGCGCTCGAGCGCCGCATGCGTGCCGGGACCTGA
>RPRK01000128.1 GCA_003818495.1 Burkholderiales bacterium
CCCGCGGCCAGCGAGCCGAGCGCGTCCGACATCTTGTAGCCGTGGCGGCGCAGCGACGGCAGCGCGACCGTGCCGATGGTGGCCGCAGTGGCCACCGAGGATCCCGAGGTCGCCGCGAACAGCGCGCAGCAGCCGATGTTCGTGTGCAGCAGCCCGCCGGGCAGCCGGCCGAACCAGGCGGCGAAGGCGCGGTACATGCCGTCGGCCATGCCGCTCCGGAGCAGCAGCTCGCCGAGCAGCACGAACAGCGGGATCGCGGTCAGGCCGTTCTCCGACAGCGTGCCCCAGGCGATCGATGCGGTGGAGATGAAGAACGCGTCGCCGAACGCGATCATCCCGCCGACCAGACCGACGCCCATCATCACCGATGCGATCGGCAATCCGAGCAGCATCAGCGCCACCATCACGCCGAAGCCGAGGACGCCCGCCATCTCCGCGGTCACGAACGCCCCCCCTCGATCGGCAGGCCGCCGGCCGCGGCGGCGCCGCGGGCCTCGATGTCGGCGAGTTCCTCCTGGAGCTCATCCTTCGCGCCACGCGGTCCGTACTCGCGGTCGACGCGATCGAGCTGTCCGCCCAGGGCGAGGCCGAGCAGCCGCATCAGCGAGCCCACCGCCACCAGTGCGAAGACCGACAGCACGACGAACCACACGCTCTGCGGCCAGCGCAGCGGCGTGGCCCACGGCGTCTGCGCGGTGCTGTTCATCGCGATGGAGTCGGACAGCGCGAACCAGGCGAGCACCGGCAGCGCGATCGCGGTGGCCGCGAGCGAGGCCACCGCCACCACGTTGAGCAGCAGGCGCGCCGCGCGCGGCAGCCGCTCGTGAACCAGGTCGATCCGGATGTGCGAGCGGCCGACGAGGGCCAGCGCGAACGCCAGCCCCGCGCCGATCGCCAGCGAATAGCCACCGAGCTCGTCGACGCCCTGCAGCGACACGTTGAGCACCTTGCGCAACGTGACCTCCACGGCCACCGCGACGGACAGCAGCACGAAGACGGCGCCGAACAGCCAGGCGCCGATCGTCTCGAGACGCTTCATGCCGGACCCGCCGACGGTGACCGAACGCCGCTCACTTCAGGCCGCTCATTTCAGTCCGATCACCGGACCGACCGCGCGCTTCCAGGTCTCGGTGCAGCCCGGATTGCTCTTCTCGCAGATGTCGCTCCAGGCCGGCAGCGCGATGTCCTTGAGCGCCGACTTCATCAGCTCGAGGTCCTTGGCCGTGGGCTTGACCGTCTTGAGCGCGTACTTCTTGCCGGTGGTGCACGGGTCCTGGCCGGCATTGCAGCGCATGCCGTCGGCCCACAGCTCCTCGGAGTACTTCCAGATGTCGTCGGTCAGCTTCTCCATCGCGACCCGCAGCTTGCCCTGCTGGTCCGGCGGCAGCTTCTTCCAGGCCGTCATGTTGATGCCGTAGCCCTGCACCGCGACCTGCAGGCCGAGCGGGTAGACGTGCGTGGCGCTCTCGGGCCAGCCGGCGGAATTCGCCGAGCTCGGACCGGTGACCGCGCAGTCGATCGTGCCGAGCTTCAGGCCCTGCGAGACCTCGCCGAAGGCCATGGTCACCGGCGTGGCGCCGATCTTCTCCATGAACTTGGCCATCACGCCGTCGAGGATCCGGACCTTCTTGCCCTTGAGGTCCTCGAGCGAGGCGATCGCCGGCTTGCAGAAGATGATCTGCGGGCCGAACGGCCACACGCCGAGCAGCTTGGTGTTGAACTTGTCCTGCAGGCGCAGGTCGACCGCGTCCTTGTAGGCGTCGACCACCTTGCGCGCGACCTTGTAGTCGGTGTTCAGGCCGACCAGGTCGAGGCCGAGGATGGTCGGCTCGTCGCGCGAGACCTGCCCCAGGCGCAGGCCGACGATGTCGAACAGGCCCGACTTCATGACGCGCAGCTGCTCGAACTCCTTGACGCCCGTGCTGTCGAGCGGCTTGTAGTCCATCGTGATCGGGATGCCGGTCAGCTTGGCGAAGTTCTCGAAGAAGGGCTGCTCCTTCTCCTTCTGGATCTTGCCCGTGGCGAGCGGCATGCCCATCACGCGAAGCTTCGTGTTGTCCTGCGCCAGCGCCGGGGCGCAGAATGCGGCAGTGGCGAGTGCCGCCGCTGCCGTCCAACCTGCTGCGGTCTTTCCGATCCGGTTCATCCGTTGTGCTCCATGAGTGTGCATGTTCGCCCGGCGTGGTGCATCGCCCCGACCACCGTGACGCTGGACCTACCCGTGCAATGGTCGTGCCACACCGGGATTCCGTCAACGATCGCACCCCTTTCTGTCGACAAACGATGAATGCACCCCATGCCGGACCGCTCGCGGCCGAGGTCGGAAGCAGCCTGAGCGCCCACGAGCGGAGCGATGCGCGCGCCTTGCGCGGCGCGATCCGCGCGGGCCGACACCACGACCACACGGTGGGTCTCGCGCCGGGCCGGGTGCAGGGCAACCTGGTGGTGCTGCCGCAGGCGCTGGCCGGCGACTTCATGCGCTTCTGCCAGCGCAACCCGAAGCCCTGCCCGCTGCTCGCGGTCACCGAGCCCGGCGATGCGATCGCGCGCGAGCTCGGCGAGGACGTCGACCTGCGCACCGACGTGCCGCGCTATCGCGTCTGGGTCGACGGCGTGCTCGACGGCGAGGTCGACGACCTGCGCACGCTGTGGCGCGACGACTGGGTCGGCTTCGTGCTCGGCTGCTCGTTCTCGTTCGAGCAGGCGCTGCTCGACGACGGCATCCCGCTGCGCCACGTCGCGCAGGGCCGCAACGTCGCGATGTACCGCACCTCGATCCCGACCGCGCCCGCCGGCCGATTCGCCGGACCGCTGGTGGTGTCGATGCGGCCGATGACGCCCGCGAACGCGATCCGCGCGGTGCAGGTGACCTCGCGATTCCCGTCGGTGCACGGCGCGCCGGTGCACTTCGGCGATCCGGCGGCCATCGGCATCGCCGATCTCTCGCGGCCCGACTACGGCGACGCGGTCGACATCCTGCCGGGCGAAGTGCCGGTGTTCTGGGCCTGCGGCGTCACGCCCCAGGCCGCGCTGCTGGCCGCGCGTCCCGAGATCTGCGTGACGCACGCGCCCGGCTGCATGCTGGTGACCGACCGGCTCAACACCGAGCTCGCCGCGTTCTGACCCACTCCCTCTCCACGACGACCCCATGCTCCGATTCACGCTCCACGACACCGACGGCCCGAAGCAGGCTGCCTTCGAACCGACCGCGATGGTCATCGCGGGCTGGGCCGGGCGCGACCGCGCCTCGGTCGACCACCACATCGAGGAGCTGGCCGCGATCGGCGTGCCGCGCCCGTCGACGGTGCCGCTCTTCTACCGGGTGGCCGCGGCGACGCTCACGCAGTCGACGACCATCGAGTGCGTCGGGGCCGGCAGCTCGGGCGAGGTCGAGCCGGTGCTGCTGTCGCACGCGGGACGCCTGTGGCTGACCGTCGGCTCCGACCACACCGACCGCGACGCCGAGACCTACTCGGTGGCCCTGTCCAAGCAGATGTGCGCCAAGCCGGTGGCGACCGAGGCCTGGGCGCTCGACACGGTGCTCGCGCGCCTCGACTCGCTGCGGCTGAGCTCCTGGATCGAGGAGGACGGCCGCGAGATCGCCTACCAGGAGGGCACGCTCGCCTCGCTGGTGCAGGCCCCCGACCTGCTCGCGCGCTTCCTCGACGGTGCACCCGCCCCCGAGGGGCTGGTGATCTCCTGCGGCACGCTCGGCGCGATCGGCGGCGTGCGCCCCTCGACCGCGTTCCGGATGCGCCTCGAGGATCCGGCGACGGGTCGCGCGATCACCCACGCATACCGCACTACGGTCCTGCCGAAAGTGTCCTGAGCACGGCGCGCGACAGCGCCGGCACGGCGCGTCCGACCGGCGCCGCGCGGAGCAGGACCTGACGACCGTCCATTCGCATTGACAGTCGTTGATGTCATGAGCGGTTGACACACGTCAAACGCCGACCCGCGCACAGCGGGCACAGTCCGAGGCATCCGGCCCGTTGCGGCCGATGTCCACGGAGAGCGGCGCGTGCGAATCCTGCTGATGCACCCCAACTATCACTCGGGCGGCGCCGAGATCGCCGGCAACTGGCCACCGGCCTGGGTCGCCTACCTGACCGGCTACCTGAAGGCCGGCGGCTTCGACGACGTGTGCTTCGTCGATGCGATGACCCACCACCTCGACGACGAGCAGGTGCGGGCACGGATCGCCGAGATCCGGCCCGACATCGTGGGATGCACCGCGATCACGCCGGCGATCTACAAGGCGGAGCGGCTGCTGCAGATCGCCAAGGAGGTCGACCCGTCGATCGTCACCGTGCTGGGCGGCATCCACGGCACCTTCATGTATCCGCAGGTGCTGGCCGAGGCCCCGTGGATCGACGCGGTGGTGCGCGGCGAGGGCGAGCAGGTGTTCCTGAACCTGGTGCGCTGCATCGCAGAGGGCCGCTGGCCCGCCGAGCGCGCGACCGTGCGCGGCATCGCCTTCGCGGCCGGCACCGAGATCGTGGCCACGCCCGCCGAGCCGCCCATCCAGGACCTCGACCGGATCGCGCCCGACTGGGGCATCCTCGAGTGGTCGCACTACACGTACATCCCGATGGGCGTGCGGGTCGCGATCCCGAACTTCGCCCGCGGCTGCCCGTTCACCTGCACGTTCTGCAGCCAATGGAAGTTCTGGCGCGACTACCGCGTGCGCGACCCGATCAAGGTGGTCGACGAGATCGAGACGCTGGTGCGCGACCATCAGGTCGGCTTCTTCATCCTCGCCGACGAGGAGCCGACGATCCACCGCAAGAAGTTCGTGCAGTTCTGCGAGGAACTCATCCGCCGCGACCTGCCGGTGCTCTGGGGCATCAACACGCGCGTCACCGACATCCTGCGCGACGCCGAGCTGCTGCCGATGTTCCGGCGCGCCGGACTGATCCACGTCTCGCTCGGCACCGAGGCGGCCGCGCAGCTCAAGCTCGAGCGCTTCAACAAGGAGACGACGATCGCCGACAACCGGCGTGCCATCAGGCTGCTGCGCGACGCGGGCATCGTCGCCGAGGCGCAGTTCATCGTCGGACTGGAGAACGAGACGGCCGAGACGCTCGAGGAAACGTACCGGATGGCGAACGAGTGGGAGCCCGACATGGCCAACTGGGCGATGTACACGCCCTGGCCGTTCTCGGACCTCTTCCAGGAGCTCGGCGACAAGGTCGAGGTGTTCGACTTCGACAAGTACAACTTCGTCACGCCGATCATCAAGCCCGATGCGATGGAGCGCACCGAGCTGCTCGACCGCGTGATGAACAACTACCGGCGCTTCTACCTGAAGAAGGCGCTGTTCCGGTATCCGTGGATCCGCGACAAGGTCAAGCGCCGGTACATGGTCGGCTGCCTGAAGGCCTTCGCCAAGAGCGGCTTCCAGCGGACCTTCTACGACCTCGGCCGCGTGGGCTACTGGGGGCCGCAGTCGAAGAAGAAGGTCGACTTCCACTTCGACGCGAGCCGCAAGCTCGACATGCCGGCGATCGCGGCCAAGGTCGACGACGACGGCTGGGCGACGATGCACCAGGGCAAGATCGAGCACAAGGCGAAGCTGGCGGCGCGGGCGGAAGCGGCCCGGGCCCAGGCTGCGATGGCCTGCGGCGGCGGCCGGGAGCAGCTGGCCGACGGTGGCGACACGGTCGGTCACGACCATCCGCACCAGCACGCCGACGAGCACGCCCACAATCACGCCGACGATCGCGCCACCGCGGTCTCGCGACCGCGCTGAGGGCCGCCATGGTCGCCACCGACGTGCGCGGCGACGCGCCGGGCCGGCGGAGCGCGCGGGCGGCGCACGTGCCGGCCCGCCCGCTGCACGGACGCATCGGCCCGAACGCGATCACGCGCATCGCGCAGGCGCTGCGCGACGAGATCGGGGACGCCGCGACCCGTGCGGTGTTCGCGCGGGCGGCGCTCGGCGGGTACCTCGACGCCCCGCCGCGCGAGATGGTCGACGAGGCGGAGGTCCGTCGGCTGCACGCGGAGATGGGCGAGGCGATCGGCACGGTGCGCGCCGCCGGCGTCGCCCGCGAGGCCGGGACGCTGACGGGCGACTACCTGCTCGCCCGGCGCATTCCGGGCCCCGCGCAGGCGGTGCTCAAGCGGCTGCCCGCGGCGCTCGCCGAACGGATGCTGCTCGCAGCGGTCGGCCGCCATGCATGGACCTTCGCGGGCAGCGGCCGCTTCACGGCGACGCCGGGCGCACCGACCGTCGTCGAGATCGCCGACAACCCGCTGTGCCGGGGCATCGTCGCCGATGCGCCGGCGTGCCACTACCACGCGGCGACCTTCGAGCGGCTGTGGCGCACGCTGGTGTCGCCGCGCGCGCGGGTGGTCGAGACCGCGTGCTGCGCCTGCGGCGCGCCCGCGTGCCGGTTCGAGCTGCGCCGCCCCTGAGCCGCGGCCGCGGCGCGGGCTGGCGGCAACAGCCTCCGCCGCCGCCACGGGCGATCACCGCGGACGCAGCTTCGTGACCGTGAATCCGCCGCGCGGGAGCGCGGGCAGCCGCGTCATGTCGAGCTCGAGGTCCTGCTTGGGCACCTCGTAGCGCACGCCGTCGACCAGCCACAGCGTCGCCGCCTTGGTGAGCTCGACCGCGACCGTCTCGCCCGGACAGCGGTGTCCGGTGCCCGGATCCCCGCCGCCCTGCGGCACGAATCCCGGCGGCTCGGGCGGCCCCTGCAGGAAGCGCTCGGGGCGGAAGCGTTCGGGCGCGTCCCAGCAGCGCGGGTCGTGGCCGGTGCCGTACAGGTCGAGCAGCGCGCGCCGACCGGTCGCGAACCGCACCCCGTCCCACTCGAAGCCACGGCGGACCCGCGCGGCCACCATCGGGAAGAACGGGTAGAAGCGCCGCACCTCCTGCACGAAGCAGTCGATCAGGCTGGGCTGCACCCGCAGCGCATCGCGCCACGCGGGCGCGCGAACGAGTGCGTGCGCCGCGAACACGATCCAGACGGCGACCGCGACCGTCGGGCGCAGCAGGTTCAGCATCTCCACTGCGGCGATGCGCGCCGACAGCGGTGCACCCCGCGGGTCGACGTGCATCGCGATCGCACGCAGCGCCTCGCCGCGTCCGCCGATGCGGCCCGCGCGCATCGCGTCGATCTCGGCGATCAGCCATCCCTCGGCCGCGCGCCGCTGGCCGCGGGCGTGCAGGTGCCGGGTCAGCGGCTCCATGTAGAGCGAGGCGAGCTGGGCCGTGCGCAATGACAGCATGTCGGCCGGGACCACCACGCCCGCCCAGTCGCAGACGGTGCGGGCCAGCACCGGCTGCAGCGCTTCGTGGAGCGGCACCGCGTCGCGCTGCGCCCAGTCCCGGGCGGCCCGCTCGAGGTTCCCGACGAAGCGCGTCACCAGCCGGTCGGCGGTCGGCGGCGCCAGCAGCGCGAGGAACAGCGCCTTGCGCGCGGCGTGCACCGACCCGTCGAGCGACTGCTGCCCGCCCTTGCCGAAGAGCGTCGCCCGCAGCGGCTCGGGCACGGCCCCGGCGCGTTCGAATCGGGCGGCATCGCCGAAGCACGACACCGCGCGGGCACCGGTCATCACGACCGTGCGCCGGCCCAGCAGGCGCAGCTCGACCGCGTCGCGCCCGGCCTCCCGGCAGGTGCGCGAGATGAATCGGTACGGATCGGCCCGCAGCGCGAGGCTGCGGTCGATCCAGGGGTCCCAGCGACTGGCCGGCATCGTGTCTCCGTCGACGCCGCACGCGGCGCGGCGCGGCCGTACACCGCCGGCAAGTCGCGCGCCCGCACGGCGGGTATGCTGTCGACCCGTTCCCAGTCCCGCCCCGCGCGTTCTCCGTCCGATGCCCGAACTCCTCGTCCTCGCCGCCGGCGCCGCCGTCGCGGGCTTCGTGCAGGGCATCTCCGGCTTCGCGTTCAGCATGGTCGCGCTCTCCATCTGGGCCTGGTCGATCGAGCCGCGGCTCGCGACCGCGATGGCGGTCTGCGGCGGACTGAGCGGGCAGCTCTTCTCGGCCGCCACGGTCCGCCGGGGCCTTCACCTGCCGGTGCTCTGGCCGTTCCTGGCGGGCGGCGCGCTCGGCATTCCGATCGGGGTGCTCGCCCTGCCCCACCTCGACCCCGCACGCTTCAAGCTCGTGCTGGGCGTCGCGCTCGTCACCTGCTGCACCGGGATGCTGTTCGCGCGACGCCTGCCCTCGGTCGCGCGCTTCGGTCGCGCGGGCGACGTCCTGGCGGGCGCGGTCGGCGGCGCGATGGGCGGACTCGGCGGCATCACCGGCGCGGCGCCCGCGATGTGGTGCACGCTGCGGGGCTTCGAGCGCGACGCGCAGCGCGCGGTCGTCCAGAACTTCAACCTGCTCGCGCTGACCGCGACGCTCGCCGCGCTGCTCGCCTCCGGCACGGTCCGGATCGACATGCTGGGCGGCCTGGCGGTGGTCGTGCCGGCGCTGCTCCTGCCCTCGTGGATCGGCTCGCGCATCTACCTCGGGCTCGATGCCGCACGGTTCCGGCAGGTGGTGCTCGTCGTGGTGGCGCTCGCCGGAGCCGCGATGATCGCGGCCTCGTTCCGTGCGTCGTGATCCGCCGGGCCGCGCGCCCCCGGACGCGCCGCCGCCCCGCCCGACCGACTGGCGCGCGCGTCTGCGCGACGGCGCGACGCCCCGCCTGACGGTGCTCGAGGCCGACTTCGCCGGCATCCCGGCCGGCAGCACGCTCTTCGTGCCGACGCCGGGTCTGCTGGCCGACCGCATCACGGCCCTCCACGCAGGCGAGACCCTCGAGCCGCGGGCGCTGCGCGACGCGCTCGCGCGGGCCGAGGGCGCCGACGCGACCTGCCCGGTGACCACCGGCCTCTTCCTGCGCATCGTGGCCGAGGCCGCCTGGGACGACCTTCAGGACGGCACGCCTGTCGAACGGATCATCCCGTTCTGGCGGGTGATCGACCCGGCCTCGCCGGTCGCGGCGCGCCTGCGCTGCGGCCCCGAGTGGATCCGTGCGATCCGGGCCCGCGAAGCCGCCGCGCCGCCGATGCCCTGAACGGACACGGCCCGGGGGCTGCCGATGCCCTTCGGGGTGCCGGTTGCGATCGAGAGGGCGGTCCGCGCCCGAGGCCGCACGCGCTCAGCGTGCCGCGAAGCGCCGCGCGAGCGGATCGAGCAGCAGCCGCTCGCCCGCGTAGAACAGCGCGACGATCGCGAGACAGGCGGCGAGCACCGTGGTGATGTCGGCCGAGCCCTGCGCGCGCAGCATCAGGAAGCCCAGCCCCGAGGTCGAGCCGAGCAGCTCGGCCACCAGCGCGATCTTCCATGCGACACCGTAGGCGATCCTGAGCGCGCCGATCACGTAGGGCAGCAGCAGCGGCACCGTCACCGCCGCGAGCACGCGGGGACGCCGGCGCGTGAAGCTGCGCGCCATCTCGATCATTTCGCGGTCGACCTGCCGCAGGCCTTCGGCGACGTTGATCAGGCAGAACGGCACCAGGATCGCGACCTGCACGAAGACGATCGACAGGTGGCCCGGCGCGAACCAGATCGCCGCGAGGATCGCCCAGCCGATCGACGGGAACGCATTCAGGAAGGGCTGCAGCAGCCCCGAGATCAGGCCGTCGAGCACCGGCACCGCACGCGCGAGCAGCGCGAGCCCGCCGCCCAGCAGCAGCGCGATCACCACCGACGCGATCACGCGCACCGTCGAGGCGACGGTGTGCACCAGGAAGTCGGGATCGGTGAACAGCACCAGCAGCCGCTCGCCGACCGCGACCGGCCCGGGCAGCACGAACTCCGGCAGCGAACGCGCGCCCCAGGCCCAGCCGGCGATCGCGACGACCACCAGCGCGTCGGCGAGCCACAGCGAACCCGGGCGGCGCGCGAGGCTCACGCGCGGCCTCCGAACTGCCGCGCGGTGCGACGCTCGAGCGGCCCGAACACCAGCCGGTCGGCCAGCGTCACCGCGACGATGATGAAGGCGATCACCGCGAACAGCGTCGCGGTGTCGTAGTCCTGGCGCGCGACGTTGATCACGTAGCCCAGGCCGCGGCCGCCGCCGAAGAGTTCCGCGGTCAGCGTGACCTTCCAGGCCACGCCGAACATGATCCGCAGCGTCGCGGCGGCGAAGGGCAGCAGCGAGGGCAGCACCAGCAGCAGGAACGCCGCGCCGCGCCGCCGACCGAAGCTGCGGCCCATCTCCAGCAGTTCGGCGTCGAGCGCGAGCAGCCCCTCGCGCAGGTTCACCAGCGCGAACGGCAGCAGTACCGCGACGATGGTGAACACCACGGTGAAGCTCGAGACGCCGAACCAGATCACGCCGAGCAGGGTCCAGCCGATGCCGGAGAAGGCGGACAGGAAGGGTCCGAGCCGACGGTGGATCGCCGGCGCGCTCCAGCGCGCGTAGTGGGCGACGACCGCGAGCACGGCGCCGCCGACGAACGCGATCGCGATCGACGCACCGATGTGCGCGAGCGTGGCGCCCAGGTGCACGGCCCGCACCGGCGTCGCCACCAGCGCCCACATCGCGGCACCGACGTCCGCCGGGGGCGGCAGCATGTAGGCCGGCACGCGTCCGCTCGAGACGACCCACGCGAGTGCGAGCACGGCCACGAAGGCCGCGGCGACCGCGCGCCGCGCGGCGACCGACGGACCCGCGGGCCCGGTCGCCGCGCCGGGGCCGCCCCGCGCCACCGCCGAAGTCACCCGCGCAGGACCTGGTCCCAGGTCAGCGCGCGCACGTCGGGCACCGTCGGCACCATGTTGAACACGCGACCGATCGTCCAGGCGGTGGCCACCGCCTTCGCATGCTGCTCGCCGAAGACGGCGGGCACGGTCGTCGTGCGGTCGAACCACCAGTCGAAGAACTTGCGATCGATGTTCGCCTGCTTCGCCACCGCGCCGAACACCTCGTCGCGGTGCGACAGCGCGTAGTCGACCGAGGCCTTGAGCATCCGGTTGAACTCGCGGAACGCATCGGGCCGCGCGGCCAGCCGCTCGGGGTAGGAGACGTTGATCGCGGAGGTCAGGGGGCCGTGCGCGGCGTTGATGATCTTGCCGGTCTCGCAGATATTGACGAACTCGCCGGACTGCATCGCACGCCAGGACTGGCTGTGGATCAGCGTCGCCGCGTCGGTCTGACCGGTGGCGAGCGCGGCCGGCAGGTTCGGCGCCTGCACCTCGACCTGCCGCACGTCGCCGCCCTCGAGCGCCATGTTGAGGCCGAACTCGCGGCGCAGCGCCTCGCGCGCGTACATGTAGCCGGTCGAGCGCAGCCCGTAGGACGCGAGCGTCTTGCCCTTCAGGTCGGCGGCGCTGCGGATCGGGCTGCCCTTCTTGACCCAGATGCCGCCTCCCTCGCCCACCGTCGACGCATGCAGCGCCGACGACAGGATCCGCAGCTCGAGGCCGCGCGCGGCCGCCGCCGGCACGCCGATCACCGCGGTCATGATGACGTCGTACTGCTTCGTCGCGGTGGCCTGCAGCAGCTGCGGGATCAGCAGGCCGGTCGCCTCGACGTCGACCAGGTCGGACTTCACGCGGCCGTTGCGGATCGCCCAGAGCACGGCCTCGTAGGCCGGGTCGAGCAGGTAGCCGTAGGTGATCTTCTGACGCGCCTGCGCGCGGACGTGGGGGGCGGCGAGCAGCGCGGGGGCGGCGGCGAGGATCTGGCGGCGGTTCATGCGTCGGGCTCCTGCGGATCGGGTTCGGACGAAGGCTCGAGCGAGCGGAAGAGCTGGTTGAGGCGGTCGCGCAGCGCGGCCAGCCGGGGGTCGTCGGCCGGACGGCGCGGCCGCGGGGCATCGACGACGACGGTCTCGAGCACGCGGGTCGGCTTGCCGGACAGCAGCACGATGCGGTCGGCGAGCGTCAGTGCCTCGTCGATGTCATGGGTGACGAAGAGCACGGTGCGGCCGGTGTGCTGCCAGATCCGCTCGATCTCGGCGCGCAGGCGGCGGCGCGTGTTCGGATCGAGCGCGGAGAACGGCTCGTCCATCAGCACGATCGACGGCTCGACGACCAGCGCGCGCGCGATCGCCACGCGCTGCCGCTCGCCGCCCGACAGCATCGACGGGTACTTCGCGGCGGAGGACGCGAGGCCGACCATCGCGAGCATCTCGCGCGCGAGCGGCTCGCGGCGGCGCGCCTCGGCCCGGCCGAAGCGCAGCTCGGCGCCCAGCAGCACGTTCGACAGCACGTCGCGCCACGGCGCGAGCCGCGGCGACTGGAACACGAACGCGACCTCGCTCCAGGCCTCGGCGGGCGGGCGCCCGTCGACGCGCACCGTGCCGCCGTCGGGCGGCACGAGGTCGCCGATCAGTCGCAGCGCGGTCGACTTGCCGCAGCCCGAGGGACCGAGCAGGCAGACGAATTCGCCGCGGGCGACGGTGAAGTCGACGCGGTCGTAGATCGGCTCGCCGCCGAAGGCGAGCCGCACGCCATCGAAGGCGATCGCGTCGGTCACGGCCAGAAGCGCCAGCGGCGTCGGCCGGCCGGATCGTGGACGACGCGGCTCGTGGCGTCGAACAGCATCGTCTCGCCCGACTCGCCGTGCGCCGGCCAGTCGGGCAGGCCCGCGTGCGTCGGATCGCCGTCGCGGGCGAACGCGGCCCAGGCGTCGCGCATCCGCGCGGCCAGCGCCGCGGCCGCCTCGGGGTCGGCCCCCGCGAGCATCGGCGCCGACCAGTCGGCGAGCGTGCCGAAGCAGAACGGCAGCTCGATGCAGTGGCAGGCGCCGAACGGATTGCCCGGCGCGGCGAAGTCGAAGCGGTACGCGCGCACCGGCCGGCCGAGCGCCGCCATCCGCTCGGCGAAGGCCCAGAGTCCGCCGGCGAACGACGCGTCGCCCAGCATCTCGCCGAGCAGGCCGCCCGGACCGGGCAGCCGGGCGCGCTGCCGGTACTCGGCGAGCGCCTCGTCGGCCGCGCCGCCGAAGTGGCGGGCGAACACGCCGCGGACCGCGGCATCGGGCGCGGTGGCCATCTCGGGCACCGGTGCGAAGAACGCCGCCATCTCGTCGCGGGTGAAGCCCACGATCAGGTCGCGCTCCATCGCGCCGGCGACCGCGGCGCCGATCACGTCGTCGCCGAGCAGCACGTGGTCGGCCACCGGGATGAACGGCGGCGCGGTGTTCGCGAAGCCGGCCATCGAGCGCGCCACCACGAGCTGCGCGGCGGTGATCCGCTCGACGGGCACGTCGGTCCAGCCCGCCGCGTCGGCGAGTCCGAGTTCGCGCTGCATCGCGGCGCCGATCGCGGCCGCGTCGGCGCGCGAGCGCAGCATCCGGCCGAAGGGCGCGCTCTGCACGACCGCGCGGCGGAAGCGCGCGCGGGCCTTCGGGATGCCGAGCATCGCCAGCACCGACAGACCGCCGGCCGACTGGCCGAACACGGTCACGTTGTCCGGATCGCCGCCGAACGCGGCGATCTCGGCCGCCACCCAGTCGAGCGCGGCGATCTGGTCGTGCAGGCCGAGATTGGGCTCGGCGACACCCGGCAGGTGCATGAAGCCGAGCGCGCCCAGCCGGTGGTTGACGCCCACCACCACCACGTCGCCATGGCGCGCGAGCGGGCCGCCGCCGTACCACGACAGCGAACCCGCGCCGGTCCAGAACGCGCCGCCGTGCAGGAAGACCATCACCGGCCGCCTGGCGCCGTCGGCCGCGGGCGTGGTGATCGTCAGCGTCAGGCAGTCCTCGGACTGCGGCCGTTCGAAGTCGCCCATCGCGGCGCGCAGCCGCGACGGCGGCTGCGGCGGGATCGGGCCGTCGCGGGTCGCGTCGAGTTCGCCGGTCCAGGGCGTGGCGGGCCGCGGCGGCTGGAAGCGCAGCGGCCCGACCGGAGGCGCGGCATAGGGCACGCCGCGAAAGACCAGGACCTCGCCCTCGGCGGCGCCGCGCAGCGTGCCCAGGGAGGTGCGTGCGGTCGGTGAAGGGTTCACGGCGGGCTCGTCGGTCGGATCGGGATCGATCCACTGTAGCCGGAGGGCCCGCACGATGCCAATTCCGCACGCCCGGAACGACGCGGCCCGGCGCCGCCCCTCGGGCGGACGCCGGGCCGGTGCCCGG
>RPRK01000129.1 GCA_003818495.1 Burkholderiales bacterium
CGCGCCCGCCTCCGGCGAGGGCATCTACTACGCGATGGTCTGCGGCACCTACGCCGCCGACGCCGTCCACCAGCTGCTCGAGACCGGCGACGCCCGCGTGCTCGCGCAGGCCCGCAAGCGCTTCATGCGCGAGCACGGCCGCGTGTTCTGGGTGCTCGGCGTCATGCAGTGGTTCTGGTACTCGAGCGACAAGCGCCGCGAGCGCTTCGTCGACATCTGCCGCGACCGCGACGTGCAGCAGCTCACCTTCGAGTCGTACATGAACAAGAAGCTCGTGCGCAAGAAGCCGATCGCGCACGTGCGGATCTTCTTCAAGGACGTCGCGCACCTGCTGGGGCTCGTGCGGGTCTGACCGCGCACTGAACCGGGCCCGCCCGCGGCCCGGTCCGCCCCGGCCTCGGGCACCCGTTGCGTCATCGTGGTCGTTCGACCGGGGCCGTGCCCCGGGCGGCGATACTGCGCGCCCGTCCATACAGCGGTGTCTCTTCGCGAGGCGTGCCGAAGACCGACATCGAATGCCCCGCTTTCCGCGAACCGACCGCCGTCGTGCCCTGATCGGCCTGGCCAGCCTGCCGACGCTCGCTGCGGCCGCCGCATCCGACCCGGGGCGCGCCGCGATGGTCGTCGGGTTTCCCAAGGGCACCGCCCACGACGTGGTCGCAGAGGTGCTGGCCGAGGCGGCCGGCGGCGTGCTCGGCGTCCCGCACGCCGTGGAGCACCGGCCGGGCACCTCGGGCCGCATCGCCATCGAGCACGTGCGCACGGCGCCCGCCGACGGACGCACGCTGCTGCTGAGCAACTCCGGCATGCTGGTCCTGGGCCCGCTGGTGTTCCGCGACCTGCCCTACGATCCCGTCGACCGGCTGCAGCCGGTGGTGCTCGGCTGCCGGTTCGAGCTCGCGCTGAACGTGCGGGCCGAGCTGCCGGTCACCGATCTGGCATCGCTCGTCGACTGGGCGCGCCGCTTCGGTTCGCGTGGCGAGGGCGTCAGCGTCGCATCGCACGGTGCCGGCACGGTCTCGCACGTGATGATCCAGGCCCTGAACCATGCGACGGGCCTGCGGCTCCACCACCTCCCCTACCGAGGCGCGGTTCCGGCGCGCCAGGCGCTCGACGACGGCCATGCGGCGCTCCTCTTCGACACGGTCGGCGACTCGATCGGACCGGTCCAGGCCCGGCGCGCGCGGGTGCTCGCCACCACCGGGAGCTCGCGCTCGCCCTTCCTCCCCTCGATTCCGACCATCGGGGAGTTCGGCCTGCCCGGCCTCGTCGCGAACGGCTGGTTCGGCGTCAACGCCGCCCTCACCACGCCGTCGTCGATCGTCGCGGCGCTCAACGCCGCGTTCGACGCCACCCTCGCCAGCGTCGACGTGCGCCAACGGCTGGCCGAAGCCGGCCTCGTACCGGTCGGCGGCTCCCCGCAGGCGTTCGCGCAGGCCGTCGCCGAGGATCGCCAGCGCTGGGCCCGCGTGCTGAAGATGATCGGGTTCTCGCTCGAGCGCTGAGCCGTCCGATGCGTCAGTAGGCCAGCAGCGCACGCAGCGCCGAGGCCGCATCGGTCGTGCGGGCGAGGAGCAGCGCCAGGAGCGCCGCCGTCCCGTAGGCGGCGGCGAGCCCGAGCATCATCCGGCGTCGGGCACCGGGCGCGTAGACGAAGCGCGAGGCGCTCGCATCCTCGCGTGCCTCGCCGAGCGCCAGCGGCCGCGCGAGCTCCCGGTGCAGCACGTGGATCGCCAGGGGCATGCCGAGCAGGATGCCGCCGATCACCGCGAACGCGATCGCGCGGCCCACGCCGTCCGCCTGCGCCGGGGACCACGGATCGGAGGACGCCGCCGCCGCGCCCAGCGGCGCGACGAGCGCGAACGCCACGCAGAAGCCGAGCGTGACCAGCGCGACCGCGGTGACGACGATCGGCGCCGGCGCGTGCAGCGGACGGGCCGCGGCGGCGCAGGGCGGGGGGCACGTGGACGGGCTCGTGTCGTTCATGGGGGTCACCTCTGCAGCGCATTGCAGCCCCCGCCCCCGCCCCGGAGCGTGACAAAAGTCACATCCGGCCCGGCCGCCGGAACGAACAGCGGCCGGGCGTCGACGGACGGTGCTTGCGCCGCGGCGCTACCATCGGCCCATGCCTCGCCTGCCCTTTCCGTCCGCCTCGCCCCCGCTGCGGGCCATCACCCTCGACCTGGACGACACCCTGTGGGCCGTCGGCCCCACCCTCGTCGAGGCCGAGCGGGTGCTCGGCGCCTGGCTCGGTGCGCACGCGCCCGCCACCGCGGCCCGCCTCGACGCCGAGGCGCGCGCCGCGATCCGCCGGGAGCTCGTCGCCGAGGACCCCGGCCGCGCCCACGACATGAGCTGGCTGCGCCGCGAGGGCCTGCGGCGTGCGATGCGCCGGTACGGCGACGACCCGCGGCTCGCGGACGACGCCTTCGAGGTCTTCCTCGACGCCCGCCAGCGCGTGACCTTCTTCGACGACGTGCTGCCGGTGCTCGAGCGCTGGGCGGGCCGGTATCGGCTCGTCGCCGTCACCAACGGCAATGCCGACGTCGCCCGCGTCGGGCTCGGGCGCCTCTTCTCGGCCGCCGTGAACGCGCACGTGTTCGGCTGCGCCAAGCCGGACCCCCGGCTCTTCCACGAGGCCTGCCGCCTGGCCGGCGTGGCACCCGAGGCCACCCTGCACGTCGGCGACGACCCCGAGCTCGACGTGGTCGCCGCGCGCCGGGCCGGCCTGCAGGCCGCGTGGCTGCGGCGCCCCGAGTTCGCGCATCGGCACCCCGCCGACGCCTGCGGCGAGCACGCCCCCGGACCCTTCGAGGACCTCCACGCCCTCGATGCGGCGCTGGCCGGACGCTGAGCCGCGGGACGTCCGAAGACCACCGATCGGCACGCGCGGGCACGAACGGTCGATTCCGGCCGACGAACGGTCCTCAAGTCCCCGCCGGGCCGGTCGATAACCGAATCAACCGGAGAAGCGCATGTCCATGACGATCAGTGTCTCGGGCCTGAATGCCGCCACGCGGCGCCTCGATGCCGCCGCATTCGACGTGGCGCGCGCCTCCGCGCAGCGCGTCGGACAGCCCGTGGCGGCACCCCAGGGCGGCCCGGGCGACGGCGCGCCGGCACCCGCCGCCGCGCCGCAGGCACCCGCGCAGCCCCTGCCGGCCGCCATCGCGCAGCCCGTCGCCGAGGACCCGGACCTGCCGCGCGCCATGGTCGACATGATCGGCGCGAGCAATGCGTTCCTGGCCAACCTGCAGGCCATCCGGCGCCAGGACGAGTCCCTCGAGGCCGTGCTCGACCTGCGCTGAACCGGGTACGCCACCGCGGGTGGCGCACACTACGGGGATGAAGCCCCCGAAACGCCTGCTTCCCCTGATCGAGGAAGGACTCGTCGACGACGTCGTCCGCCAGCTCACCAGCGGCAAGGAAGCCACCGTCTACGTCGTGCGCTGCGGCGACGACGTCCGCTGCGCGAAGGTCTACAAGGAAGCGACCCACCGCAGCTTCCGCCAGGCCGTCGACTACACCGAGAACCGCCGCGTGAAGAACACCCGGCAGGCCCGCGCCATGGCCAAGGGCACGCGCTTCGGCCGCCAGGCCCAGGAAGCGGCCTGGCAGAGCGCCGAAGTCGACGCGCTGCACCGCCTGGCCGCCGCCGGCGTGCGCGTGCCGCGGCCGTACAACTTCCTCGACGGCGTGCTGCTGATGGAGCTGGTCGCGGACGCCGAGGGCAACGCCGCGCCGCGGCTGAACGACGTGATCTTCAGCGAGGAGGACGCGCGGGCGCACCACGCGTCGCTGCTGGCCGAGGTGGTGCGGATGCTGGTCGCCGGCGTCGTGCACGGCGACCTGTCCGAGTTCAACATCCTGCTCGCCGCAGACGGACCGGTGATCATCGACCTGCCGCAGGCGGTCGATGCCGCCGGCAACAACCACGCGAGCCGGATGCTGCTGCGCGACGTCGCGAACCTGCGCGGATTCTTCGGACGCTTCGCGCCCGAGCTGCTCGCGACCGAGTACGGCGCCGAGATCTGGGACCTGTACCGGCGCGGACTGCTGACCAACGAGACGGTGCTGACCGGCCGGTTCGTGCCGGACGCCGGCAACGTGGATCTGGTGTCGGTGATGCGCGAGATCCAGGACGCGCAGCTCGAGGACGAGGCCAAGCGCCAGAGGATGGCGGAGGCGGACTGAGTCGGCGGGGCCGATCGGTCGCGATCGCTACTCGCGCGGCCGCGCGCAGCCGCCACCGACCCGCGCGTAGGCCTCGTCGAACGCCGCACCGGACCGTACCGCGTCGAGCACGGCGACCACCCCGCCGGCCCCGGCACAGGCGAGGAAGGCCCTGACCGTGTGCCCGGCCAAGGTGTAGACCACGTGCCGGTTGCCCGGGACGTCGCCGGCCGTCTCGCCGAACGCCCGCATCGCGGCACCCCATTCGCCGAAGGTGACGAGGCTCGCCAGCGACGGCGTCGGCAAGTCCAGCCGTCGGATCTCGGCCCAGTTCTCTTCCGAGTGGCGGGGTTCGTTCGCGATCACGACGGCCACGCCCTCGTCGAACCACCGGGGGATCCGGCGTGCATGCCACCCGCCGCCGGCGCGCCGGTAGAGCTCGGCGTGCGACCACTCGTGCGCGATCAGCGACGCCGTCATCCCCCGTGGCGACAGGCGGATCGCGAAGTCGCCATACGCGGCTGCCCGCTGCCCGTACGAGCCGAACCTGACGTCGCAGTCGGTCGTCACGCAGGCGACGAAGTAGGGCGTCGTGGTGATGCCGCCCCAGAAGGCCTCGACGGCGGCGCGCCCGAGCTCGATCTCGTGCTGCAGCGCCTGCCGCTGCGCGTCGGACATCGACGGCTCCACGTAGAGACGCGGATGGACCTCGTCGAGGCCCGAGAGCTTCGGTATCGCCATCCTCGCACCGTGGAGCGCGCCGCATCCGGACACCGCGAGGACAACCAGAGCCAGGAGCGCCAGACGTCGACCGTACGACCTGGCGGGGCGGAACGCCGCGGGCCGTGCCGTCGTGCCGGGCGTCACGTCGGTGCGCGCAGCGACGGCTCGGCCCTTCAGGCCGTCGCCGCCCGCCCGCGCTGGCTCAGCGCCAGCCAGACGATGCCCGCGCCGATCACCAGGACCGGGAACAGCGAGCCGAGGTTCAGCCAGTTCCAGCCCTGCGGCGCACTGACCAGCACACCCGAGCTGAGCGAGGTCAGCGCCATCGTGGAGAAGACCAGGAAGTTGATCGCACCCTGCGCGCGGTCCTTCTCCTCGGGCGTGTACGCCTTGAGCGACAGCGTGGTGCCTCCGGTGAACAGGAAGTTCCAGCCGACCCCGAGGAGGAACAGCGCGATCGTGAAGTTGTGCAGCGCCTGGCCCGACAGCGCGATCGCGACGCAGACGAGATTCAGCACCACGCCCACGCCCATGATGTTCAGCACGCCGAAGCGACGGATCAGGTGACCGGTGAAGAACCCGGGCGCGAACATGCCGATGACGTGCCACTCCAGCACGAAGGCCGCATCGGAGAAGGGCAGCCCGCACTGCTGCATCGCGAGCGGGGTCGCCGCCATCAGCAGGTTCATCACGCCGTAGCCCAGCGCGCTCGCGCCGGCGGCCACGATGAACACAGGCTGGCGCATCACCTGCGAGAGGGGTCGCCCCGTATAGGCGCCCGCCTTGCGCTCGGGCACCGGCGGGAACCGGAGGGTGGTCAGCAGCAGCATCGCCAGCACCGCCACGACCGCGAGGGCGAGGTAGGCGCCGACGAAGGGCAGCGAGGCGAGCTCGCGCGTGCGTGCAGCCAGGTTCGGCCCGAGGACCGCGCCGAGCAGGCCGCCCGCCATCACCAGCGACACCGCCTTCTCGCGCACCGACGGCGCGGCCAGCTCGGCCGCGGCGAAACGGTAGAGCTGACCGTTGGCCTGGTAGTAGCCGGCCACCAGCGTCGCGAAGCACAGCAGCCAGAAGTTCTGCGTATGCGCCGCATACGCGCACAGCAGCGCCGAGCAGAACGCCACCATCAGCCCGAGCTGGAAGCTGATCTTCCGGCCGAAGCGCATCTGCGTCCAGGCCACCGGCCCGGTGCAGAGCGCGCCGCCCACCACGTAGGCCATCACCGGCAGCGTCGCCATCCAGCCGTAGGCGGCGAGCGACAGCCCCACCAGCCCGTTGATCGCGATGAACGTGACGTTGTTGGTCAGGAACAGGCCCTGCAGGACGGCGAGCAGCCAGAGATTTCGATTCATGGGAGTTCCGGTCGATTCACCCGACACGTTAAGCGAGGAAGGGGGCCCGCGGGGTGTCGGTCCGTGGAATCCGGAAGGTGCGTGCACGCTGCCGCATTCAGGGCGCGATGACGTCCAGCGTCGGGAAACAGGTCTTGAACCGCCTGGCATCCCGGGTGAGCAGGGGCCAGCCCTCCACGGCCGCATGCGCGCCGATGAAGAAATCGGGCGGCGCGGCGCGGTGGATCCTCACCCTTCTCGGGACACCGTCCATGCCACGGACGTGTCCCCCACCTCGACGCCCAGCGCCATCCGATGGCCGTGCGACGCGAGCGCGCCCTCCCACAGCCCGCTCCACGCCTCGATCGCCGCCACCCGGTTCGCGCCCATCCCCTCGAACAGCCGCGGCCCCTGCTGCACCACGCGGATCGCCCCGTCAGCGTCCGTCGACACCGAGACCTCGTCGCCCTGCCCTCGCCCCATCGCCGCGAGGAAGCGTGCGAAGTCTTCGGCCGATCCGCTCGCGGGCACACCCAGCGCCTCGGCCGCATCCCGGTGATGCTGCATCCCGACCAGCCGCCCGACGAGGTGCAGGAACCGCCCGCCGGCGTCCTCGCCGAGCAGCTCCAGCGCCACCGGCAGCACCGTCCGCACGTACTCCATCGCATAGTTGCGCCGCGCCCGCGCCAGCCGCTCGGCCGGCCACGTCGCGCTCGCCAGCACGGGCACCGCCGCCGGATCGAAGTCCGGCCCGTCCTCGTCGCGCGCGAAGCGAAGGCGCTCGTCGGGCGCGAGCGGCCGGTCCTCCTCGACGTAGTAGCCCTCGAGCGAGGCGTCCCCGTCGGTGGTCATCTTCGTGCAGACGAAGCCCAGGCGCGGGTTGCCGAGCATCAGCCCGTTCTGCGCATGCCAGCCACGCAGCATCGCCACGGTGATGTCGGACGGGATGCCGCACAGCGCGGTGCCGGCCCACACCCAGCGCGGCGGCACGTAGCGCACCCAGGCCTTGCGCTCGGTCTCCGGCATGTACTGCACGGCGACGCCGCCGACGTCGTTCGACAGGTAGTGGTACTGCGCGGCGGCCACCGCGTGCGGCAGGCGGTCGAGGCCGAGCTTGGCCAGGCCGGGCAGGAAGCGCGCCTCGCGCTGCTTGCAGAACACCCGATAGACGAGCTCGGCGGCGACGGGCGTGCCCAGCCGCGCGACGGCGGCGAGCACGGTGCCGGTGAAGTACGCGTGGTGCCAGTCGCCGGCGGCGCGCCATCCCGCAGCCTGCGCGACGCCCGACGCATCGGTCGTGGTCATGTCGTCTCCTCCTCCGACCGCGGCTCGTCCGCCGCGACCGACCGGGTCACCGTACCACGCGCGCCCCGGTGGCTAGAGCTTGAACACCGCCACGGCCTGCACCAGATGCTCCGCCTGCCCCTTCAGGCTGTCCGCGGCCGCGGCGCTCTCCTCCACCAGTGCGGCGTTCTGCTGGGTGGTCCGGTCCATCTGGCTGACCGCTTCGCCCACCTGCTGCACGCCGGTGCTCTGCTCGACGCTGGCGGAACTGATCTCGGCCACGATGTCGGTCACGCGACGGATGGACGTGACGATCTCCTCCATCGTCTGACCGGCCTCGTCGACCAGGCCCGTGCCGAGCGTCACCTGCTCCACGCTGCGGCCGATCAGCGTCTTGATCTCCTTGGCCGCCTCGGCGCTGCGCTGCGCGAGGCTGCGCACCTCGGAGGCCACGACGGCGAAGCCGCGGCCCTGCTCGCCGGCGCGCGCGGCCTCGACCGCCGCGTTCAGCGCCAGGATGTTGGTCTGGAACGCGATGCCGTCGATCACGCTGATGATGTCGCCGATCTTGCGGCTGCTGGCATTGATGTCCTGCATGGTGGTGACCACCTTGCCGACCACGTCCCCGCCCTTGATCGCCACGGCCGAGGCGCTCTGCGCGAGCTGGTTGGCCTGCTTCGCGTTGTCGGCGTTGTTGCGCACGGTGGTGCCGAGCTCCTCCATCGTCGCCGCGGTCTGCTGCAGCGCGCTGGCCTGCTGCTCCGTGCGGCCGGAGAGGTCCTGGTTGCCTTGCGCGATCTGCGCGCTGGCCGAGGCGACGTTCTCGGAGTTGCTTCGCACCTCGCTGACCACACGGACCAGTGCGTCCCGCATCCCCGCCAACCCCGCCATCAGGCTGCGCGTGTCGCCGGGACGCAGCGCGATCTTCACGGTGAGGTCGCCCCGGGCCACGGCATCGACGGTCGTCGCCGCCTCGCCGGGTTCCGCGCCGAGCTGCCGGAAGACGCTGCGCGTCAGCGCGAGGCCCAGCAGCACGGTCAGCGAGACCAGCACCGCGCCGCCGATCGCGAGCGTGTAGGTGGTGGCCGACATGGTCGCGGCAAGCGACGTCTGGCGACCCGCCAGCAGGTCGGACTCCACCTTCGAGAACTCGGCCTTGCCGGCCCGGAAGGCATCCATCGCCGCCTTGTCCTTGCCGGCCGCGAATGCCTCCAGCAGGGTCTCCACCTGGACCTTGCCCAGGGTGACGTCGCGCCGGAGGGCGATCAGCCCGCGGGCGACGTCCATGAACTGCGAATAGCTGGCCTTCAGGGTCTCGAGCCGGGCCTGCTGCGCGGGGTTGTCGGAGGTCAGCGTCCGGGCCTGCTCGAACGCGGTCGCGAAGCCTTCCTGCCCCTGGTTGAAGGGCTCGAGGAACTTCTCGTCACCCGCGGCGACGAAGCCCCGCAGCCCGGTCTCGATGTTCACCATGCTCAGCAGCATGGTCTCGGATTCCGCCAGCACCTTGTAGGTGTGGGTGTTCCACCGCACGGTGTCGCCCAGCCGGGCGTTGTTGACCAGCGCCACGCCGAGCAGCGCGCAGGCGGTCGCCAGGATGGCGGCGAAGGTCAGAGTGAGTCGCTTCTTCAGGGTCCAGGCTTCGAACATTCGGAGTCTCCGGTCAACCGTATCGGACGTGCATGACCGAGTCTGTCCGGAGTCGCGCCCGATCGACCTCGGAAACAACGGGGGTCGGAAATCCACGCTGTAGGGGAATCGGACGATCTCCGGCGATGCGACGGCACCGGAGGCCGTACCATGCGGGCCCGGATCCGCGGCTCGGATCCGACACGCACCGGGGACATGCATCGCCGGCGCGCATGGAGACCTGCACCGATGTCCAGCGGCACCACCGACGACGCTCCCGCCCCCCGGTTCCGCCGCGTCGCGGCCGACCCTCGGCGCGCCGCGATCTGGATGATCGGTGCGCTCGTGTCGTTCTCGCTGGTGGCGATCACCGGCCGCGAGGCGATGCGCTCGATCGGCGCGCTCGAGCTGCTGTTCTGGCGCGCCTGCACGGGCCTGGCGGTGCTGGCGGTGCTGCACCTGGCGCTGCGCGGCACGCTGTCGAGCCTGCGCAGCGGTCAGCCCGGGCTGACGGCGGGGCGCGCCCTCGTGCACTTCGCCGCGCAGCTCTCGTGGATGCTGGCAGTGTCGATGATCCCGCTGGTGGAGGTGTTCGCCCTCGAGTTCACCTCGCCGCTGTGGGTGGCGGTCCTCGCACCCCTGTTCCTCGGCGAACGCCTCACGGCATGGCGCGCGTTCGCGGCGCTGACGGGCTTCGCGGGGGCGCTCGTGGTGGTGTGGCCCCCGGGTGCGGGGCTGTCGCCCCGGGCGTTCCTCGACCAGCTCTCGCTCGGTCCGGGCTCGCTGCTCGCCCTGGCCTCGGCGTTCGGGTTCGCGCTCAACGTGATGGCGGTGCGCCGTCTCACGCGCACCGACAGCGCCTTCGTGACGCTGGTGTGGATGCACGTCCTGCAGCTGCCGCTGGCGGCCGCGCTGGTGGTCTTCGGACCGGGACTCACGCTGTCGTCGGCCGCCGCCTTCGGATGGGCGGCGCTCTGCGGCCTCTCGGGGCTCGCCGCGCACTACTGCCTGACGCGCGCCTCGCGGCTGGCCGATGCGATCGTGGTGGCGCCGATGGACTTCCTGCGGCTGCCGCTGATCGCGCTGGTGGGCATGGCGCTCTACGACGAGCCGCTGCGCGCGCCGGTGATGGCCGGCGCGGCGTGCATCCTCGTGGCGAACGGCCTGAACCTGTGGGCTGAACGCCGCGCGCAGCAGCGGGGGCGCGTCAGTCCAGCTTGATCCCCAGGCGGTCGGCGATGGCCACCCACTGCGGCGCCTCCTCCTTCCAGCGCCGGCGCGCCTCCTCGAGGCCGACCGGGCCGTTGGGGATGCCGAAGGTCTCGTGGAGCTGCTGGATCTTCGGCGTCTGGTAGGCCTCGAGCGTCGCCTCGGACAGCTTCTGCAGGATGTCCTCGGGCGTGCCGGCGGGGGCCACCATCGGCAGCCAGCCGTCGAGCGCGAAGATCGGGTCCTTGTGGCCCTGCTCCGTGAAGGTCGGCACGTCGGGCAGGCGCGGGGAGCGGCGCTGGCCCACCACCGCGATCGGCCGCACGGTGCCGCGCTCGATGTGGGTGTTCATCGCCTGGAAGCTGCCGAGCCCGCCGCTCACCTGGCCCGACGCCACGTCGACCCACATCGGCGGCTCGCCCTTGTAGTGGATCACGTCGAACTTCAGGCCGCGGGTGCGGTTCCAGGTGTCGGCGATCATGTGCGGCCAGGAACCGGCGGCGTAGGTGCCGATCGCGGCTGCGTTCTTCGCAGCCCAGGCGACATAGTCGTCGGGGGTCTTCACCGGCAGCTTCGCGTTCACGCCGAAGGCGAGTGCACCGGCCGGGAACAGCGTGATCGGCGCGAACGCCTTGTCCGGGTCGTAGGGCAGCGACTTGTACAGCACGCGGCCGTTCCACATCGGCGTCTGGATGGCCACCATCAGCGTGTAGCCGTCGGCCGGTGACTTGGCCAGCGCGTCGGCCGCGATGATGCCGCCGGCACCGGGCCGGTTGTCGACCACGAAGGGCTGGCCGAACTTGCGCGACATGACCTCGCTGTACTGCCGCGCGTACGCATCGGTCAGGCCGCCGGGCGGGTTGGTCACGATCACGCGGACCGGCTTGTTCGGCCAGGCGCCCTGCCCGATGGCCACGCGGGGCAGCGCCCCCAGGACCGCCACGCCGCCCGCTGCCGCCAGCGCGCGGCGACGCGGCGGCCAGGGCGCGGCCGCCGCCGATACGGGCGACGACGACGTCGAGTTCGGGGGCGACCCGGCTGCAGCACCGGGAAGCGAAGCGGCAGGGAACGAAGCGTCGGTGGACGCGGCGGACGCGACGGCGCCCGCGTCGGATGCGCGGATCAGCATGCAGGGTCTCCTCCTGTCGAGCCTCGAACGCTACACGAGGCGCCCACCGTGCGTCGACCCCGACCGGCGGCCGGCCGCCCGTCCCCCGTCGTGCGCCGCCCGTCCAGCGTGCGCGGAACAGGCCGGGATTCGGTGCGTTCCAGCACGCTTCGCTTCGTCACAGTGACGCTACGCTCGGGCATCACCCGGAACCTCCCATGCTGACTGCGAGCCAGCTGAAAGGCCTACGTGCGCTGGTCATCGACGACATCCGAGAGATGCGATCGATGCTGCGCGACACGCTGGCCGAAGCGCAGATCAAGGACATCGTCCTCGCCCCCGACGCGCGGACGGCGGTCGAGTCCATCCGGAGCGCGCCGTTCAACCTGATCCTGTCGGACTACGACCTCGGTCCCGGCACCGACGGCCAGCAGCTGCTCGAGTATCTGCGCCAGGAACGGCTGCTCCCCCCCGGCGGGCTGTTCTTCATCATCTCGGCCGACTCGACGATCGACCGCGTCGCGAGCGCGGCCGAGATGCTGCCGGACGGCTACCTGGTCAAGCCGGTGGCCACCGAACAGCTGCTCAACCGGATCGAGGAGGCCCTGGCCCGTCACGTCGAGCTGCGGCCGATGTACGCGGCCGTGCACGCGGCTCGGTTCGACGAAGGCCTCGCGCAGTGCGAGCGCTTCCTCAAGGCCGGTCCGCGCTTTCGGGTCGAGCTGCTGCGCCACATGTCGATGTGCCAGGTCGCGCTCGGGCGCTGGGACGATGCCCTGCTGACCTATCGGGCCGCGCTGAAGGTGCGCAGCTCGATGACCTGGGCGTCGATCGGCATCGCACGCTGCTGCCTGGCCATGGGCGACATCGATGCCGCCCGACAGCGCCTCACCACGATCCTCAAGGACCGGCCCTATCACGCCGGTGCCTACGATCTGCTGATCGAGCTGCTCGAGCGCACGGGCGACGTCGAGGGTGCGCTGAAGGTCGCGACCCGCGCCGCCGAGCACATCCCGAGCTCCGTGCGCAGCCGTCGCCAGGCCGAGATCGCCTACCTCGCCGACGACTTCGAGATCGCCGACACTGCGCTGACCAAGGTCGTGCGCCAGACCGCCAACGCGATCACCCGCGATTCGCGCAACAGCGCGCTGCTCGCGCAGGTCAGCCTCGCACGGGGCGATCCGAAGCGGGCCATGCAGCTCATCGCCAAGGAAGCTTCCGAGCGGCCCGGCGATGCACGCACGCAGGCCCTGGCCGCCGCCATCGACGTGCAGGCCTGGACGGCGCTGCGGCGCCACGACGAGGCGGCGGATGCCGCGAAGCGCCTCGAGCGGGCCTTCGGCGTCGAGGCCGAGCCGCGTACGCGGCTGCTGATCGCGAAGGCCGCCTTCACCGCGGGCATGACCGCACAGGGCATGAAGGTGCTGGACGAGGCGGTCAAGGCCGCCGAGGGCATCTCGACCGCCGAGAACGCCTCCACGCGGGCACTGGCCGCCAAGGTGCTCGCCGATGCGGGCATGACCGAGCAGGCGACGGGTGTCGTGGCCGATCGGTCCGAAGAAGCCGCCAAGGAAGCCGAGGCCGCCGTGCGGAAGCTGCGTGCCGGCGCCTTCGACGAGGCGGTCGAGATGGTCAACCTGGCCCTGCCGAAGGCACCCGAGCACACCGGGGTGCTGACGGCCGCGGTCGAGATCTACCTGATGACGATGCGGCTCAAGGGTGTCCGACCCGACCTGCTCGCCCAGGTCCAGGCGGCACTGACGCGACTGCGGGTACGCGGCACCGCCGATCCCGACCGGCTCAAGCGGATGAATGCCTACCTGCAGAAGCTCGAGGCCGGCGTGAGCGAACCCGTGGCCGAGATGCCCGACGTGGCGTCCTGAGCCGGCCATGCACCCCGGCCTGTCCGCACTCGTCGTCCACGACCTGAAGAACCGGCTGGCGGTGCACGAACAGCGGCTCGCCGAACTGGTCGCCGCGCATCCCGCACTGTCCGCGGAACTGGTGCCGCTGCGCACCGATGCGGTATCGCTGCATCGGCGGCTGGTCGCCTTCCTCACGCTGTACCGCGACGACGCCCACGGCCTGTCGGCGAACGAGCAGGAAGAGGATCCGTCGCGCGTGCTCGCGCAGGCCGCGCGTTTCGCCGCGAGCCGCGTCGCCGGCAGCGGTATCGGCGTCGAGGTCGATGCCCGCTCGGCACCGTCGACATGGTTCTTCGATGCCTACCTGGTGGGGCTGGCCCTCGAGGCCGCGGTCGACAACGCCGCACGGTACGCCACGGGCCGTATCCGCCTGTTCGCCGAAGTGCGCGACGGGCCGGACACGCGCTGGCTGGTCCTCGGCGTCGACGACGACGGCCCGGGGCTCGATGCCGACGTGTTCGGACAGGCCCGTCACGATGTCGGCCACGGCGCCGCGACCACCGGTCTCGGCACCGAGCTGTGCCGGACCGTGGCCAGGCTGCACGAGTGCGACGGCCATCGCGGCGAGATCGGTCTGGCGGACCGGCCCGAAGGCGGC
>RPRK01000130.1 GCA_003818495.1 Burkholderiales bacterium
GAAGGGCGCGCTCGGCCAGAAGGCGGGCGCGGGCTTCTACCGCAAGGCCGGCAAGACGATCGAGCGGATCGACGCGGCCACGGGCGGCTATGTCCCGGCCGGCGGCAAGGCCGACGAGACGGTCGCGCGGATCCTGAAGAAGAAGGACCCGGCCGAGCGCATCAAGCTGCTGCGCGAGTCGAAGAACCCGCAGGCGCAGTTCGTCTGGGCGATCCTGCGCGACTCCTGGCACTACGCCGCGGTCAACCTGGAGTCGATCGCCGACAGCGCGCGCGACGTGGACTTCGCGATGCGCTGGGGCTTCGGCATGAAGGAAGGCCCGTTCGAGGCCTGGCAGGCCGCGGGCTGGACGCAGGTCGCGCAGTGGATCGCCGAGGACGTCGAGGCGGGCCGCACGCTCGCGAAGGTGAAGCTGCCCGAGTGGGTGCTCGACGGCCCGGTCGCCGCCTGCGGCGGCCCGCACCAGCCCGAGGGCTCGTGGTCGCCGGCCGCCGGCATGTTCGTCGCGCCGCGCGAGCTCCCGGTCTACGACAGGCAGCTCTTCCGCCAGTCGGTGCGCGGCACGAACGCGCCGGACGCGCACGTCGCCGGCCACACCGTGCACGAGGACGACTCGGTGCGGCTGTGGACGCTCGACGGCCGCGGGGTCGACGACGTGCTGGTGATGTCGATCAAGACCAAGGTCCATGCGATCGGACCGGGCGTGATCGAGGGGATGCTCAAGGGCCTCGACCTCGCCGAGCGTCAGTACAAGGGCCTGGTGGTCTGGTCGCCGGACGAGCCGTTCTCGTATGGCGCGGACGTGCAGGCGATGGTGCCGGCCTTCATGCAGGGCGGCCCGAAGGCGATCGCCGAGCTGGTCAAGGGCCTGCAGGACGCGATGCTGCGGCTGCGCTACGCACAGGTGCCGACGATCGCCGCGATCTCGGGCGTGGCGCTGGGCGGTGGCCTGGAGCTCGCGCTGTACTGCTCGCGCCGCGTCGTCGCGCTCGAGAGCTACATGGGCCTGCCCGAGATCGGCCTGGGGCTGCTGCCCGCCGGCGGCGGCCTCACCCACGGTGCGCGCTCGGCGGCCGAGGAGGCGCGCTCCGCGCCCGACGCCTACCTGCTGCACTTCCTCACGAAGTACTTCACGGCCGCCGCCACCGCGCAGGTCTCGAAGTCGGCGATCGAGGCGCAGCGGATGGGCTACCTGAAGGAGACCGACCGGATCGTCTTCAACGGCAACGAACTGCTCTATCAGGCGGTCCGCGAGGCGAAGGCGATGCACGACGCCGGCTGGCGGCCGCCGCGACGGGCCACCTTCCCGGTGATGGGCCGCGCCGGCCTGGCGACGATCACCGCGCAGCTGGTGAACATGCGCGACGGCGGCTTCATCAGCGGGCACGACTACCACTGCGCGCGCGTCATCGCCGAGGTGATCTGCGGCGGCGACGTGGAGTCCGGCTCGATGGTCGACGAGGCCTGGGTGATGTCGCTCGAGCGCAAGGGCTTCACCGCGCTGCTGTCGCACCCGAAGACCCAGGAACGGCTGATGTCCATGGTCCAGACCGGCAAGCCGGTCCGGAACTGAGCGAGCGAGGAGAACGACTATGAGCAAGCAGATCCAGGACGCCTACATCGTCGCCGCCGCGCGCACGCCGATCGGCAAGGCGCCCAAGGGCACCTTCCGCAACGTGCGCTCCGACGACCTGCTGGTGCGCGCGCTGCAGGCCGCGCTCGCGCAGGTGCCGTCGCTCGACCCGAAGACCATCGAGGACGCGATCGTCGGCTGTTCGTTCCCCGAGGCCCAGCAGGGCGCCAACATGGCACGGCTCGCCGTGCTGCTCGCCGGCCTGCCGAACACGGTGGGCGGCGTGACGGTGAACCGCTTCTGCGCGTCGGGCCTGACCGCGCTCGCGATGGCGGCCGACCGGATCCGCGTCGGCGAGGCCGACGTGATGATCGCGGCCGGTGCCGAGTCGATGAGCATGATCCCGATGAGCGGGAACACGCCCTCGTTCAATCCGCGTGCGTTCGAGCGCGACGAGAACCTCGGCATCGCCTACGGCATGGGCCTGACGGCCGAGAAGGTCGCCGCGCAATGGAAGGTCTCGCGCGCCGACCAGGACGCGTTCGCGCTCGAGTCGCACCGCCGCGCGCTCGCCGCGCAGGCCGCCGGCGAGTTCGCCGACGAGATCTGCCCGGTCGACGTCGTCGAGCGCTTCCCCGACCTGGCCAGCGGGCAGGTGACGATGAAGACCCGCACGGTGAGCCTCGACGAGGGCCCGCGTCCCGACACCTCGCTCGAGGGTCTCGGCAAGCTGCGCCCGGTGTTCGCCGCGAAGGGCAGCGTCACCGCCGGCAACAGCTCGCAGACCTCGGACGGCGCGGGCGCGCTGATCGTGGTGTCCGAGCGCATCCTCAAGCAGTTCGACCTCAAGCCGCTGGCGCGCTTCGTGTCGTTCTCGGTGCGCGGCGTGCCGCCGGAGATCATGGGCATCGGGCCGAAGGAGGCGATCCCGGCGGCGCTGAAGTCGGCCGGCCTGTCGCAGGACGACATCGGCTGGATCGAGCTCAACGAGGCCTTCGCCGCGCAGGCGCTGGCGGTGGTCCGCGACCTCGGGCTCGACCCGGCGAAGGTCAACCCGATGGGCGGCGCGATCGCGCTCGGCCATCCGCTGGGCGCGACCGGCGCGATCCGTGCCGCGACCGTCGTGCACGCGCTGCGCCGCCACCAGCTGAAGTACGGCATGGTGTCGATGTGCGTGGGCACGGGCATGGGCGCGGCGGGGATCCTCGAGCGCGTCTGAAGCCGGGGCGCGCGCGGCGGATCCGTCCGTGCGCGCCCGATCATCCGAAGGAGGCCCGATGGGCATCGAGCTGAGCACCGAAGGCGGCATCGCGACGATCGCGTTCGCCCGTCCCGACAAGAAGAACGCCATCACCGCGGCGATGTACGCGGCGATGGCCGACGGCCTCGCGGCGGCGGCGGCCGACCCGGCGGTGCGGGCCGTGCTGATCACCGGCAGCGCCGAGTGCTTCACCGCCGGCAACGACCTGCAGGACTTCCTCGCCAACCCGCCGTCGGGCGAGGACAGCCCGGTCTGGCGCTTCCTGCACGGGCTGGCCGGCTTCGGCAAGCCGGTGGTGGCTGCGCCCTGCGGCGTGGCGGTCGGCGTGGGCACCACGCTGCTGATGCACTGCGACCTGGTCTATGCCGGCGACAACGCGCGCTTCTCGGTGCCGTTCGCCGCGCTCGGGCTGTGCCCGGAGGCGGCCTCGAGCCTGCTGATGCCGGCCGTCGCCGGCTGGCAGCGCGCCGCCGAGAAGCTGCTGCTGGGCGAGCCGTTCGGTGCCGAGGAGGCTCGCGAGATGGGTATCGTCAACCGCGTGCTGCCGGCCGCCGAAGCGATCGGCTTCGCCCGCGCGCAGGCCGTCAAGCTGGCCGCGCTGCCGCCGGCGTCGCTGCGCGAGACCAAGCGCCTGATGAAGGGCGCGATGCGCGAGGCGATCCCGGCCCGGATGGCGGAGGAGGGCGCGGTGTTCGGTCGGATGCTGCGCGCGCCCGAGGCGCGCGAGGCGTTCACCGCGTTCTTCGAGAAGCGCCGTCCCGACTTCTCGCGCTTCGACTGACGTGCGCGATTCCCTCGGCCTCGCCGCGGCGCTGCCGCTCGCGCCGCTGCTGCTCTGGCAGGGGCGACGCGTGCGTCGCGACACGCCGAAGCTGCCCGAGGCGGCAGGCGAGCGCGCCGGCCGGGTCGGGGCGGACCGGATCGGCCGGCCGCTGCGGCTCCTGATCGTCGGCGATTCGTCGGCGGCGGGCGTCGGCGCGGCGGTGCAGTCCGAGGCGCTGTCGGGCCGACTCACCGGACTGCTCGGCGAGTCGCTCGCGCGCCCGCTCGACTGGCGGCTGGTCGCGCGCACCGGCATCTCGACGCGCGAGGCGCTCGCGCTGCTCGAGGAGACCCCGCCCGATCCGTTCGACGTCGCGGTCGTGGCGCTCGGCGTCAACGACGTGACCGCGCTTCGCCTCGTGCCCCGCTGGCTCGGAGACGTCGAGCGTCTGCACGCCCGTCTGCACGCCCGCCACCGGGTGCGCCGCGTCCTGTGGTCCGGCCTGCCGCCGATGCACCGCTTCCCCGCGCTGCCGCAGCCGCTGCGCGGCGTGATGGGCCTGCACGCCCGCTCGCTCGACGCCGCGCTCGGCCGCTGGTGCGCCGCCCGCCCCGGGGGACTGCGCCCCCTCGCCACGCACGTGCCGATGCCGGCGATGACCGATCCGTCGCTGGTCGCCACCGACGGCTTCCATCCGGGGCCGGGCGCCTACGGGGTGTGGGCCGGCGCGCTCGCGCCGCACGTCCTCGGCCGGCACCGCTGAGCGGGCGCCCGGGCGTCCGGGTCCGACCCTTGCCTTGCTCCAGGGCATGCGGAAATGGTTCCGCAGACCGGAGGCAGACATGAACCGAGACAAGCTGGAAGGCACGGCCAAGGACGTGGCGGGAAGCATCCAACGCAAGGTGGGTCAGGCCACCGACGATCCCGCGATGGCGGCGAAGGGCGCGGCCAGGCAGGTGGAAGGCAAGGTGCAGAAGGGCGTCGGCGCCGCCAAGGATGCGCTCGACCGCGACCGTGACGACGTCAGGCCGAAGGACGACACCCACGTCACTCGCACCGACACCGACACCAAGCGCGACGGCGCCCTCTGAGCCGAGGCGGCCGGTGATCCGCCTGCACGCCCCGCCCGAGATCCCGCCGGTCTCGGAGCCCGGCACGCCCGAGCGGCCGGGCGTGCCGCCGCCCGACGTCGACGACGAGTCGCCGACGGTCCCGCCGGACGCCGAGGAGGCGCCGGTGGACCTGCCGGGCCGGGAGTCGCCAGGGCCGCGCATCCGCGCGGTCGCCTGACCGCCCGGCCGTGCCGGGATCCGCAGCGCGGCCGATGCGCGTCGGAGCGGATCATGCGAGCATTCCGGCCATGGACACCTTCGTTCTCGAATCCCGCGAGGGTGGCGTCGCCACCCTCACCCTCAACGATCCCGACCGGCGCAACGCGCTGTCGAACCAGGCGCAATGGGATGCGGTCGTCGCCGCCGTCCAGCGCGTCGGGCGCGACCCCGATGTGCGCTGCGTGATCCTCACCGGCGCCGGCACCGCGTTCTGCGCGGGCGGCAACGTCAAGGACATGCAGGACAAGACCGGCATCGCCGCCGGCTCGCCCTACCAGATCCGGGAGGGCTACCGCGCCGGCATCCAGCGCATCCCGCTCGCGCTCTACGAACTCGACGTGCCCACCATCGCCGCGGTCAACGGCCCCGCGATCGGTGCCGGCTGCGACCTCGCCTGCATGTGCGACATCCGCATCGCCTCGGAGCGCGCCAAGTTCGCCGAGAGCTTCGTCAAGCTCGGCATCATCCCGGGCGACGGCGGCGCGTGGCTGCTGCCGCGGGCGGTCGGCATGTCGAAGGCCGCCGAGATGGCCTTCACCGGCGACACCATCGATGCGGCCGACGCGCTCGCCTGCGGGCTGGTGTCGAAGGTGGTCCCGGGCGACCGGCTGATGGACGAGGCCCGCGCGCTCGCTGCGCGCATCGCCGCGAACCCCGGCCCGGCGCTGCGGATGGCCAAGCGCCTGATGCGCGAGGGCCAGCACATGCGGCTCGACTCGCTGCTCGAGATGTCGGCCGCCTTCCAGGCGCTGGCGCACCACACGCCCGAGCACGGGACCGCGATCGACGCGTTCCTGGCGTCGATGAGGAAGTGAGCCGGGGCGCGTCGGCGTCGCAGGACGCCGCCGCGCACGGACGCTAGGCGTCGACCGCCCGCTTGTTCCCGTCGCGGTCGATCGCCACGTAGGTCAGCGTGGCGTCGGTCACCTTGACCACGAACGGGTCGGCCGGATTGCGCGCCGCGATCACCTCGACGTGCACGGTGATCGACGTGCGCCCGATCGACTCGATGCGCGTGAAGAAGCTGAGCACGTCGCCGACCGACACCGGCTGCTTGAACTGGAAGGCGTTCACGGCCACGGTGGCGACCCGCCCCCGCGCGCGCCGCGCCGCGGCGATGCCGCCGGCGATGTCGACCTGCGCCATCACCCAGCCGCCGAACACGTCGCCGTTGCCGTTGAGGTCGGCAGGCATCGGCACGACACGCAGCGTGAGGTCGTGTCCGTCGGGTGCGATCGGCTCGTTGTGCATCGGGGCTCGGGTCGAAGGGGGAGGGCGGCCTTGGAGTACCCTGTCGGGCCGGCATCCGACCCTACCGCAAAGCCCGCGCAGCGCCAAGCCGCGCCCCGGCGGTCGACCGCCCCCTGCCTGCCTGCCGATGCGACCGTCCTCGTCCACCGCCCCGCCTCCCGCCGCCGCCCGATCCCGCGACCGATCCGACTGGCAGACCCTCGCCAGCCTGCTGCCCTACCTGTGGGAATGGCGCTGGCGGGTCGCGCTCGCGATCGGCTTCCTGGTGAGTGCGAAGGTGGCCACCGTCGGCGTGCCGGTGCTGCTCAAGCAGATCGTCGACCGGCTCGCGCCGGTCGCGGGTCAGCAGGCCGCGACGCTCGTGGCCGTCCCGCTCGGCCTGCTGGTCGCCTACGGCGCGCTGCGGCTGCTGTCGACCGCGTTCACCGAGCTGCGCGAGTTCGTCTTCGCCAAGGTCACGCAGAGCGCGGTCCGCACCATCGCGCTCAAGGTGTTCCGCCACCTGCACGCGCTGTCGCTGCGCTTCCACCTCGAGCGCCAGACCGGCGGCCTGACGCGCGACATCGAGCGCGGCACCCGCGGCATCTCCAGCCTCGTCTCCTACACGCTCTATTCCATCCTGCCGACGCTGGTCGAGATCTCGCTGGTGCTCGGCTACCTCGTGCTGAACTACGACGTCTGGTTCGCCGGCATCACCGGCGTGGCGCTCGTCTGCTACATCGTCTACACCGTTGCCGTCACCGAGTGGCGCACCGAGTTCCGCCGCTCGATGAACGAGCTCGACTCCAAGGCCAACGTCCGCGCGATCGACTCGATCCTCAACTACGAGACGGTCAAGTACTTCGGCAACGAGGAGTTCGAGGCACGCCGCTACGACGAGAGCATGCAGCGCTGGGAGCGGGCGGCGGTACGCAGCCAGACCTCGCTGTCGGTGCTCAACGTCGGGCAGGCGGCGATCATCGCGGTCGCAGTCACGATGATGGTCTGGCGCGCGACGGTCGGGGTCGTCGAGGGCCGCATGTCCATCGGCGACCTGGTGCTGGTCAACGCCTTCATGATCCAGCTCTACATGCCGCTGAACTTCCTCGGCGTGCTGTACCGCGAGATCAAGCAGAGCCTGGCCGACATGGAGCGGCTGTTCTCGCTGCTCGACGCCAACCGCGAGGTCGACGATTCGCCGGGCGCCGGCACGCTCGACCTCGGCCGCGCGCCCGAGCTGCGCTTCGATCGGGTGTCCTTCGCCTACGACCCGAACCGGGTGATCCTGCACGACGTCAGCTTCACCGTGGCGGCGGGCACCACCACCGCGGTGGTCGGCGCGAGCGGCGCGGGCAAGTCGACGCTGGCGCGCCTGCTGTTCCGCTTTTACGACGTGAGCGGCGGCGCGATCACCCTCGACGGGCGCGACCTGCGCGCGGTCACGCAGTCGAGCCTGCGTGCGGCGATCGGCATCGTCCCGCAGGACACCGTGCTGTTCAACGACAGCCTGCGCTACAACGTCGCCTACGGCCGCCCGGGTGCGCCCGACGCCGAGATCGAGGCGGCGGCGCGCGCCGCCCAGCTCTCGACGTTCATCGCGTCGCTGCCGGCGGGCTGGGAGACGCCGGTCGGCGAGCGCGGCCTGAAGCTGTCGGGTGGCGAGAAGCAGCGCGTGGCCATCGCGCGGATGCTGCTCAAGAACCCGCCGGTGCTGGTGCTCGACGAGGCCACGTCGGCGCTCGACTCGCGCAACGAGGCCGCGATCCAGGAGGCGCTGCGCGCGGTCGCCGCGCACCGCACCACGCTCGTGATCGCGCACCGGCTGTCGACGATCGTCGACGCCGACCAGATCCTGGTGCTCGATGCCGGGCGGATCGTCGAGCGCGGACGCCACGACGAGCTGCTCGCGCGGGGCGGGCGCTATGCGGACCTGTGGGCGATGCAGGCCCGCGAGGAGACCGATCCGCCGCAGGGCGAGGCGGCGCTGCCGGCCTGAGCGACGGGGTGCCGCGCCCGCGGCGCCCCGACATCGGCAGTGGCCCGTTCGCGGTGCATCGTGCACGGCCTCGTGCGCGATGCACCCCGGCGCTCGGTCAGAACTCGACCTCGAGCTCCTCGATGTCCTCGGGCTCGGCCAGCGCGGCCGCAGTCCACTCCTTCATCTCGGGCATCGCGACGATGCGGTCGCGATAGGCCGCCGCGACCTTGGGCAGCGACACGTCGTAGGTCACGAACCGGGTGGCCACCGGCGCGTACATCGCATCGGCGATCGTCCGGCGCTCGCCGAACAGCCACGGTCCGCCCGAGCGCTCGAGGCAGTCGGTCCAGATCGCGACCACGCGGTCGATGTCGGCCTGCGCGCGCGACCACACCTTGAAGCTCGGGAAGCGGCCCTTCAGGTTCATCGGCAGCGCCGAGCGCAGCGACACGAAGCCGGAGTGCATCTCCCCGCAGATCGAGCGGCAGTGCGCCCGCGCGGCCCGGTCGGCGGGCAGCAGACCAGCCTTCGGCTTGATCTCCGCGAGGTATTCGCCGATCGCGAGCACGTCCCAGACGACCACGCCGTCGTGCTCGAGCCGCGGGATGCGGATCGACGAGGACAGCAGCAGGATGTCGGCGCGCATCTCCGGATCGTCCGGCGGAATGGGCTTCTCCTCGAACGCCAGCCCCGACATCCGCATCATCAGCCAGCCCCGCAACGACCAGGACGAGTAGTTCTTGCTGGTGATCGAGAGCACGGCCTTGCCCATCGCGTGAGTCTCCGGAAGGGATCGCGGGCGCTCCGGGAGGAGCGTCGCCGGGCGCTTGGTGCAAGCGTCGTGCCAGACCGGGCCGGGCCGCTGCGGCCCGGTGCCGCGGGCCGCACGGACGCCGCGAGGACCCCGTGCCGACGTTCTGGCACGCCTATTGCACCTCGGCCATACCCACGCGACGCCGACGATGCTCTATTCCGCCTATCAGGGATTCTCCGACGTCATGGACCCGGCCCGGGCCTGGGCGCGCATCGTGCAGTCGTCGCTCGACCTGTACCTGCCGCGCGGCCCGATGGCCGAGGCGGCGCGGCGCACCCGCGCCGCGTGCGAGGTCTTCGCGCGGATGGCGCTGACCCACGGCCGCCCGCCGTTCGACCTCGACACCGTGGACACGCCCGCCGGCCCCGTGCCGGTGGTGGAGGAGGCGACGCTGCGCACGCCGTTCGGCACGCTGCTGCACTTCCGCAAGCCACCGATGGACCCGCCGCAGCCGCGGGTGCTGATCGTGGCGCCGATGTCCGGCCACTTCGCGACGCTGCTGCGCGGCACGGTCCGCACCATGCTGCGCGACCACGACGTCTGGATCACCGACTGGCACAACGCGCGCGACGTGCCGATCGGCGAAGGCACCTTCGGCTTCGACGACTACGTCGCCCACCTGATCACCTTCCTCGAGACGCTCGGGCCCGGCGCGCACGTCGTGGCGGTCTGTCAGCCGACGGTGCCGACACTGGCCGCCGTCGCGGTGATGTCCGAGATGAACCACGTGGCGACGCCGCGCACCATGACGCTGATGGCCGGGCCGATCGACGTACGCGTCAACCCGACCGAGGTGAACCGGCTCGCCAGCGGCAAGCCGATCTCGTGGTTCGAGAAGAACATGATCTCGACCGTGCCGCTGCGCTGGCCGGGTGCGCTGCGCCGGGTCTACCCGGGCTTCGTGCAGATCTCGGCCTTCATGTCGATGAACGCCGATCGACACCGCAAGGCCTTCGAGGACCTGTACCGCCACCTGGTGGCCGGCGACACCGCCTCCGCCGAGACCATCAAGGTGTTCTACGAGGAGTACTTCGCGATGGCCGACATGCCCGCGGAGTTCTACCTGCAGACCGTCGAGCGCGTGTTCCAGAAGGCCGAGCTGGCCACCGGCGAGATGACGTTCCGAGGCCGACGCATCGACTGCAACGCCATCCGCCGCACCGCGCTGCTGACGGTCGAGGGCGAGAAGGACGACATCTGCAGCGTCGGGCAGACCGTGGTCGCGCAGGACCTGTGCGGCCGGATCCGTCCCTACATGCGCCAGCACCACGTGCAGGTCGGCGTCGGGCACTACGGCGTGTTCAACGGCAAGCGCTGGGACACCTCGATCTACCCGGTGGTGCGCGAGTTCGTGTTCGCGCACGGCAGCTGAGCGGCCGAGCGGCCCGGCGGCCGGACGGCGGGCACGGGTCGCCTGCGCCGCGCCCGCGGTGACACGCCCGAGGGACGGCTCGCGCGAAGCCGGGTACCCTCGGCGGGAGAGCGCCCCGAGCGCCCCCCAAAGCCCCAGGAGACACCCCCGATGGACTTCGCCCCCACCGACGACCAGCTCGAGATCGAGCGCGCGGTGCAGTCGATCTGCACGCGCTTCGACGACGACTACTGGCGCACCAAGGACCGCGACGGCGGCTTCCCGCACGACTTCCACGCGGCCTTCGCCGAGGCCGGCTGGCTCGGCATCGCGATGCCTGCGGAGTACGGCGGCGCTGGGCTCGGCATCACCGAGGCCGCGATCATGATGCGCACGATCTCGGCGTCGGGCGCGGGCATGTCGGGCGCCTCGGCGATCCACATGAACATCTTCGGCCTGCATCCGGTGGTCATCAACGGCACGCCCGAGCAGAAGGCGCGCTGGCTGCCGCCGCTGATCGCCGGCCGCTCGAAGGCCTGCTTCGGCGTGACCGAGCCGAACACCGGGCTGAACACGCTGCGCCTGAAGACGCGGGCGGTGCGCCGCGGTGACCGCTACGTCGTCGACGGCCAGAAGGTCTGGATCTCCACCGCGCAGGTCGCCGACAAGATCCTGCTGCTGGCCCGCACGGCCGACCCCGATCCGAAGGCGCCCTCGCGCGGGCTGAGCCTCTTCTACACCGACCTCGACCGCACGAAGGTCGAGGTCCGCGAGATCGACAAGCACGGCCGCAAGGCGGTCGACTCGAACCAGCTCTTCATCGACGGGCTCGAGATCCCGGTCGAGGACCGGATCGGCGAGGAAGGGCGCGGCTTCGAGTACATCCTGCACGGCATGAACCCGGAGCGCGTGCTGATCGCGGCCGAGGCGGTGGGGCTCGGCCGTGTCGCGCTGCAGCGCGCCGCCCGCTACGCGAACGAGCGCATCGTCTTCGACCGGCCGATCGGCAAGAACCAGGGCGTGCAGCATCCGCTCGCCGAACGCTGGATCGAGCTCGAGGCGGCCGACCTGCTGACGATGCGCGCGGCATGGCTCTACGACCAGGGCAAGCCCTGCGGCGCCGAGGCCAACGCGGCGAAATACTTCGCCGGCGAGTCGGGCTTCAAGGCCTGCGAGACGGCGGTGCTCACGCACGGCGGCATGGGCTACTCGCGGGAATACCACGTCGAGCGCTATCTGCGCGAGGCCATGCTGACCCGCATCGCGCCGATCTCGCCGCAGCTGATCCTGAGCTTCATCGCCGAGAAGGTGCTCGGCCAGCCGAAGTCGTACTGATCGGGGGCTCAGCCCGCCTGCAGCCAGCCGCGCAGCGCCTGCAGGAAGCGCCCGACGTCACGCGTGCCGTTGCCCAGCGACGCCGCCGAGTTGTGCGGCGACAGCCAGACGCCCGGCAGCGTCCACAGCGGCGAGTCGGCGGGCAGCGGCTCGTGCTCGAACACGTCGAGGTACGCGCCCGCGAGCCGGCCGGCGCGCAGCGCGTCGACGAGGGCCGCCTCCTGAAGCACCGGCCCGCGCCCGACATTGATCACGCGTGCATGCGCGGGCAGGCGCGCCAGGCGCGCGGCGTCGACGAGGCCGTGCGTGAGGGGGGTGAGCGGGCAGCACAGGATCAGCCAGTCGCAGCGCGGCAGCAGGGCATCCAGGTCGGCGTAGACGCGCGTCTCGTCGACGCCCTCGCAGGCCTCGTCGCGCTGGCGCACGCCGATGGTGTGCAGCCCGACCGCACGCAGCAGCCGCGCGATCTCCAGCCCGATCGGCCCGAGGCCGACGATCACCGCGGTCTGTCCGCCGAGATCGGCGGGCGAGGCCGCGCCGTAGCGCGGCGCCCAGTCGCCCCTGCGCTGCGCATCGAGCCAGCCGGGAAAGCCGCGCGCATGCGCGAGCACCGCCGCCACCGCGGTCTGCGCGATCGGCGCGGCGGTCACGCCCGTCGAGGTGGTGAGCCGCACGCCTCGCGCATGCGCGCCGCGGTACATGGGCAGGTCGGTGCCGGCGGACATGACGTGCAGCCATGTCAGGCGCGGCGCGGCGTCGGCCCGCTCGAAGAAGCGCAGCGTGGCGCGGCTCGGCGTCGTGGGTCCCCCGCCGGTGAACAGGTCGCGCGAATACCAGGCACCGGTCACCGCATCGAGCCGCGCCGGATCGGCGTCGACCGCGGACAGCGCGAGCCGCTGCAGCGGCCGCGCGCACTCGGCGGCGATGGCGTCGATCGCGGCGCCGTTCGCACGGTCCATCTCGTCGGACAGCAGCAGGCAGGGCGAGTTCATGAGATCGGGAGGCGGTGCGGAGTCGGGAGGCGATGCCGGGTCGGGCGGCGGTGCGGGGTCGCACGGCAGGGCGGCATCGGCACGCAGGCCGGCCGAGTGTAGCCGTGTCGCCCCCGTGCCGGGCATGCGCATTGCCCTGCGTGGCTCGCCGGTACGGCCGCGCGACGCATGGTGCGTCGCGACGGTGAGTGCGCCGAGCCCAACCCGGGAGAAGCCGATGGAAGCGAGGAAGACCGCTGCACGCCGCAGCGACCAGGACGCGATCGCGATGCTGAAGGCCGACCACGAGCGGGTCCGGCAGCTGTGTGCGCAGTACGAGCGGGCCGCCGGCGCCAAGACGCCGGACGAGGATCGCAAGCGCCGGCTCGCCGAGCGGCTCTGCCAGGAGATCGACGTGCACGCGCAGCTCGAGGAGGAGCTGTTCTATCCCGCCGCGCGCGCCGTCCTCAAGGAGGGCGACCTGCTCGACGAGGCGCAGGTCGAGCACCAGTCCGCCAGGGACCTCGTCCGCCAGATCCGCGCGATGACGCCCGGCGACGCGCTCTACGACGCCAAGGTCAAGGTGCTCGGCGAGTACGTCGAGCATCACGTGCAGGAGGAGGAGAAGCAGATGTTCCCGAAGGCCAAGCGGGCGAAGCTCGACATGGCCGACCTGGCGCGGCGCATGACCGAGCGCCGCCAGCAGCTCGAGGCGGAGCATTCGATGGAGCCCTTCGACACGATCGCCTCGATGCTGATGATGCCGATCCGCGCGGCGGCCTCGGCGGCCCGCGCGGGCGCTGCGGCCGGCCGGCGTGCGACCCGCACCGGCGCGACGACCCAGCGGGCGGCACGCGGTGCCGGCGCGGGCGCCACGCGAAACGCAGGCGCGAAGACCCGGGCAGGCACCGGCGCGTCGAAGCGGCCCGCCACCGGCGCGGCCACCCGAGCCACGCGGGCGACCGGTGCCGCCGCGGGCGCGGCCAGCCGCACCGCCGCCCGGGCGGTGGGGGCCGCGACCCGCGCCGTGGGGACCGCCGCCCGCAGCACCGCGCGTGCGGCCGGCACCGCCGTTCGGGCCGCCACCACGGGCGGGCGCGCCGCGGCGAAGTCGGGCGCGCGGGCCGCGGCCGGCTCGGGCACGGGCACGGGCACGGGCGGGCGCACACCCGGCGCGCGCAAGGCGACCGGCAGCCGCGCCGCGGCCGGAAGCGGCGGCGGCCGTGCCACCGCGAGCGCAGGCAGCAAGGGAGCGGCCAAGGGCGGCCGCGCGGGCACCAAGGCGGGCAGCGGCGCGCGTCGCAGCCGATCCACCCGCTGAAGCGAC
>RPRK01000131.1 GCA_003818495.1 Burkholderiales bacterium
ATCCGGCGGCCGGCCCGGGCATCCGGGGCGGACGGATTGGTTTCATGCTGCCGATTGTTTCGGCCCTTCGACGTTCGCTCAAGGCAAGCCGCCCTGCGTGCGACCGACGGACGGCCGGTCCGGACGAGCGGCGGCTGCTCGTCCGCTCGCCGTCCCGCGCCGCATCCGCGCCGCGGGACGGCGAGCGTCGCGGATGCCCGCCCGTGGGTGCGTTCCGGACGCGTCGTATACTTCAGGGTTTGTCCACGGACCCCCGACCTCCGGCGCCATGCCCCTCATCGTTCACAAGTACGGCGGCACCTCGATGGGCTCGGTCGAGCGCATCAAGAACGTCGCGCAGCGCGTCGCCAAGTGGCACCGTGCCGGTCATCGCATGGTCGTCGTGCCCTCCGCGATGTCCGGCGAGACGAACCGGCTGATCGGCCTCGCCCGCGAGATCCAGGCGCAGCCGGACCCGCGCGAGCTGGACATGATCGCCTCGACGGGCGAGCAGGTCTCGGTCGGACTGCTCGCGATGGCCCTCAAGGCGATCGGCATCGATGCGGTCAGCTACGCGGGCTGGCAGGTGCCGGTCAGGACCGACGACGCCTTCACCAAGGCCCGGATCACCGCCATCGACGACGCCCGCGTGCGTGCCGACCTCGATGCGGGCCGCGTGGTGGTCGTCACCGGCTTCCAGGGGGTCGATCCGGCGGGCAACATCACCACGCTGGGGCGCGGCGGCTCGGACACCTCCGCCGTCGCGGTCGCCGCGGCCATGGGCGCCGAGGAGTGCCTGATCTACACCGACGTCGACGGCGTCTACACCACCGACCCGCGGATCGTCCCCGAAGCCCGGCGGCTCGCGCGCATCACCTTCGAGGAGATGCTCGAGATGGCGAGCCTCGGCTCGAAGGTGCTGCAGATCCGCTCGGTGGAGTTCGCGGGCAAGTACCGGGTCAAGACCCGCGTGCTGTCGAGCCTCACGCCGCCCGACATGCCGCTGGCCGAGGAGATGGCGTCCGGCACGCTGATCACGTTCGAGGAAGAGCAGACGATGGAACAGGCAGTCATTTCGGGCATCGCGTTCGCGCGCGACGAGGCCAAGATCACCGTGATGAACGTGCCCGACCGACCGGGGGTCGCCTACCAGATCCTCGGGCCGGTGGCGGAGGCGAACGTCGACGTCGACATGATCATCCAGAACCAGAGCGTGAACGGGATGACCGACTTCTCGTTCACCGTCTCGCGCGCCGAATACCAGAAGGCGCTCGAGGTCCTCGGTGGCAGCGTGCGGCCGAAGCTCGGCGCGGGCGACATCGTCGGCGACCCGAAGATCGCCAAGGTCTCGGTCGTCGGCATCGGCATGCGTTCGCACGTCGGCATCGCGAGCCGGATGTTCCGGACGCTCTCCGAGGAAGGCATCAACATCCAGATGATCTCGACGAGCGAGATCAAGATCTCGGTGGTGATCGAGGACAAGTACCTCGAGCTCGCGGTGCGCGCGCTGCACAAGGCGTTCGATCTGGAGCAGCCGGTCGGCTGAGCCGTCGGCTCGGCCGGCGGGGCACGGGGCCCGTGATACCATCCGCGATGAACGGAGACGTGACCGAGAGGCCGAAGGTGCTCCCCTGCTAAGGGAGTATGTGCCAAAAGCGCATCGAGGGTTCGAATCCCTCCGTCTCCGCCAGCCAGGATCACGATGAAGCCGCCGCAAGGCGGCTTTGTCGTATGTGGCCGCCGTTCCCGCCCGCCGTTCGCATCCGCCGCCGGGCTCGCCGCGGCCGGCCACGGAGGCGAGCGCGGCTCCCGCCCAGCCTGTACAGTTCATGCCGTCGCAGAGGAGCTCACCATGCCCAAGGGCGTACAGCGCAGCAACAAGTTGACCAAGAAGCCGAAGAAGGACAGCGCGCCGCTGAAGGAGGTGGCCGCGATCTCGCCTCGACCGACGCCGCCCACCACGACGGTGATGCCCAAGGGCAAGCTGAAGAACAAGCCGGCGTAGTCGACCGCATCGGTGCGGCGACCGGGGCACGCTCCGGCCGCCGCCCCTCGGTGTCCTGATCCCGCGGCCCGTCCGGGTCGCCTCTCCGTCCGAACGGACCGAAGACGCCCATGAGCCCGCGCATGCCCCGCCGCCCCGTCGTCGCGGCGCTTGCCGTCGTGGCGGCCGTGGTCGCCGTGGTCATGGCGGTGTTCGGGTGGCGGGCCGGCCCGCCGGGCGACGCGCCGGCGACCGCCGGCGACGCCGTGCCCGCGGCCTTCGGGCTCGCCGACTGCCGGCCCCGCCTGTTCGACGGGTCGCCGGCGGTGGCCGTCATGTTCACCCGGCCGCTCAAGCGCTCGCAGGACTGGGCGAAGCTGCTGCAGGCGACCGAAGGCGAGGACGCATCGGCCGCGACACCGGTACCCGCGCGCTGGGTGCTGGGCGACAACCCGCGGGTGCTGTACCTGCCCAACGCGACGCCCGAGCGCACCTACCGCATCCGGATCGACGCCGGGCTCGCGTCGACCGACGAGGCGAGCCTGCCCGTCGCCCAGACCTGCACGGTCAAGAGCGAGGCGATGCCGGAAGCCTTCCACTTCGCCAGTCGCGGCGTGGTGCTGCCCGCCGGACAGAACGGCGGCCTGCCGGTGGTGACCGTCAACGTGCCCGAGGTCGACGTCCAGTTCCTCCGGGTCAAGCCCGACGCGTGGGCGGCCTTCCTGCAGCAGGTCGGCGGACGCCGTGAGCCGTCGGCCGACGAGGACGGCGATCCGGAGGCGTCGAACCCGGACTCGCGGCTCAAGGGCAGGGTGGGCATCGACACGCTCGAGCAGCTCCGCGCGAGCGCCGACCTCGTGCATGCCGGGCGCTTCGCCACCGACCCGCGGCCGAACCGGCGCACCGTGAGCTTCCTGCAGGTGGAGCGGATCGAGGCCCTCAAGGAGCCGGGGCTGTACGTCGCGGTGATGAACCCGCCCGGACGCTTCGCCTACGACTACCAGGTCACCCACTTCCACGTCACCGACATCGGCCTGCACGCACGGCGCCGGCCCGCGCAGACCGACGTGTTCGCGACCTCGCTCAAGACCGGCACGGCGCTGCGCGACGTCGAGGTCTCGGCGATCGACGCCGGTGGCCGGTCGATCGCGCAGGCCCGCACCGACGCGCAGGGACGCGCGACCTTCGCGGGCGGCCTGGACAAGGCCCGGGCGATCGTCGCGCGTCAGGGCCGGCAGCTCTCGCTGCTCGGGTTGCGCGATCCCGCGCTCGACCTGTCGGAGTACGACGTGGCCGGGCACCCCTCTCGCGAGCAGAAGCTCTTCGTCTGGGCCGGCCGCGACCTGTACCGGCCGGGCGAGACCTTCCAGGCCTCGGTGCTGGCCCGCGATGCAGACGGACGCCCGTTGCCCGCGCCGCCGGCGGCCGGTTCGGCTGCGGGATCGCCACCGTTGACGCTGACGCTCAAGCGTCCCGACGGCGACGTCGCGCTGACCCGCCTGGTACGCGCGCATTCGACCGGCACCGGGTACTACCAGCAGGCGATCGTGCTGCCGGCCGATGCGCCCACCGGCCGCTGGCTGCTCGAGCTGCGCACCGACCCGGGGTCGCGGCAGCCGGTCGCGCAGTGGCCGTTCCAGGTCGAGGAGTTCCTGCCCGAGCGGATGAAGCTCGATCTCGCGGCCTCCGAGGCCGCGCTCGCCGGCGACGCGTCGCTGTCGGTCGCGGTCAGCGGCGACTACCTGTACGGCGCCCCGGCGGCCGGCAACCGCCTGCTCGGCAGCGTCGCCACCGAGCGCCAGCGCAACCCGCTGCCGCAGGCCTGGCCGGGCTTCGTGTTCGGCGACGCCGACGACGACGCCGCGCGCAAGCGGGCGGATCTCGAGGAGGCGACCCTCGACGAGGCCGGCCGCGCACAGGTGACGGTGCCGGTCGACGTCGCCGAGCGCCGCTCCCCGATGCGGGTGCGTGCGAGCTTCAGCCTGCTGGAGTCCGGCGGACGGCCGGTCGTCCGCTCGATCGAGCGCACCTGGTGGCCGGCGCCGGTGCTGATCGGCGTGCGGCCGCTGTTCGATCGGGACGTTGCGCGCGAGGGTGCCGCGGCCGGATTCGAGGTGGTGCGCACCGATGCGGCGGGCACGTTCGTGCCCGCCCGCGATGTCCAGGTGAGGCTGCTGCGCGAGGAGCGGCGCTGGTACTGGCGCTACGACGAGGGGCGCGGCTGGAACGGCGGCCATCTCGTCGAGGAGGAGCTGGTCGAGGCGCGCACGCTCGCGCTGGCGGCACGCAGCACGCTGTCGCTGCCGGTCGGCTGGGGACGCTACCGGCTCGAGCTGCACGATCCGGCCACCGGTCAGACGATGCGGTACCGCTTCTACGCCGGCTGGGGGGCGCAGGACGCGGACGACGTCGGCATGCGGCCGGACCGCGTGCAGCTCAGGCTCGAGGGCGCGCCGTTCGCGGCGGGGGCGGTCGCGAAGCTGACCGTGATGCCGCCGCACGACGGCGATGCACTGGTCACCGTCGAGGGCGACCGCGTGCTGTTCGCCCGACGCATCCCGGTGCGCGCGTCCGGCACGACGATCGAGATCCCGGTCGATGCGTCGTGGAACCGGCACGACCTGTACGTCGGCGTGGTCGCGTTCCGTCCCGGCAGCGAGGGCGATCGCGTGACGCCGGCCCGCGCGCTCGGCCTGGCGCATCTGCCGCTCGCGCGCGATGCCCGCCGCATGAAGCTCGAGATCACGGCGCCGGCGAAGACCACGCCCGAGCAGAGCGTGCCGGTGAGGCTGCGGCTCGCCGATGCGGCGGGCCGTCCGCCCGCGGCCGGCAGCGCCATCGTCACCGTCTCGGCGGTCGACGTCGGCATCCTGAACATCACCCGGTACGCGTCGCCCGATCCCGCCGGATTCTTCTTCGGCAAGCACCGCTACGAGGCCGACCTGCTCGACCTCTACGGCAAGCTGATCGAGAAGATGGAGGGCACGGTCGCCCGGCAGCGCTTCGGCGGCGACGCCGCGATGCGCGACACGCAGAGCCTGCCCCGCCGCGTGCGCCTGGTCGACCTGTTCAGCGGACCGGTCGCCGTCGACGCGCGGGGCGAGGCCACGGTGCCGCTGCGGCTGCCCGACTTCAACGGCACGCTGCGCCTGATGGCGGTCGCCGCGACCGCCGACGGCTATGCCAGCGCCGAGACCGAGATGACGGTGGCCGCGCCGCTGGTCGCGGAACTGGCGATGCCCCGGTTCGTGTCGCCGGGGGACAGCGCCGCGATCGCCCTCGACGTCACCAACCTGTCGGGCGCGGCCCAGACCGTGACGGTCAGGCTCGAGGCCGGCGCGCCGCTGAGGATCGTCGGCTCGCCCGGCCCGGTGAAGCTCGCCGACGGCCAGCGCACGGTGCTGCGCTACCTCGCCGAGCCGACCGAGGCTGAAGGGCTCGCGCCGATCCGGGTGACGGTGACGGCGGGCTCGATCCGGCTGGTGCGCGAGGCCGCCCTGCAGGTGCAGCCGGCGACCGCGGCGGTGCGACAGGTGCGCCGACTGCGCCTCGAGCCGGGCGCGGTCGCGAAGCTCGATCCGGGCCTCGCCGAAGGCCTGTGGCCCGGGACGGCGACGGTCGGCCTGTCGCTGTCGGGCACGCCGCCGATCGACGTTCGCGACGCGGTCAGGGGCCTGCTGTCCTATCCCTACGGCTGCCTCGAGCAGACCACGAGCAGCGCCTATCCGCTGGTGTTCGTCGACGAGGCCGGCGCCGCCGCGGTCGGACTCTCGCCGCTGTCCCGCGAAGAGCGCGAGGCTCGCCTGCTGCAGGCCTTCGGACGCCTGGCGGGCATGCAGCAGCCGCAGGGCGGGTTCGGGCTGTGGGGCGCGGGCGGACCCTACGAGGGATGGCTGAGCGCCTATGTCAGCGGGTTCCTCCAGGATGCCCGCGACGCCGGGTTCGCCGTGCCCGCGCGGCTGCAGCAGCGGGCCGCCGATGCCTTGCTCGAGCGGCTGCAGCGCTCGCCCGCGCTGCAGCAGCGGGCCCCCCGTGAGGCCGGACGCGATGCGCAGGGGCGACCCGACCCGCGCGAACTCGACACGATGCGCGAGGCCCACCAGCGCTTCGCCGAGGCCGCCCACGCCGGCTACGTGCTGGCCCGCGAGCAGCGCGCCCCGCTCGCCACCCTGCGCACGCTGCACGACACCTGGCGGGCCAACGCACGCTCGCCGCTGCCGCTGGTTCACCTCGGCCTCGCACTGCGCCTGATGGGCGACGAGGCCCGCGCGGCGGTCGCGCTCGACGAGGCGATGGCGCGTCCGTACGGACTGGGTGCGTCCGAAGGCGGTGACGCGGGGGCGGGCGAGTGGCTGGGCGACTATGGCTCGCCGATCCGCGACCTCGCCCTGTCCTACGCGCTGATGCTGCGGCACCAGGCTGCCCACCCGAGGCGCGAGGTGCTGCTCGAGACGCTGGCGCGCAGCGTGGACCGGAGGCGGTACCTGTCGACCCAGGAACGGCTGGCGCTGTTCATGGCCGCGCGGGCGGCCGGCGGCAGCGGTCGACCGTGGAGCGCCACGCTGCAGGCCGGCGCGGCCCCGGAGACGCTGACCGCGAGTCGCGGCGAGCAGCGCAGCTGGGACGTGGCGGCGCTGCGCCGGGGCATCACGGTGACCAATACCTCCGCCGACCCGCTGTTCCTGGAACTCGCGGTGGCGGGACATCCGCTGAAGCCCCCGGTGTCGGCCGACGACGCGATCGCGATCGAACGCGCCTGGTTCACGGCCGACGGCAAGGCGCTCGCGCCCGGCCGCACGCTGCGCACCGGAGAGCTGCTGGTGGTGCGACTGCGCGCGACGTCCAGGCAGCGCATCCGCGACGGGCTGGTCGTCGATCGCATCCCGGCGGGGGTGGAGGTCGAGAACCGCAACCTCTCGCAGGGACCGGGCGCGGGCGATTTCAAGGTCGACGGCGTGAACGTCGCCGAGGCGATGGCCGACGGCCGCATCCGTCACGTCGAGTACCGCGACGACCGGTTCGTGGCGGCGGCCGAGATCGGCAGCGAACGGCTCCAGCTCTTCTACACCGTGCGGGTGGTCACACCGGGCCGGTTCGTCGTCCCGTCGGCCTTCGCCGAGGACATGTACCGGCCCGAGCTGCGCGGCGTCGGTCGCGCCGAACCCGATCTGGTCGTGGTCGACCCCCGCGCGCCCGCGGCGCGCTGAGCGACCGTGGACCGACCCGCCGCGCGACCCGATCCGACCGGGCAGGGCGTGGCTGCCCCTCCGGGGCGCGTCCGGCTCCTTCGGCGGACGCTCGCCGCGTTCGCGCTCCTGGTCCTCGGGCTCGTGGTCGTCGATCGTGCGTTCCCGCTGCCTGCCGCCGCGCGTGCGACCGGCGGCGCGCCGGGCACGGTGGTCGTGCTGGCCGCCGACGGCACGCCGCTGCGGGACTGGGCCGGCACCGACGGCGCCCTGCGCCATCCGGTCGGCATCGACGCGGTCTCGCCGCGCTACCTCGAGGCACTGCTCCAGGTCGAGGACCGGTGGTTCCACCTGCATCCGGGCGTGAATCCGCTCGCGATGGCGCGGGCCGCCTGGCAATGGCTGCGTGCGGGCCGCGTGGTGTCGGGCGGCTCGACGCTGACGATGCAGGTGGCGCGCATCCTCGATCCGCCGACGGGCTCGTCGCGCACGGCGGCGGCCAAGCTGCGGCAGATCGCCCGCGCGCTTCAGCTCGAGGCGCATCTCGACAAGCGCGAGATCCTCGCGCTCTACCTGAACCACGCACCGATGGGCGGCCGGATCGAAGGCGTCGAGGCGGCCGCGCGCGGCTACCTGGGCAAGTCCGCCCGCGAGCTGAGCCATGCCGAGGCCGCGTTGCTGGTCGCGCTGCCGCAGATGCCGTCGCGACTGCGTCCGGACCGCGCGCCGGTGGCCGCCCGACTGGCCCGGGACCGGGTGCTCGATCGCATGCGTGCCCGGGGGGCCTGGCCCGCGGCCGAGATCGAGGATGCGCGACTCGAGAGCGTGTTCGCGCCGCCGCTGCGGGCCCGCTGGCTGGCACCGCTCGCCGCGGAGCGGGTCCGGTCCCGCGACGCGGCGGCACGATCCGACGCCGCCCCGAACGAGGCGCGCGTCCTGCCGACGCTGATCGACGCGGGCGTGCAGGCGCAGCTCGAGCGGATGCTGCAGGACCGGCTCGCGACCCTGCCGCCGCAGGTGTCGGTCGCCGCGCTGGTCGTCGACAACCGCAGCCTCGCGGTGCTGGGCTATGCCGGGTCCGCCGACTTCGCCGACGCGGCGCGCGCCGCCCACGTCGACATGGTCCGGGCGGTGCGTTCGCCCGGATCGACGCTCAAGCCCTTCCTCTACGCGATCGCGCTCGACGACGGGCTGGTGCACTCCGAGAGTCTGCTGATCGACGCGCCGCAGGCCTTCGGCGACTACGCGCCGGGCAACTTCCAGGCGGCGTTCGCGGGCCCGGTCAGCGTCAGCGAGGCGCTGCAGCGCTCGCTCAACGTGCCGGCGGTCGATCTGCTCGATCGGGTCGGCCCGGCGCGCTTCGCCGCGCGGCTGCGCGAGGCCGGACTGCGCCTGCGCCTCCCGGGGGGCGCGGAGCCGAACCTGAGCCTGGTGCTGGGCGGCGCCGGCACGACGCTCGAGGCACTGGTGGGTGCGTACACGGCGCTGGCCCGGGGCGGCATCGCCGGGCGGCCGCGCCTGCAGCCCGCGGAACCGCTGGTGGAGACCCGGTTGATGAGTGCGGGCGCCGCCTTCGTCGTTCGCGAGATCCTGGAGAGCGGCGGTCGGCCCGATGCGCCGTTTCGCGAGTCGTCGCGCCGCATCGCCTGGAAGACCGGCACCAGCTTCGGCTTTCGCGACGCCTGGGCGGTCGGCGTGACCGATCGCCATACCGTCGGGGTCTGGGTCGGACGGCCCGACGGCACGCCGAACCCCGGTCACTTCGGCGCGAACACCGCGGCGCCCATCGTGCACGACCTGATCGGCGCGCTCGGACCCAGCGCGACGCAGCCGAGGACGGTGCCCGCGGGCGTGGCCGCCACCGAAGTCTGCTGGCCGCTGGGCCTCGCCGCCGCGGCGACGCCGCCCGAACACTGCCGCGTCAGGCGCGCCGCGTGGACCCTGGACGGCACGGCACCGCCGACGCTGCCCGATCGCGTGCGCCCCGGTGGGCTGCTCGAGACGGCGTGGATCGACGCCCGGACCGGGGAGCGGCTGCGACCCGGCTGTCTGCGCACCGAGGGCCCGCCCCCGCAGGCCCGGACGATCGCGCGCTGGCCGGCGCTGCTCGAGCCCTGGGTCGATGGGCGCTGGCGCGCCGAGATCGAGTCGCGTCCGTGGGCCGCCGCCTGCGCGCACACCGACCCGCGGCGCGCGCTCCGGGTGAGCGGCCTCGAGCCGGGCAGCATCGCCCGGGCCGCGCCGGGTCGCGGCGAGGTGGTGCTCGAGCTGCGGGCGGTCGGCTCCCAGGAGGGGCTCACCTGGCTGCTCGACGGCGCCTGGGTCGGCTCGACGCCGCCGCGATCGCCGACCCTGCGCCTGGTGCTGCGGTCGACGGGCGACCACGCGCTGACGGTGCTGGACGCCCAGGGGCGCTGGGAGCGGGTGGCCTTCAGCGTTCGCTGAGCGCGTCCGAGGGTGCGCGGTCGACGCATGCACGCATCGATGCGGCGGTGCTCCGGTCCGCGCTACAGTGCCGGCATCATGTATCGCGTCTTCTGGATCGAGACACAGGCCGCCCGCAGCGAGGCCTTCCCCGCCGACGCGCTGTCGGCGGCACTGTCGTTCGCCGAGGCGCTGCGCGCCCGTCGACGCGCCGGCGAATCGGTATCGTTCGTGACGATCGCATCGGAGGATCCCGGCCAGGTCGGCGAGTCGGGCGCCGCCGATCCGCGCGCCGACTACGACTGGGTGAAGCGGCGGCCGCCGCTGCGCCGTCGCGGCTGAGCCGGGACCGCGATCGGCACGGGACGCGTGTTCGGCACCATTCCGTCGCTCGGCACCGTGTTGGCGGTCGGCACCGGACCGGCCCGCCGGACGGCCGACATCGCAGGTGCGGACGGCGGGGGCGGTGGGCGGCCGAGGCGGCGGGCCGCGTAAGGCAGCGGTAGCCGCCCCGACTGCGTGGACTCGATACGCCGTACCCGATCCATCCAGGCCAAGAGCCGATGACCGCCTCCTTCCGACCCGTCAGCGCAGCGCGCCGCCCGACACTCGCCCTCGTGTGGGCGTGTCTGGTCGCGCTCGCCGTGCTCCTGGGAATCGGATCGGGGCAGGCCGCGACGACGGGTCGGGTGGCGGTCGATCCGTCAGAGTTCGTCGCCTCCGTCGCGGACGGGGACTCGGTCGGATCGGCGCACGAGCGGACCGACGTGCCGATCGCGCGCGTCGCCGGGGCCGCCGGCGCGGCGAGCGTACCGCCCGGTGGGGCCGAGGCGCTCGCCTTCGGCTGCCGTGATCGCGGCGCCACGTTCCCGAAGCGCATGGATGCGTTCGTGTGCGACATGCCGGTGCCGCTCGCGGATCCGTTCGAGCAGGAACCGATCGCATCGGTGCACGGCGCCGGAGCCGCAGCATGGCTGCGTGCCGGACGGCGTGCCGTTCCGCCCGATCCGCCGGGCAGGGCGACTGCGCCGCTGCTGCGTCCGCCGACCGCCTGAGTCGCCGGCGCGGTCCGACCGCGCGCATCACCGACGTCGCAGCACCCAGTCCGCGGCCGCCAGGCCGACCGGGCGGGTGAATCGACGGTCCGCGGCCCATCGCGCCGCGCACAGCGTCCCGAGACCGATCCTCCATGACCCGACCGCGCTCACGCGTGGGCGCAGCCCTGGCATGTGCCGGGCTGTCGCTCGCCGTCCTCCTTCCGCCGGCAACGGCGCAGACCCGTCCGGGCCTCTCGTTGCCTGGGCCGGCTCCGGCCCTGGCCCCGGTTCCGGCCCAGGCTCCGGCCGGATCGCAACCGGCGGGAGCGACCGACACCCGGGCGATCCCGCCCGCGGGCGTGCCGTCGGCCGGCATCGTGCCGCCGACCTACACGCTCGAGCAGCTGGTCGAGCTGGCCCGGTCCCAGGGCCCGGCATTCGCCGCCAGCCGGGCGCGGATCGTCGGCGCCGAGGCCGGCCTCGTGACGGCCGGTGCCCGCCCGAATCCCGAGCTCGATCTGCAGGCCGGCCGGCAGTCGGCCTCGGGCGGTTCCATCCCGGGCAGCACCGGCGCGTTCGGCGTGCTGCAGCCGATCGACCGGGGGTCGCTGCGCGAGGCGCGCCGCGCCGTCGCGACCACCGGCGTCGAGGGCGCGCGGGCCGAGGCATCGGTCTTCGAGCGCGACCGGATCGCCGAACTGACACTGCGTTACCTCGACGTGCTCAGGCTGCAGGCGGCGGCACGACTCGCCGAGGAGGACCTGTCGATCGCCGAGCAGATCCGCAGCCGGGTGCAGGTCCGTGTCGGCACCGGCGAAGCCCCGCGCTTCGAGCTGATCCGGGCCGACGCGGAGCGGCTCAACGCACAGCGCGCCGTGCAGGCCGCCGCGGCGCGCATCGACGTCGCCCGGGCGGAGCTGCGGCGCCGGGTCGGATCGGCGCTGCCGGCCGACTTCGCGCTCGTCGGCAGCATCGAGGACGCGGTGCCCGCGCCGCCGCCGATCGACGCGCTGCGCGCATCGCTCCGCTCCCGGCATCCCGAGCTCTCCGCCGCGCGCGCGGCGCTGCGCAACGCCGAGGCGCGGCTCGCCCTCGAGCGCGAGCGCGCGCGGCCGACCTTCGCGGTCCGCGCCGGCGTCGAGCGGGTGCCCGAGGTCACCGACGCACGGATCGGCCTCGTGGTGCAGGTGCCGGTGTTCGACCGCCGCGAGGGACCGATCGCCGAGGCCGCGGCCGAGGTCGAGCGCAGCCGGCTCGATCTCGCGGACCGCGAGCTGCAGCTCGGTCAGGCGCTCGAGGTCGCCTGGCAGCGTCACCAGATCGCGATCGCGCAGGTCGCGGCCTACGAGTCCGGCCTGCTGAGCGAGGCCGAGGCCGCGGTGCGCGTGGCCGAGGCGGCCTACCGCTTCGGCGAGCGCGGGATCCTCGATTTCCTCGATGCGCAGCGGACCTTCCGCACGCTGCGCAACGAATTCAATGCCACCCGATACGACCTGCGCGCCGCGCTGGTCGAACTCGAGCGCCTGCGCGCCGAAAGCGAGTGAATGCCATGAACGCCCCGACTTCGATCGCCTCCCTCCGCACGACCCGGATCGACCGCGGCCTGCGTGCGCCGAGCTCGCGCGCCGGCCTGGCGGCCGCGCTGCTGCTGACCGGCGTGCTCGCCGGCTGCGGCGACAGGCCGGCCGACCCGCCGGCAGCCGCAGCCGTCTCCGCCAAGGCCGCGACCGCGCCGGCCGACCCCAACGTCGTCGCGGCGCCGCCGTCCCTCGCCGAGCGGCTCGAGCTCGGCCGCGTCGAACGCCGCCCGGTCACCGAGCCGCTGTCGGTGGTCGGCCGCATCGACTTCGACGAGCAGTCGGTCGCACGGATCGGCGCGAGCGTGACCGGCCGCATCACCGACCTCGCCGGCGCGCTCGGGCAGTCGGTGCGTGCCGGGCAGGTGCTGGCGCAGCTCCACAGCACCGAGCTGGGTGGCGCGCAGCTCGCCTACCTGAAGGCCAACGCTCAGTACGAGCTGGCGAGCAAGGCCGTCGAGCGCGCCAGGCTGCTCCTGGCCGCCGACGTGATCGGGTCGGCGGAGCTGCAGCGGCGCGAGAACGAGCTGCAGGTCGCGGTCGTCGAACGTCGGGCCGCTGCCGACCAGCTCCGGGTGATGGGGATGAAGCCCGAGGCGATCGACCAGACGAACCGCACCGGGTCGATCACCTCGACCTCGCCCGTGGTCAGCACCGTCAATGGCGTCATCGTCGAGCGCCGCGTCAACAAGGGGCAGGTGGTGCAGCCCGCCGACGTGATGTTCGTGGTCGCCGACCTGTCACGGGTCTGGGTGGTCGCGCAGGTGCCCGAATCGCAGATCGGGCGGGTCAGTCCCGGTCAGGCGGTGACCGTCGAGGTGACGAGCCAGTCCGAGCCGCTGCGCGGCCGCGTGGCCTGGATCGCCGACACCGTGAATCCGGAGACACGGACGGTCACCGTACGGACCGAGGTCGACAACGCGCAGCGGGCGCTCAAGCCCGCGATGCTCGCCAACGTGAGCATCGAGCCGGCGGCGGTCGAGCGGCTCGTCGTTCCCGCCTCGGCGGTGGTCCGGGAGAGCAACCTCGACCATGTGTTCGTGCGCGCGGCGGACGGCCGCTATCGCCTGACCCGCGTCACCCTGGCCGACGAGTCGGGCGGGCTGCGGATCGTCCAGGCCGGCCTGAAGGGCGGCGAAGAGATCGTCGCCCAGGGCGGCTTCCACCTCAACAACGAGCGCAAGCGCGCAGAGCTGGAGGGATCGTGATCGAGTCCCTCGTCCGTGGGGCGCTCGCGCAGCGCCTGATCGTCGCCGTCGTCGCGGTGGTGCTGTTCGCCTTCGGGCTGGACGCGACCCGCAAGCTGTCGCTCGACGCCTTCCCCGACGTCACCAACGTCCAGGTCCAGATCGCCACCGAGGCGCCCGGCCGCTCGCCGGAGGAGGTCGAACGCTTCGCGACCGTGCCGATCGAGATCGGGATGACCGGCCTGCCCGGGCTGGTCGAGCTGCGCTCGCTCAACCGTGCCGGCCTGTCGCTGATCACGCTGGTCTTCACCGAGCAGACCGACGTGTTCTTCGCGCGGCAGCTGGTGATGGAGCGGCTCCTGGAGATCACGCCGCGCCTGCCGCAGGGCATCGTGCCGGTGCTCGGCCCGGTGTCGACCGGTCTGGGCGAGGTCTACCAGTACACGCTCGAGCGTCCCGACGACGGGGATCGGGAGCTCACCGTCGAGGAACTCA
>RPRK01000132.1 GCA_003818495.1 Burkholderiales bacterium
CATGCAGATCGTCCATCGTCGTCACCTTGAAGTTGCCACGACTGCCCTGAACGAGCAGCGGGGTACGGCCCGTCGCCTCGATCGCGGAGGCCTCGTCGGTCACGAGGTGGTGCCGCTCGAGCGCATGCCACAACGTACCGAACGGGAAGACCTGCGGCGTCTGCGCGGTCCACAACCCGTTGCGCTCGACGGTCGTCACGGCACGCCCCGCGCCACCCCGCTTGACGGTGTCCGCGATCGGCTGGGCGAGCAGCCCGCCCACCCGGTCGTCGACGATGGCGTCGCGCAGCCGAACGAGCGACTCGGCCTCGACACCCGGTCGCGCGGCGTCATGCACCCAGACCCAGTCGGCGTCGCTGGCGCCGTGCAGGCGGGCGAGCGCGTCCATGCCGCCGAGCACGCTGGCACGGCGGGTGTCGCCGCCGGCTGGAACGACCGCGCAGCGCGGCACCCTCAGACCCGGCAGCGTCTCGGCGACGCGGTCGCCGGGCGAGACCACGACCAGCACCGCCTCGAGCCAGTCGCAGGCGAGCAGCGCGGCGACCGAGCGTTCGAGCATGGTCGCGCCGCCCAGATCCAGATACTGCTTCGGGCGGTCGGCGCCCAGCCGCGCGCCGGTACCGGCAGCCGGCACCACCGCGAAGTGGCGGACCGGCATCGCGGCATGGGGGGACTCGGTCATCGGGTCGGCTGCGGTTGCGAAAGCTACAATTGTACGTTTTGCACCGTGCACGCCCCCGCTTGAACGCCACCTCGCCTGCCGCGCTCGCCGCCGCGCCCCGACTTCCCGACGCTGCGGCCGGCCTGCCCGAACCCGCCCCCGGTACCGTCAGCACGCTGCCCGCCACCTACGGCTCGGGCGACGCGCTGCTGCTCGCCGCGCTGGCGGTGCGCCACGCCGCGCAGGGACGGCTGCTGGTCGTGGTGAGCGCATCGGCCCTGGACGCCTCTCGGCTCGCCGACGAGATCCGGTGGTTCTCTCCCGCGCTGCGGGTGCGTGTCCTGGCCGACTGGGAGACGCTGCCCTACGACGCGTTCTCGCCGCACCAGGACCTGGTGTCGGACCGGCTCGCGACGCTGTTCGAGCTGCAGGGCCGGCGGGTCGACCTGCTGGTCGTCGCGGCCACCACCGCGCTTCACCGCCTGCCTCCGGCCTCGTTCGTCGCCGGCCACACCTTCTCGTTCCGCAAGGCGCAGAAGCTCGACGAGACGGGATTGCGCGGCCAGCTGTCGCTGGCCGGCTACGAGCACGTGTCGCAGGTCGTGCGCCCCGGCGAGTTCTGCGTGCGCGGCGGCCTCATCGACCTGTACCCGATGGGCTCGGCGCTGCCGTACCGGCTCGACCTGTTCGGCGACGAGGTCGAATCGATCCGCGCCTTCGACCCGGATTCCCAGCGCAGCCTCTACCCGGTCGACTCGGTACAGATCCTGCCGGGCCGCGAATTCCCGCTCGACGATGCCGCGCGCACCGCCTTCCGCGGCCGCTGGCGCGAGCGCTTCGAGGGCGATCCGTCGAAAGCGGGGCCGTACCGGGACGTCGGCAACGGCATCGCGAGCGCGGGCATCGAGTACTGGCTGCCGCTGTTCTTCGAGTCGACCGCGACCCTGTTCGACTACCTGCCGGCGGATGCGCTGATCGCGACCCACGGCGACGTCGAGGCCGCAGGCCGGCGCTTCACCGAGGAGACCGCGCAGCGGCACCGTTTCCTCGCGAACGACTCGCAGCGCCCGCTGCTGCGTCCGGACGAGCTGTTCCTCGGCATCGAGCCGTTCTTCGTCGCCGCCCGCGCCCATGGCCGCTACGCGCTGCGCGAGCCGCGCAGCGCGCTGGGCCCGACCGACGAGCAGGTGCAGGTGGCGCAGGGGCCGACGCTGCCGTCGCCGGCCATCGCCGAGCCGACGGCCCGGCGCGCGCCGCACTCGTCGTCGCTGCCCCCGATGGCGGTCGAGCGGCGCGCCGAGGCGCCGCTGTCGCGCCTGTCCTCGTGGCTCGACTCCACCGACGACCGCGTCCTGATCGTCGCGGAGTCGGCCGGCCGGCGCGAGACCCTCGCCCAGCTCCTGGCCGAGCATCAGCTCGATCTGCCTCAGGTGGACGACTGGACCTCGTTCGCGGATACCGGCCTGACCCGGGCACTCGGCATCGGCCCGATCGCGGAAGGGTTCCGTCGTACCGGGGAGCCGGGCATCGCGGTGGTCACCGAGAGCGAGCTGTTCGCGGGCACCGCGAAGCGCCGTCGCGGCCGCCGCCAGGAGGCGGTGACCGATGTCGACGCGATCATCCGGGACCTGTCCGAGCTGTCGCTCGGCGATCCGGTGGTGCATGCGCAGCACGGCATCGGCCGCTATCGGGGGCTGGTCAACCTCGATCTCGGCGACGGACCGACCGAGTTCCTGCACCTGGCGTACGCGAACGACGCGACGCTCTACGTGCCGGTGTCGCAGCTGCACCTGATCGGACGCTATTCGGGCGCCTCGCCCGAGGAGGCGCCGCTGCACGGACTGGGCTCGGGCCAGTGGGAGCGCGCCAAGCAGAAGGCCGCCAAGCGCGCCCGCGACACGGCCGCCGAGCTGCTCAACCTCTACGCGCGGCGAGCGGCCCGCCAGGGGCATGCATTCAGCTTCGATGCGCGCGACTACGAGCTGTTCGCCGAGGGCTTCGGCTTCGACGAGACGCCCGACCAGCTCGCCGCCATCCACGCGGTCACGCAGGACCTGGTGTCCGGCAAGCCGATGGACCGGCTGATCTGCGGCGACGTCGGCTTCGGCAAGACCGAGGTGGCGCTGCGCGCGGCCTTCGTCGCGGCGGCCGACGGCAAGCAGGTGGTGATCCTGTGCCCGACGACCCTGCTGGCCGAGCAGCACTTCGAGACCTTCAAGGACCGCTTCTCGAACTGGCCGATCAAGCTCGCCGAGCTGTCCCGGTTCCGCAGTCCGAAGGAGATCCGCGCGGCGATGGAGGGGCTGGCCGACGGCACGATCGACATCGTCATCGGCACCCACAAGCTGCTGGGCAAGGACGTGGCCTTCAAGCGTCTGGGGCTGGTGATCATCGACGAGGAACACCGCTTCGGCGTGCGCCAGAAGGAGGCCCTCAAGGCGCTGCGCGCCGAAGTCGACGTGCTCACCCTGACCGCGACGCCGATCCCGCGCACGCTCGCGATGAGCCTCGAGGGCATCCGCGACTTCTCGGTGATCGCCACCGCACCCCAGAAGCGGCTCGCCATCAAGACCTTCGTGCGGGCCGAGACCGAGGGCACGATCCGCGAGGCGCTGCTGCGCGAGCTGCGGCGAGGCGGGCAGGCCTACTTCCTGCACAACGAGGTCGAGACGATCGAGAACCGGCGCCAGATGCTCGAGAAGCTGGTGCCCGAAGCGCGGGTGGTGGTGGCGCACGGCCAGATGAACGAGCGCGAGCTCGAGCGGGTGATGCGCGAGTTCCACGCGCAGCGCGCCAACGTGCTGCTGTGCACGACGATCATCGAGACCGGCATCGACGTGCCGACCGCCAACACCATCGTGATGCACCGTGCCGACAAGTTCGGCCTCGCGCAGCTGCATCAGCTGCGCGGTCGTGTCGGCCGTTCGCACCACCAGGCCTACGCCTACCTGCTGATCCCCGACGAAGGGGCGATCACCAAGGACGCCACCAAGCGGCTCGAGGCGATCCAGGCGATGGAGGAGCTCGGCTCGGGCTTCTTCCTGGCGATGCACGACCTCGAGATCCGCGGCGCCGGCGAGGTGCTCGGCGACTCGCAGTCGGGCGACATGCAGGAGGTGGGCTTCGGTCTGTACGCCGACATGCTGAACCAGGCGGTGCGCGCGCTGAAGAACGGCCGCGAGCCCGACCTGTCGGCCCCCCTCGAGGCAGTGACCGAGATCAACCTGCACGTGCCCGCGCTGCTGCCGGCCGACTACTGCGGCGATGTGAACGAACGGCTGACGCTCTACAAGCGGCTGGCCAACTGCACGACGCTCGACGCCCTGGACGGCATGCAGGAGGAGCTGGTCGACCGCTTCGGCAAGCTGCCCGAGCCGGCCCGCGCGCTGATCGAGACGCACCGGCTGCGGATCCTGTCGGCGCCGCTCGGCGTGGCCCGCATCGACGCCGCCGCCGAGGCGGTGGTGATGACCTTCGTGCCGAACCCGCCGCTGCCGCCCGAGAAGATCATCCGGTTCATCCAGTCGCGCCGCGACGTGAAGCTCTCGGGACAGGATCGGCTGCGGTTCACGCTCAAGACCGCCGACCTGGCGCAGCGCGTGCAGCGGCTGCGCGAGATCCTCAAGGCGCTGTCCTCGTGAGCCGGCTCCTCGTCCAGCACCCTCGCCTCGCCGACGACGCGGTCGCCGCGTTCTCCGCCGCAGTCGGCGCGCCCCCCGAGCGGCGCACGCCGTCGCTCGCCCGCTGGGCGGACGCGCGGCTCGACGGCGATCGCCTGTCGACGCTCGCCGACGCCTGGCGGGTCGATGCCGAGGTGGTCGCCCCCGGCCTGCGGCTCGCCGACTTCCGGCTGGCCGCGTTCGACATGGATTCGACGCTCATCACCATCGAATGCGTCGACGAGATCGCGGATTACGTCGGCCGCAAGGCCGAGGTCGCCGCGATCACCGAGGCGGCGATGCGCGGCGAGATCACCGACTACGACGAGAGCCTGCGACGGCGGGTCGCGCTGCTCGCGGGCCTGCCCGAGTCGACGCTCGAGCGCGTCTGGGAAGAGCGGGTCCGGCTGTCGCCCGGCGCCGAGCCGCTGGTGGGGGCGCTGCGCGCGGCGGGCCTGCGCACGCTGGTGGTCTCGGGCGGCTTCACCTTCTTCACCGAGCGGCTGCGCAGGCGGCTCGGCCTGGATCTCGCGCGCTCGAACCTGCTCGAGGTCGCGGAGGGTCGGCTGACCGGCCGGCTGCTGGGCCCGATCGTCAATGCCGATGCCAAGCAGCGCATCGTCGAACAGACCTGCGCACAGCTGGGCTGCACGCCCGCGCAGGCGATCGTCGTCGGCGACGGCGCGAACGATCTGCGCATGATGTCGATCGCCGGACTGTCTGTCGCCTTCCACGCCAAGCCCATCGTGCGCGACGAGACCACCCACGCGATCAACCACTGCGGGCTGGACGCGATCCTCGAGTTCTTCGAGGGCTGAGAGGGGGCCGCAGCCGCGGCCCCCTCCCGGTGCGAACCGGCTCAGGCCGGCCCAGGCAGGTTCGAACCGGCTCAGGCCGGTTCGGGCACGCTCGGCAGTCCCGCCAGCGCCATCGCGAGCTCCTGGGGGTCGTACTGCTGGTCCGTGAGCTTGCCGGCGGCGTAGTCGATGTAGGCCTGCATGTCGAAATGGCCATGGCCGCACAGGTTGAAGAGGATCGTCTCCGACCGCCCTTCCCGCTTGCACCGCAGCGCCTCCTCGATCGCCCCCTTCACCGCATGGTTGGCCTCGGGCGCCGGCACGATGCCCTCGGCTCGCGCGAAGGTCACGCCGGCGGCGAAGCACTCGGTCTGGTGGTACGCGGTCGCCTCGATCAGCCCGAGTTCCTTCAGGTGCGAGACCAGCGGCGCCATGCCGTGATAGCGCAGACCGCCGGCGTGGAAGCCGGGCGGCGTGAAGGTCGAGCCGAGCGTGTGCATCTTGGTCAGCGGCGTCATGTGCGCGGTGTCGCCGAAGTCGTACGCGTACCGGCCTCGGGTGAGCGACGGGCAGGCCGCCGGCTCGACCGCGACGATCCTGGGCTTGCGCCCGCCGCGCAGGCCGTCGCCGATGAAGGGGAACGCGATGCCCGCGAAGTTCGAGCCGCCGCCGGTGCAGCCGACCACCACGTCCGGCCAGGCGCCGGCCATCTCCATCTGCTCCATCGATTCCAGGCCGATGATCGTCTGGTGCAGCAGCACGTGGTTCAGCACCGAGCCGAGGGCGTACTTCGTGTCGTCGCGCTGCACAGCCACCTCGACCGCCTCCGAGATGGCGATGCCCAGCGACCCCGGATGGTTCGGGGTGCGCTCGAGCACGCTGCGTCCGTAGGCGGTCTCGGACGACGGCGACGGCAGGCAGCGCGCGCCGTAGGTTTCCATCAGCGCGCGCCGGTAGGGCTTCTGGTCGTACGACACCCGCACCTGGAACACCAGGACCTCGAGGCCGAACAGGCTTCCGGCGAAGGACAGCGACGTGCCCCACTGCCCCGCGCCGGTCTCGGTCGAGAGCCGCTTGACGCCGGCTTCCTTGTTGTAGAAGGCCTGCGCGACCGCGGTGTTCGGCTTGTGCGAACCGGCGGGGCTCACGCCCTCGTACTTGTAGAAGATCTTCGCGGGCGTGCCGAGCGCCTTCTCCAGCCGGTGCGCGCGGTACATCGGCGCGGGCCGCCACAGCCGGTAGACGTCCCGGATCGGCTCGGGGATCTCCACCTCGCGCTCGGTGGTGACCTCCTGCATGATCAGTTCCATCGGGAACAGCGGGGCGAGGTCGTCGGGCCCCACCGGCTGCAGCGTGCCGGGGTGCAGCACCGCCGGCAGCGGCTTGGGCAGGTCGGCCTGGATGTTGTACCAGCGCTTCGGGATGCGGTTCTCGGGGAGCAGGTACTTGGTCGATTCGGTCATCGTCGTCTCCTTGTCATCGGGGAATGGCGGTCCGGTCAGCGGGCACCCGCCGTGCGCAGCAGGCGCTCGACCTCGCGCTGTCCGCGCCGCGCGGCATGGCCGAGCGGCGTGACGCCGTCGCGGTCGGGCTTCGACGGATCGGCGCCCCGCGCGAGCAGCAGCCGCACGATCTCCGCGTGCGCGGGGCCGCCGTCACCGAGGATGACCGCCTCCAGCAGAGCCGTCCAGCCCAGGTCGTTGACGTGGTCGACGTCGATCGCGGTCTGCAGCAGCACCCGGACGGCCTCGACGTGGCCGTAGTGACAGGCGGGGATCAGCGCGGTGCCGCCATAGCGGTTCCGGCTCTTCAGGTCCGCGCCGGCCGCGATCGTCATGCGCAGGATCTCGACCCGCCCGCGGGCGCCGGCCAGCAGGAACGCGCTGTCGCGCTGCGAATCCTGCGCGTTCACGTCCGCGCCCGCGGCGATCAGCGCGCGGGCCACGGCGGGATGATCCGCATCGGTCGCCACCAGCAGGGGGGTCCGCCCGCGCAGGTCCCGGGCACCGACGCTCGCGCCCTCGCCCAGCAGGCGGGCGACCTCGGTCGCATCACCGGCGGCCGCCGCCCGGAGCAGGGCCGCATCCAGGCCGCCCTGCCCCCCGGACTCGGACACCCGGCCCTGCGCGCGCACGGGTCCGGCCGTGGCCAGGAGGCCCGCGAGCAGCGCCACGACCCTGCGGCGGTACCGGACGCTCGGAGCGGGCGGACGGCCCATCGCGCCTCGGCTCAGCGGCTCAGCGGCGCGCGGCCGCCCGCTTGCGCGGCGCCTGGGCCGGCGCCGGCGGTGTCGCTGCCGATCCGCCCTGTCCGGCGTCGGCGACCGCACCGAACAGATCGTGGGCATCGGACGCCTCGATGAGCACGTCGACGAAGCTGCCCGCCTTCAGGGACGGATGGGGCGCGATGTGCACCACCCCGTCGATCTCGGGCGCGTCCGCCGACGAGCGTCCGACCGCACCCTCCGCGCCGGCCGCGTCGATCAGCACGCGCTGGACGCTGCCGACCTTGCGCTTGAGGAGGCGCCGGCTGATCCGCTGCTGGACCTGCATGAACCGCTTTCGACGGTCCTCGCGCACCTCGTCGGGCAGCGCGCCGTCGAGCGCGTTCGCGGTCGCGCCTTCGACGGGCGAATAGGCGAAGCAGCCGACCCGGTCGAGCTCGGCCTCCTTGAGAAAGGCGAGCAGATCCTCGAACTGCGCCTCGGTCTCGCCCGGGAAGCCGGCGATGAAGGTGCTGCGCACGGTCAGTTCGGGCACGATCCTGCGCCAGCCCTGGATGCGCTCGAGATTGCGCTCGCCGCTGGCAGGTCGCTTCATGCGCTTGAGGACCTCCGGATGCGAGTGCTGGAACGGCACGTCCAGGTAGGGCAGCACGCTGCCCTCGGCCATCAGCTCGAGCACCTCGTCGACATGCGGATACGGGTAGACGTAGTGCAGCCGGACCCAGGCGCCGTGATCCTTCGCGACCCGGCCGAGCTCCCGGCACAGTTCGGTCATCCGGGTGCGGACCGGGCGCCCGTCGACGAAGTCGGTCCGGTAGCGGAGGTCGACGCCGTAGGCGCTGGTGTCCTGCGAGATCACCAGGAGCTCCTTGACGCCGGCCTTGAGCAACGCCTGCGCCTCGCGGACCACCTCCCCGATCGGGCGGCTCACCAGATCGCCACGCATCGACGGGATGATGCAGAAGCTGCAGCGGTGGTTGCAGCCTTCGGAGATCTTCAGGTAGGCGTAGTGCCGCGGCGTGAGCTTGACGCCGCCGTCGGGCACCAGATCGACGAAGGGGTCGTGCGGCCGCGGCAGGTGGGTGTGCACGTGGCCCATCACTTCCTCGAGCGCGTGCGGGCCGGTGACGGCGAGCACGCTCGGATGGGTCTCGGCGACCAGGCTGCCGCCCTCCGCGCCCGCCTTGGCACCCAGGCAGCCGGTGACGATGACCTTGCCGTTCTCGGCCAGCGCCTCGCCGATCGCGTCGAGCGATTCGCGCACCGCGTCGTCGATGAAGCCGCAGGTGTTCACCACCACCAGATCGGAGTCCTGGTAGCTCGGCGAGATGACGTAGCCCTCGGCCCGAAGCTGCGTGACGATGCGCTCGGCATCGACCAGCGCCTTCGGGCAGCCGAGGCTGACGAAGCCCACGCGCGGCGCGGCGCCCGAGGTCGATGCTGAGGCGGCGCGGGGCTCGGCGCGGGGCCGCTTGACGGGAACGGAGGGCATCGCGGACGGACCTGCGAGGCCCGGTTCGGTCAAACCGCCGATTCTAGCGCGCGGGCGGCGCGGATCGCCGACCGGCTGCCCGCTGCCCGCCTAGGTCACTTCTTGCCGGTCTCGCCGGGCGGGCCGGACGAAGGGGAGGAAGCGGAGGACGAAGGCGGCGCGCCCGGGGGAGGCCCGCCCGGCGCGCCGGGGAACGGAAAGTTCTGGAACACCGACCGGGCCTGCTGCTGCATCTGGTCCTGCATCTGCACGAACAGATTCTTCGACTGGTCGATGTAGTGGCTCATCATGCCCTGCATCATCGGCGCCTGGACCTGCATGAACTGGGTCCAGAGCTCGGGGCTCGCGCCCAGCCCCTTGGGGTCGTAGAAGGCCTTCGACTGGTCCTGGAACTTCTGCTGGACCTCGACGAACGCGCCCATCGACTTCTCGAGGTACGTGCCCATCATGCCCTGCATGGCGTGGCCGTAGAACCGGATGATCTGCGAGAGCATCTGGGAGGAGAACAGCGGCGCACCGCTGGCCTCCTCCTCGAGGATGATCTGCAGGAGGATGCTGCGCGTCAGGTCGTCCTCGGACTTGGCATCGATGACCCGGAAGTCCTCGCTGTCGAGCACCAGTTGCTTGACGTCGGCGAGCGTGATGTACGCGCTCGTCTGCGTGTCGTAGAGGCGCCGATTCGGGTACTTCTTGATCAATCTCGAGGCATTTGCCATCGATGTCTCCGGGGTCTTTGCCGCGTCGCATCATCCCATATGAAGGCCCCCGTTGCACGAAAAGTCGGCCCCGGTGGTGTAGCCGGCGTCGTCGGTGGACAGCCAGCCGCAGATCGAGCCGATCTCCTCGGCGCGTCCGAGTCGCTTGACCGGAATGGTCTGGATGATCTTCTCGCGGACGTCCTCGCGGACGGCCATCACCATGTCCGTCGCGATGTAGCCCGGGGAAACGGTGTTCACCGTGACGCCCTTCGAGGCGACTTCCTGGGCGAGCGCCATGGTGAAGCCGTGCATGCCGGCCTTGGCCGCCGAGTAGTTGGTCTGGCCGAACTGGCCCTTCTCGCCGTTGACAGACGAGATGTTGATGACCCGTCCCCAGCCCTTGTCGAGCATGCCGTCGATGACCTGCTTGGTCACGCAGAACAGGCTGTTCAGGTTGGTGGAGATGACCGCGTTCCAGTCGTCGAGCGACATCTTGCGGAAGGCGCCGTCACGGGTGATGCCGGCGTTGTTGACCAGCACGTCGGGGTTGCCGTACTCGGCCTTGATCTTGTCGAACGCGGCCTTGGTCGACTCCCAGTCGGAGACGTTGCCGACCGAGGCGATGAACGAGTAGCCCTCGGCCTTCTGCTCCGACAGCCACTTGTCGAAATTGCGGGTCGGGCCGCAGCCGGCGATCACGGTGTAGCCCATGTCGTGGAACTTGCGGCAGATCGCGGTACCGATGCCACCCATGCCACCGGTCACATATGCGAGCTTGCTCATCGTCTGTCTCCATCGGGCCCGTTTCCCGGGCGTTGGTTCACGGTTGAGGGACTGTCCCGGCGGTCCCGGTCGCGGGCTTCGCCTTCATCTTCACGTACCGCCCGGGGGCGGGCTCCAGCGGCGGGTTCGCGGCGTCGCCGAGTCGGGCCGGCGCCGGCTGCTCCGGCCCCTTGAAGGCCTCCAGCCAGGCCGCCCAGTCGTTCCACCAGCTGCCGGGATGCTCGACCGCACCGGCGAGCCAGGCGTCCGGCGAGGCCGGCAGCGACTCGCCGATCCAGTAGCTGCGCTTGTTCTTCGAGGCGGGGTTGATCGCGCCGGCGATGTGCCCCGAGGCGCCCAGGGCGAAGCGCAGGCGGTTCGACAGGAGCTGGGTCGAGCCGTAGGCCGCACGCCACGGGACGATGTGGTCTTCCCGGGCGCCGAAGATGTAGGTCGGCACGTCGATGCGCCGCAGGTCGATCTTCTCGCCCATGCAGGTCAGCGCGTTCGGGACCCGCAGCTCGTTCTGCAGGTACATGTGCCGCAGGTACCAGCAGTACAGCGGACCCGGCAGGTTGGTGCCGTCCGAGTTCCAGTACAGCAGGTCGAAGGCCGGCGGCGCCTTGCCCTTCAGGTAGTTGGCGACGACGTAGTTCCAGACCAGGTCGTTCGGACGCAGGAACGAGAAGGTCGTCGCCAGCTCCTGGCCCGTCATGAGACCGCCGTCGCCGAGCGTCTGCTCGCGCCAGCCGACCTGCGCCGGATCGATGAACACGCCGAGCACGCCGGGTTCCTCGAAGTCGAGCAGCGTGGTCATCAGCGTGAGCGACGCGACCGGCTTCTCGCCCCGCGCCGCCAGGGCCGCCAGGCCGGTGGCGAGGATGGTGCCGCCCACGCAGAAGCCGAGCGCGTTGATCGTGTCGCTGCGCGAGATCGTCTGCACGCGGTGGATCGCCTCGACGATGCCGCGCTCGATGTAGTCGTCCCAGGTGAGCTTGCCGTGTTCGGGCTGCGCGTTGATCCAGGACACGAGGAACACCGTATGCCCGCGCGAGACGGCGTGTGCGACGAAGGAGTTCTCGGGCTGCAGGTCGAGGATGTAGTACTTGTTGATGAACGGCGGCACCAGCAGCAGCGGCCGGGTGCCGACGGTCGGCGTGCTCGGCGAGTACTGGATCAGCTCGATCACGTCGTTGCGGAAGACCACCGCGCCCTTCGAGGTGCCGACGTTGCGGCCCACCTCGAATGCGCTCTCGTCGGTCATCGAGATGTGGCCCTTGCCGATGTCGGCGAGGAGGTTCTCGATGCCGTGCCGCAGGCTGTCGCCGTTCGAGTCGAGCAGCAGCTGCTGCGCCTCGGGGTTGGTCGGCAGGAAGTTGGACGGCGACAGCGCGTCGACCCACTGCTGCGTGAAGAAGCGGATCCGTTCGCGCGTCTTGGCGTCGGCATCGACCGAGTCGGCCATGCGCTGCAGGAAGTCGGCATTCAGCAGGTAGAGCGCGGCGCTCCAGGCGAACGGCGTCTGCTTCGTCCACTCGGGCGCCGAGAAGCGCTTGTCGCCGAGTGCGGGCGGCGCGCCCTCGGGCTTGAGGAACCCCGACCACAGATCCTGCAGCCGCGTCGCGTACTCGTTCTGCAGCGACAGCAGTCGGGTCGGGTCGATGCTCCACATCGGGAAGGCGCCGGCCGAGGTCGGGGCGAGGTCCTTCGCGACGAAGGACGGCGGCACTGCGGAGCGGACGGCGGCCTCGGGCGGGGCAGCCGTGTCGCGCGTCGCCGCGGCAGCGGGCGCACGCGTGCCGCCGGCCCGGCGCTTCGCGGCGCCGGGCTTCGAGGGAGGCGACGCGGGCTTCGGCGGGGGCGACGCGGGCTTCGGCGGGGGCGATGCGGGCGTCGTCGCCTGGCCGCGGGTGGCGGCATCGGCGGAAGCGGCCTTGGCCGTGCCCCGGGCGGTGCGCCGGACCGGCGGCACCGGGGCGTCTGCGGGCAGGGGATCCGACGAAGCGACCGTGGCGGCACGCGCCGCGCCCTGACCCGGCGCGCGCTTCGGTGACGACGATGCCGTCGCCCTCTTCGGGCGCTGTTGCCGTGCTGCAGCCATGGACTCCCCTGGTGGCGTCTTCGGCCCGCATTATGCTGCGGAGACCTTTCGTGAATCTTGCGCGCGGCCAAACCGCTTGTCCACGCGCGCCGAGGCCCTCACCCGTGTACATCGTCGCCATCGCCTGGCTGTATGTCGTCCTGATGATGGCGCTGACCGAGACCTCGGTCGTCGCGGGCATCGCGACCTTCGCCTTCTACGGACTCGCACCGCTCGCGCTCTTCCTGTGGCTCGTCGGCACGCCGCAGCGGCGCCGCAACCGACGCTCAGCGGGCGAGCCAGACGAGTGAGGCGAGGCGACCGCTCGAGCGGTCGCGGCGGTGCGAATAGAAGCGCGCCGCATCGGTGACGGTGCACAGCGCGCCGCCGCGCACGTCGGTCACGCCGCGCGACGCGAGCCGCAGCCGCGCCAGGGCGAACAGGTCTGCCCACCACTTGCCGGCCGCGGGCCCGGGCAGGAAGGCCGTGGCCGCCGACGCATCGAGATCGCAGAACGCCTGGCGCACGTCGTCGCCGACCTCGAAGGCCGTCGGCCCGATGGCCGGACCGAGCCACGCCTGGATGCGCGCATCGGCACCGACCCGCGCGCGCAGCGCATCGACCGTGGTCTCGGCGACCCCGGCGGCGAGCCCCCGCCAGCCCGCATGCGCGACGCCGACCGCACGGCCCTGCGCGTCGGCCAGCAGGATCGGCAGACAGTCGGCGGTCATGACCGCCACGACCGTGCCCGGGGTCGTCGTGACGGCAGCGTCGGCGACCGGCGGCTCGACCGGCTCCGGTCCGTCCGCATCGTGCACGGCGACGCCATGGACCTGACGCAGCCAGCGGACCCGGCCCGGCAGCGACGCCTCGAGACGCGAGCGGTTCTCGCGCACCGCATCGGCATCGTCTCCGACGTGATCGCCGAGGTTCAGGCCGCCTGCCGCCCCATCCACGAGGCCGAACGCGCCCGCGCTGACACCGCCGGCGCGCGTGGTCACGAAGGCCCTGACCGCGTTCGCGACGGGCCAGTCCGGCACGATGCCGGGCAGGGTCGCGGGTCCGATCACCGCGCGCTGCCGGCGAGGTCGACCGAGGGATCGGGCTCGGGCAGCCCGAGCGCGGCGAGCAGCGCGACCAGGTCCGCCGGCGGCGGACTCGCGAAGCGCATCGGGACCGCGCGCGTCGGATGCTCGAACTCCAGGCGCCAGGCGTGCAGCGCCTGGCGAGCGAAGCCGGCGCGCACGCGGCCGCCGTACGTGGTGTCGCCGACCAGCGCATGGCCGCGGCTCGCGAGGTGCACCCGGA
>RPRK01000133.1 GCA_003818495.1 Burkholderiales bacterium
CGTTCGTGGCGGACGACGTCTAGCGCCGGCTGTCCCGGTTCACTTCCTCGCGCCCCACGAATCCTTCAGCGTCACCGACAGGTTGAAGACCGGTGCTTCGGGGCGGTGGTCGATCCGGTCGGCCACGAAGTAGCCGTGGCGCTCGAACTGGAAGCGTGCATCGGCTCCCGCGGTCGCGAGACCCGGTTCGAGGATCGCCTGCACGATGCGCTTGGCCTGCGGATTGATCGACTCGCGGTAGTCGCGGCCGCCCGCGTCGGGGTGCGCCTCGAGGAACAGCCGCTCGTACATCCGGACCTCGGCGGGCACGCCGTGACGGGCCGAGACCCAGTGGATGTTGCCCTTCACCTTGTAGCCGTCGGCGCCCGGCGTGCCGGACTTCGAGTCGGGGAAGTAGCTGGCCAGCACCTTGGTGACCCGGCCGTCGGCATCCGCCTCGAAGCCGGTGCACTCGATGACGAAACCGTGCTTCAGGCGCACCTTGTTGCCCGGGAAGAGCCGGAAGAATCCTTTCTGCGGCTGCGCCTGGAAATCCTCGCGCTCGATCCAGAGTTCGCGGGTCAGCGGGAAGTGCCGCAGCCCGCGGTCCGGATGATGCGGATGGACCGGCGCGGTGCAGGGCTCCTCGAGTGTCTCGGGGAAGTTCACCAGCTCGAGCCGGAGCGGGTCGAGCACCGCGAAGGCCCGCGCGGCCTTCGCGTCGAGGTCGTCGCGCAGCGCCTGCTCGAGCACCGACGGATCCACCCACTGGTGGGCCTTGGAGACGCCGATCCGTTCGGCGAACAGCCGGATCGACTCGGGCGTGTAGCCGCGCCGGCGCAGCGCGACGATGGTCGGCATCCGCGGGTCGTCCCAGCCGTCGACCGAGCCGGACTGCACCAGCTCCTGCAGCTTGCGCTTGCTGGTGACCGTGTAGGTCATGTTGAGGCGCGCGAACTCGATCTGCCGCGGCAGCGGCCGCTGGAAGAACCCGCCCTCGGCGGCGCGCTCGAGCAGCCAGTCGTACAGCGGCCGGTGGTCCTCGAACTCGAGCGTGCACAGCGAATGGGTGACGTTCTCGAGCGCGTCGGACAGCGGATGCGCGAAGTCGTACATCGGGTAGATGCACCAGGCGTCGCCGGTCCGGTGGTGATGCGCGAAGCGGATGCGGTAGAGGACCGGGTCGCGCATCGTGACGTTCGGCGACGCCATGTCGATCTTCGCGCGGAGCACGTGGGTGCCTTCGGCGTGGGCGCCCGCGCGCATCTCGCGCAGCAGCGCGAGGCTTTCCTCCGGGCTGCGGCCGCGGAACGGCGAGTCGGTGCCCGGCTCGGTCAGGGTGCCGCGCCGCGCGCGCATCTCGTCGGCGGGCTGCGAATCGACGTAGGCGTGGCCGGTGCCGACCAGATGCTCGGCGATCTCGTAGAACCAGCCGAAGTAGTCGCTGGCGAAGTAGAGGTTGTCCTCGCCGCCGGTGTCCCAGGTGAAGCCGAGCCAGCGGACCGTGTCGAGGATGCCGTCGACGTACTCCTGATCCTCCTTCACGGGGTTCGTGTCGTCGAACCGCATGTGGCAGCGGCCGGCATAGTCGAGCGCGAGCCCGAAGTTCAGGCAGATCGACTTCGCGTGGCCGATATGCAGGTAGCCGTTGGGCTCCGGCGGGAAGCGGGTGCGGATCGGGGCCGCGTCGGGCGGCGAGCCGAGCTGAAGCACGGCCGGGCCGGGCTTTCCGGACCAGACGCGGCGCGCGTACTGTCCGGCTTCAAGGTCCGAGTCGACCGCCTGCCGGATGAAGTGGCTGGTTCGGGCGGCATCGGCATCGCGGGGCGAGTCCGCACGGGAGGTCTGTGCGCTCGGGGCGGAGGCGGGCGGGTTCGCTGCGGTCATCGGGCGTCGGACGAAAACCCCGATTCTAGCAACCGGGTCGGCAGCGACCCGTGCCGGCCGTCCGGCCGGCACCTCGTGACCCCTGCCGGCCGTCCGGCCGGCACCTCGCAACCCCTGCCGGCCGTCCGGCCGGCACCCTGGGTCAGACGCCCAGCAGGTCGACTTCGAAGAGCAGCGTGGCGTTCGGGGGGATCACGCCGCCCGCGCCGCGCGCGCCGTACCCGAGCTCGGCCGGGATCACGAGCCGGCGGGTGCCGCCGATCTTCATGCCCTGCACGCCTTCGTCCCATCCCCGGATGACGTGGCCCGCGCCGAGCGGGAAATCGAACGGCGCACCGCGGTCCTTCGACGAGTCGAACTTGCGGCCCGCCTGGCCGTTGTCGTAGAGCCAGCCGGTGTAGTGGACGACGGCCATGCAGCCGGCCGTCGCCTCGGCGCCGGCGCCGACCACGACGTCCTCGTACTGAAGCCCGGAAGGGGTGGTGGTGAATGCCATCGTGTGTCTCCTTCGGAAAGGCGGCGACGATAGCACGCGGGCCCTGCTCAGCGTCCCCGCTGCGATCTCGGCCCCACCCAGCGCTCGTAGCGCGCGCGCAGCTCCGACAGTTCCAGCATCACCTCGAGCGGAAAGCCGGAGCGGTCGCCGCGCTGGTCGAAGACGAACTCGTCGATGGTGGCGTTCATCCGCGCCGGCTCGGCCCAGTCACGGGCGAGCGCCTCGATGACATGCGGGAATCGTTCGGCGGTGACCTGCAGCATGCCGTCGGGCAGGTTCGACAGGAGTTCGCGGGCGGCCAGCGAACGGCGCGGCGCGCCGCCCTTGCGGTCGTCCGTCGTGCCAGGGCGACCGGCTCCCGGGCCGCGTCCGTCGGGCGTGACCCGCGCCGCCGCCGTCGCGGTGGGCATCGAGCGGCGGGTGCCGAGGGGCTCCGCGGCGCGGCGAGGATCGGAGGTCGGGTTGCGGTCGAAAGGCATGGTCGGTCTCCTGCCGGCTGAGGTCGGGTGGAACGGTCCGGGGGCGCGGGGGGCGTCGGGCGGGCGCCGACCCGGGCGATACAATCGACCGCCAGCATCCGGCCGTCGTCGCGCGGCGAACAGGAACTTCATCGCATGTCCGATCATTTCATCGCCCGGCCCGCCGGCGCCGTCCGGGGCGCGCTCCGGGTCCCCGGCGACAAGTCGATCTCGCACCGGTCGATCATGCTCGGGGCGATCGCCACCGGCACCACGCGCGTCACCGGCTTCCTCGAGGGCGCCGACGCGATCTCGACGATGAACGTGTTCCGGGCGCTCGGCGTGCGCATCGAGGGCCCGGCGGAGGGCCGTGTCACCGTCGAAGGGGTCGGTCTGCACGGCCTGCGCGCGCCGACGGTCGACCTCGACTGCGGCAACTCGGGCACCTCGATGCGCCTGCTGTCCGGCTTGCTCGCAGGGCAGGGCTTCGAGGCCCGGCTCGTCGGCGACGCGAGCCTGTCGCGCCGACCGATGAAGCGCGTGACCGAGCCGCTCGCCCGCATGGGCGCGCGCATCGACACCGTCGACGGGCGGCCGCCGCTGCGGATCCACCCGCCTGCGGGCCGGCTGCGGGGCATCGCCTACGAGATGCCGGTGGCCAGCGCGCAGGTGAAGTCGGCGCTGATGCTGGCCGGCCTCTATGCCGACGGCGAGACGCGCGTGACCGAGCCCGCGCCCACCCGTGACCACACGGAACGGATGCTGGGCGCGTTCGGCGTGCCGGTCGGGGTCGACGGCGCGACCGTCACCGTCGTCGGCGGTGCCGCGCTGCGCGCCACCGACATCGACGTGCCGGCGGACATCTCGTCGGCGGCCTTCTTCCTCGTGGCGGGCGCGATCGCACGCGATGCCGACCTGCTGCTGTGCCACGTCGGCACCAACCCGACGCGGACCGGCGTGATCGACATCCTGCGGCTGATGGGCGCGGACCTGACGCTGGAGAATCCCCGGACCGTCGGCGGCGAACCGGTGGCCGACCTCCGGATCCGTTCGTCGTCGCTGCGGGGCATCGACGTGCCGCCCGAACTGGTGCCTCTCGCCATCGACGAGTTCCCGGTCCTGTTCGTCGCCGCGGCCTGTGCCCGCGGGCGGACCACGGTCACGGGCGCCGAGGAACTGCGCGTCAAGGAGTCCGACCGCATCGCGGTCATGGCCGACGGGCTGCGCGCGCTCGGCATCGACGCGACCCCCACGCCCGACGGCATCGTCATCGAGGGCCGCGGCGACCGGGCCGACGTGTTCGCCGCCGGCGCGGTCGACTCCCACGGCGATCACCGCCCGGCGATGGCGTTCTCCGTCGCGTCGCTGCGCGCGGCCGGCCCGATCCGGATCGCCGATACCGCCAACGTCGGCACCTCGTTCCCGAACTTCGTCGCGCTCGCGCGCGAGGCGGGCATCGACGTCGAGCACGCCCGCGCCGGATGAGCGGCGATCCGACTCCGGCGGACGTCCTCCGCCCCGTGCCCGCCTCGATCGACGCCCGGCGTGCCCCGGTGCTGACGCTGGATGGCCCGACCGCCTCGGGCAAGGGCACGATCGCCCAGCGAGTCGCGCAGGCGCTCGGCTGGCACTACCTCGACAGCGGCGCCCTCTACCGGCTGACCGCGCTCGCGGCGCTGCGCGCCGGAGTGCCGCTCGATGCGGCCGACCGGCTCGCCCGGGTCGCGGCCACGCTGCCCGTCGGGTTCGGCGCAGACGGCCGGATCGCGCTCGGCGGCGAGGACGTCACCGAAGCGATCCGCGACGAAGCGGTCGGCAACGGCGCCTCGCGGCTCGCGGTCCACCCCGGCGTGCGCACCGCGCTGCTCGGCCTGCAGCGCGGTTTCAGGCGGCCGCCGGGCCTGGTCGCAGACGGGCGCGACATGGGCACGGTCGTCTTCCCGGATGCCGCGCTCAAGGTGTTCCTGACGGCCAGCGCGGAATCGCGCGCGGAGCGCCGCCATAAGCAGTTGATCGAAAAGGGGATTTCTGCTAACCTCCCGGGCCTTTTGCAGGATCTTCGGGAACGGGACGCGCGCGACGCATCGCGCTCGGTCGCCCCGCTGGCTCCGGCAGAAGGTGCGTACGTCCTGGATTCGACCTCCCTGACCGTCGACGAGACGGTCTCGAAGGTGCTGGATCGCTGGGCGGCGCAAGGGTAGCGGTCCGCGCGAGCGGTCCGTCTTTCACGTCAACACCGCTGGATTTACGGGTCGCATCACGGGTGGCACCTCAGCGTGACACCACGGCGTTCCCTCTCTCCGGCGTGCGCACAGGAAACCACTTGAACACCACTTCCATTCCAGAGACCGAGAGTTTCGCGAAGCTCTTCGAAGAGTCGCTCTCCAAGCAGGAGATGCGGCAAGGCGAGGTGATCACCGCCGAGGTGGTCCGCATCGACCACAACTTCGTGGTCGTCAACGCCGGACTCAAATCCGAGAGCTTCATCCCGATCGAGGAGTTCCACAACGATCGCGGCGAGCTCGACGTCAAGGAAGGCGACTTCGTCTCCGTCGCCATCGATTCGCTCGAGAACGGCTACGGCGAGACGCGTCTGTCGCGCGATCGCGCCAAGCGCCTGGCGGCGTGGGTGAACCTCGAGCGCGCGCTCGACGACAGCACCCTCGTCGAAGGCACGATCACCGGCAAGGTCAAGGGTGGCCTGACCGTCATGACGAACGGCATCCGCGCGTTCCTGCCGGGTTCGCTGATCGACATGCGTCCGGTCAAGGACACGACCCCGTACGAGGGCAAGACGCTCGAGTTCAAGGTCATCAAGCTCGACCGCAAGCGCAACAACGTCGTGGTCTCGCGCCGCGCCGTCATCGAGCTGTCGCAGGGCGAAGAGCGCGCGAAGCTGCTCGAGACGCTGCAGGAAGGCTCGATCGTCAAGGGCACGGTCAAGAACATCACCGACTACGGCGCCTTCATCGACCTCGGCGGCATCGACGGCCTGCTGCACATCACCGACATGGCCTGGCGTCGCGTGCGTCACCCGTCGGAAGTGCTGGCGGTCGGCCAGGAAGTCACCGCGAAGGTGCTCAAGTTCGACCAGGAGAAGAACCGCGTCTCGCTGGGCGTCAAGCAGCTCGGCGACGATCCGTGGGTCGGCATCTCGCGTCGGTACCCCACCGGCACGCGCATGTTCGGCAAGGTCACGAACATCACCGACTACGGCTCCTTCGTCGAGATCGAGCCGGGCATCGAAGGCCTGGTGCACGTCTCCGAGATGGACTGGACCAACAAGAACGTCAACCCCGGCAAGGTCGTGTCGCTGGGTGACGAGGTCGAGGTCATGGTCCTGGAGATCGACGAGGACCGCCGCCGGATCTCGCTCGGCATGAAGCAGTGCCGTCCGAACCCGTGGCAGGAATTCGCCGAGAACCACCGCAAGGGCGACAAGGTCAGCGGCACGATCAAGTCGATCACCGACTTCGGCGTGTTCCTCGGCCTGCCGGGCGGCATCGACGGTCTGGTGCACCTGTCCGACCTCTCCTGGAGCAAGACCGGCGAAGAGGCCGTGCGCGAGTTCAAGAAGGGCGACGACGTGGGTGCGGTGGTGCTGGCGATCGACGTCGAGCGCGAGCGCATCTCGCTCGGCATCAAGCAGCTCGACGGCGACCCGTTCACCAGCTACGCCTCGCAGCACGAGAAGGGTCACGTCGTGATCGGGACCGTGAAGAGCGTCGATCCGAAGGGTGCGGTGGTCCATATCGGTGGCGACATCGACGGCTACCTGCGTGCGTCCGAGATCTCGCGCGATCGCGTCGAGGATGCCCGCATGCACATGAAGGAAGGCGATCAGGTCGAGGCGATGATCATCAACATCGACCGCAAGAACCGTTCGATCAGCCTGTCGATCAAGGCGAAGGACACCGTCGAGACCGCCGAGACGATCCAGCGCATGCAGGCCGAGAGCGGGGCCGCCACCGGCACCACCAACCTCGGCGCGCTGCTGCGTGCCAAGCTGTCGGGCGGCGAAGAGCCCACCAAGTAAGTCGCAGCACCCGGTCGGGCCCCTGGTGGGCGCGACCGGTCTCCGGCCCGCGAGGGCCGGGGCTCCCCGGCCCTCGCGGGCCGGGCCCACATTCAACGGAGCCGCGCAGGCCGCCATGCTGGACATCGACGATCAGCAGTCCCCCGGGACGATGACCAAGTCGGAGCTCATCGCGCGGCTCGCCGAGCGGTATCCGCAGCTGGTCGCGAAGGACGCCGAGTTCGCGGTCAAGACGATCCTCGACGCGATGGCCAAGACCCTGGCCGACGGACACCGGATCGAGATCCGGGGCTTCGGCAGCTTCGCGCTGTCGCACCGTCCGCCGCGCATCGGGCGCAATCCGAAGTCCGGCGAGCGAGTCCAGGTACCCGAGAAGCGGGTGCCCCATTTCAAGCCGGGCAAGGAGCTGCGCGAGCGGGTCGACCTGCGTGCCCGCGCCGACGGCGACGAGCGCTGAGCGCGCTCCCGGAACCGGCGCGATGCGGCTGCTGAGCTGGCTGTTCAGGCTGGGCCTGTTCCTGGTGATGATGGGCTTCGCGCTGTCGAACACCGATACCGCGACGCTGCGCTTCTTCGGAATTCCCGAGTTCGAGTGGCGTGCGCCGCTCGTGCTCTTCCTGCTGCTCTTCTTCGCCGCGGGCGCGCTGATCGGCGTGATCGCCACGATGCCGCTGGTGCTGCGTCAGCGCCGCTCGATCGGGCGGCTGCGGCGCGACGCCGACTCGGCCACGAAGGCCGCCGTACGGGCCGCGGAGGCCGCCGCGCCATCCGACTCCGCCCGCCTGCCGGTCCGCGGCGAATCCGGCCCGCGCGGCATCTGAGCGCCGCGCGGCGCGCCTCCGAGACGATCCCGAGATGGAACTCGAGCTGTGGTGGCTGCTGGTCATCCCGCTGTTCTTCGCGCTGGGCTGGCTCGCGTCGCGCATCGACGCCCGACACCTCATCCGGCAGTCGTCGCAGCTGCCCGATGCGTACTTCAAGGGCCTGAATTTCCTGCTCAACGAGCAGCCCGACAAGGCGATCGATGCCTTCGTCGACGTGGTCAAGCTCGACCCCGAGACGGTGGAGCTGCATTTCGCGCTCGGCAACCTGTTCCGGCGCCGCGGCGAGACCGACCGCGCGATCCGCGTCCACCAGAGCCTGGTGTCGCGCTCCGATCTGCAGCCGGCCCAGCGCGAGCACGCGCTCTTCGAGCTCGGTCAGGACTTCCTGCGGGCCGGCCTGCTCGATCGTGCCGAGGATGCGTTCAACCGCCTCGAGGGCTCGAGCTATGCCGGCGCGGCGCTGCGCCACCGCCTCGATCTCGCGCAGATGGTGCGCGACTGGCCGCGGGCGATCGAGCTCGCGCAGCGGCTGCAGCGTGATGCGGGCGAGGACCTTCGCCACCTGATCGCCCATTTCCACTGCGAGCTCGCCCAGCAGGCGCTGGCCGGCAGCGCGCCCGACCGTCACGAGCAGGCGCGCCGCGAGATCGATCGCGCGCTCGTCTCGGGCGGCGCCCATCCGCGGCCTTGGCTCCTGCGCGGCGAGGCGGCGTTCGCCGCGGACGACTTCGATGCGGCGATCGACGCCTGGAGCGAACTGGCGCGGATCAGCGCGCCGCACCTCGCGCTCACCGGCGAGCGCTGGCTGCAGGCGCACGAGCACGTGGGCCGGCTCGACGCCGGCCTGCTGCGGCTGGAGGCGGCCCTCGCCGAGCATCCGTCGGTCGACGCGCTGCGCGCCATCGCGCAGGCGCGCGCACGCCGCGACGGCGCGCCGGCGGCCATCGCCTGGCTGCGCGAGTCGCTGTCGCGCAATCCGTCGCTGCTCGGTCTCGAGCAGCTCATCGAACTGCGCAAGGCCGGTGGCGAGACCGATGCGGCCGCCTCGGACATCGCGCTCGCCGGCGCGCTGATCCAGAAGCAGGCGGCGCGCCTCTCCCGCTTCGTCTGCGGGCAGTGCGGCTTCAAGGCCCGCCGCTTCTATTGGCAGTGTCCCGGATGCAACCACTGGGACAGCTACCCGCCGCGCCGCACCGAGGCGCTCGAGGCGGACGGCGGCTGACGGCCTCTCGCACGGACGGCCATGGCGCGCCGGATCCGTCCGAACTAGGTCCGACGGTCGACTTGGAGGATGTGCCGGGCTCCGATACAGTCCGGCGTCGATCGGACGACGCCGAACCGGAGGCACCATGAAGACACTGCTGCTCGCATTCGCGGCCCTGCTGCTGTCGATCTCGACCGCGTTCGCCGCCGTCAATGCGAACACCGCTTCGGTCGACGAACTGCAGCTGGTCGCCGGCATCGGCCCGACCATCGCCCAGCGGATCGTCGACGAGCGCCGCAACGGGCCCTACAAGAGCCTCGACGACATCCAGGCGCGCGTGAAGGGCGTCGGCGAGACCAGCATCCGCAAGATGGGAGCCGCCGGGCTCACCGTCGGCGGCGAGCGCGCCGGAACCAAGTCCGGGTCGACGGGCGACGCGAAGGTCGACGCGAAGGCCGACGCCACGCCCGACACGAAGCCCTCGACCAAGGCCGAGACGAAAGCCGAGACGAAGGCCGACGCCAAGTCCGGCGCGAAGGTCGACGCGAAGGCCGACGCGAAGGGCGGCGCGAAGCCCGCACCGAAGGCCGAAGCCCGGCCGTGAGCGGCACCTCGCCGGGCGCGGCGCCGCCGCGCTGGGTGCTCTACGGGCGGCTGCTGCGGCTGCATCGGCCGATCGGTACGCTGCTGCTGCTGTGGCCGACCCTCTGGGCGCTGTTCATCGCAGGCCACGGTTCGCCGCCCCCGTACGAGCTGTTCGCCTTCTGCCTCGGTACGCTGCTGATGCGTTCGGCAGGGTGTGCGATCAACGACTGGGCCGACCGGGACTTCGACCGGCACGTCGCGCGCACGAAGGACCGCCCGCTCACCGCCGGACTGATCCGGCCGGGCGAGGCGCTCGCACTCTTCGTCGCCCTGTCGCTGCTCTCGCTGCTGCTGGTGCTGCCGATGAACGGCCTGACATGGGGGCTCGCCGCGGTCGGTGCCTTCCTCGCCGCGAGCTACCCGTTCACCAAGCGCTTCCTGGCCATCCCGCAGGCCTATCTGGGCATCGCCTTCGGCTTCGGCATCCCGATGGCCTGGGCGGCGCTGCAGGACGCATTGCCGCTGTCGGCCTGGGTCATGCTCGCCGCGAACGTCTTCTGGGCGGTGGCCTACGACACGGAGTACGCGATGGTCGACCGGGACGACGACCTGAAGATCGGCATCCGCACCTCGGCGATCACCTTCGGCCGTCACGACGTCGCCGCCGTGATGATCTCGTATGCCGCCGCGCTCGGGCTGCTCGCGCTGGTCGGCCGCATCGAGGAACTCGGTCCGGCCTACGACGCGGGGCTGCTGGTGGCGGCGGGCATCGCCGCCTACCACTGGACGCTGATCCGCGACCGCGACCGCGACGGCTGCTTTCGCGCCTTCAACCACAACACCTGGTTCGGCGCGGCGGTGTTCGCCGGCATCCTGCTCGACGCGACCCTCGCCTGAGACGCTGCGATTCGCCGCGCCGGGCGCCGCGCGGTTCAGTCCCCCGAACCGAACTCCCTGCCCAGTGCCTCGGAGCGGCTGCAGGCGGCGGCCATCGCGTCGGCGACCAGTGCGGGCAGGTCGCGTTCGGCCATCACCGCGAGTGCGGCCGCCGTGGTGCCGCCCTTGGAGGTCACCCGCTCGCGCAGCACGGAAGGCGGCTCCGAGGCGGTCGCTGCCAGCTGCGCGGCGCCGAGCACGGTCTGGATCGCCAGCCGGCGTGCCTGCTCGGCATCGAGCCCCAGGGCGATGCCGCCGTCGATCATCGATTCGATGAACCGGAAGACATAGGCCGGGCCGCTGCCGCTCAGTGCGGTCACCGCATCGAGCTTCGCCTCGTCGTCGACCCAGACCGTCTCGCCGACCGCACCCATGATTGCTGCGGCGAGCGTCCGGTCCGCAGGCGTCGCGCCCGCGAGCGGCGCCAGCCCCGTCGCGCCGAGGCCGACCAGCGCCGGCGTGTTGGGCATCGTGCGCACGATGCGGCCGTAGCCGCCCAGCCAGCGCGACAGATCGACGGCCCGAACGCCCGCCGCGACCGACAGCAGCAGCGGCGCACGCAGGTGCGGGGCGACCGCGGCGACCGCCTCCCGCATCTGCTGCGGCTTGACCGCGAGCACGACGACGTCGGCATCGAGCGCGGCGTCCGACGGTGCCGGGTGGGTGGCGATGCCGAAGCGCGTCTCGAGAGAAGCGCGCTGGGCCTCCGAGGGATCGATGGCGGCGAGCGACGCGGCGGTCGCGCCACGGGCGATGAGGCCGCCGAGCAGCGCGGCGGCCATGTTGCCGCCCCCGACGAAGGTGATGCGGACGGACGAGAGCGGGACGTTCAACGCGATTCTCCGGTGCGACGGACGAACTGGCGAAGCCGCAGCCCGAGGGCGGCGAGCGTGCCGAGATAGACGGCCGCGCCCGCGGCCACGAGACCGAGCGCGAGGCCGATGCGAAGGAAGGGCCGGGCCCGCATCGCGACCCAGTCGACGAGCGGGACGGCGAACCACAGCAGCAGGCACAGCAGCGCGAGCGCGACGCCGATGCGCGCCGCGAAGCCGAGCCAGCCCGGGCGCGGCACGTAGATGCCGCGCCGGAGCAGCCCGGCCAGCAGCAGGCCGGCGTTGGCGAGCGCGGCCACCGAGATCGACAGCGCGAGGCCCGCGTGCTGAAGCCACGGCACGAAGGCCAGGTTGAGCGCCTGGGTGACGACGAGGATCACGACGGCGATGCGGAACGGCGTTCGCACGTCCTGCTTGCCGTAGAAGCCGGGCGCGAGGATCTTGACCGCGACCAGACCGAGCAGGCCGGCCGAGTAGGCGAGCACGCTGCGCCGCGTCATCTCGAGATCGTGGGCGTCGAAGCGGCCGTAGTGGAAGAGCAGCGCCGTGAGCGGTTCGGCCATCAGCGCGAGGCCGGCCATGCAGGGCAGGGCGAGCATCACCGCGAGCCGCAGTCCCCAGTCGAGGAGGGCCGCGTATTCGTCGGCCCGGTTCGCCGCGCTGGCGCGCGACAGGCTCGGCAGCAGCACCGTGCCGAGCGCCACGCCGAGCAGGGCGGTGGGGAACTCCATCAGGCGATCGCCGTACGAGATCCACGACACCGCGCCCGGGCCGATCCGCGATGCGATGTGCGTGTTGATGATCAGGCTGATCTGGGCGACCGACACGGCGAGCACCGCCGGGCCCATCTGGCGCACGACGCGGCGTACCTGCGGGTCGGCCCACGCGGTGCGCAGGTCCGTGCCGAGGCGGGGCAGCATGCGGATGCCGAGCAGCGCCGGCACCTGCAGCGCGAGCTGGGCGATGCCGCCGATGACGACACCGGCCGCCAGTGCGTAGACCGGCGTCTCGAGGCGGGGCGCGATCGTGATCGCGGCGCCGATGAACGACAGGTTGAGCAGCACCGGCGTGAAGGCCGGGACCGCGAAGCGCCGCCAGGTGTTGAGCACGCCCGCGGCCAGCGCGACCATCGAGATCAGCAGGATGTACGGGAACATCCAGCGGGTCATCACGACGGCGACGCGGAACGCCTCGGGGTCGGCGCGCAGGCCCGAGGCCATCGCCCAGACGAGCGCGGGCGCCGCGATGACCCCGATCGCCGACACCACGACGAGGGCCCAGAAGAGCACGGTCGCGACGTGGTCCACCAGGCTGCGCATCGCGGCCTCGTCGCCCTGCTCGCGGGCGGCGCCCAGGATCGGGACGAAGGCCTGCGAGAACGCGCCTTCGGCGAACATCCGACGCAGCAGGTTCGGCAGCCGGAAGGCCACGAAGAAGGCATCGGTGAGGGCGGACGCGCCGAAGAGCGAGGCGGTCAGCGTCTCCCGGGCGAGCCCGGTGATCCGCGACAGGAGGGTGAATCCGCTGACGGTCGCGGCCGACTTGAGCAGGTTCAAGCGCAACCCCCGGAGCGGGGCCGCAGGGGGCGGCTTGCGGGCGAGGTCGAATACGTCTTATACTTCAAGGCTTTCCCGAATTTTTCTTGCTGCCCGCAGGTTCGCCGGCAGCGGAATCCCTAAGAAGAGATTTTCGCATGGCAAACATCGCTTCCGCTCGCAAGCGCGCCCGCCAGGCCGTCAAGCAGAACGCGCACAACTCCAGCCTGCGCTCGCGCCTGCGTACCGCCATCAAGTCGGTCCGCAAGGCGATGGCCACCGGCGACAAGACCGTGGCCGCCGCGCAGATGAAGGCATCGACGAGCGTGATCGACTCGATCGCCGACAAGCGCATCATCCACAAGAACGCCGCCGCGCGTTACAAGAGCCGCCTCTCCGCCGCGATCAAGCGGATGGCGTAAAGACACCGCTGCGGACGCCACTGCGGAGGGCGCGCGGCATCGCCGCGCGAGCGGGCACTGCCCGCGCCCCCCGTGGAGCGGGCGCCGCATGGCGGAGCCGGGAATTCGGCGAGCAACGCTCGCTGCCGGCGTAGCGACCGCCGCGAAGCGGCGGGCTCCTGCGGCGTACTGCTGCTACACAAAGCGGGAACCCGGCGAGAGCCGGCTGATCAAACTCCCGCCGCCTTCCTCGCCCGCGCACCGAACAGCGCCGTCCCGACCCGGACGATGGTCGCTCCCTCCGCGATCGCCGCCTCCAGGTCCGCCGACATCCCCATCGACAGCGTGTCGACCGCCAGGCCTTCGGCCTGCAGCCGCTCGAATACCGTCCGCACCCGCGCGAACTGAGCCCGCTGGGCCACCGGATCATCGGTGGGCGCGGGGATCGCCATCAGCCCGCGCAGCCGCAGCCGCGGCAGGCCGACGA